>CAIYGI010000096.1 GCA_903925685.1 uncultured bacterium
ATCGTGCCCGGTGTCCCTTCCCCGCTCCAAATCCGCCACGAAACCAGCCCCGTTCGTCTCGTTGCGCTCCTCCTTGCCCGCTCCTCACGCTCGCTCCGCCCACTCCGGGGGCGTCACGGCCCTTACGCGCGGATTTGGGGCAAAACTCAGTTCTTGACAATATCCGCGGTCTGTTGTACGCTGATAAGAATGATGGTTCAGTCAAAGGCTAGAAAACGGCGAGGTCAGGCCATGACGGAATTCATGATCGTGGCGGGGTTGTTGGTGTGGGCATTTGGCTTTTTTATGTTTATTTTTATGCCCATCCTGAAAGAATACGGTGGCAGAATATTGAATTTGGTGGGGTCGGAATATCCATAAATTGCACACGAAAGAGGAACCGCACATGAAGATTAATCGTCGCGGACAGGGCATGGTAGAGTACATCATTATTGTCGCCGTTGTTGCATTGGCGGCCCTCACGATCTTCGGCATCTTTGGCGACACGATCCGCGAAAAACTTGGCGGCGCCGTCAAGTCACTCAGCAACACAGCCGGCACGGACAATTCGACCAAGTCGGAAGACTATCTGAAGGCCCTCAAGTAAGCGGGCGCGCCGGGTTGTTTGTGAGCGAAGAGTGGACTGCGAAGAGCGAAGAGTAAACAGTGAACAGTGGTCGACTCTTCGCCGCGTTAGACTGTTCACCGTTCGTAATCGGTCAGTTACAGTGGAAAGCATTGGCGGGGCCTCGTCGAGGCTGCCGAGCGTGGTGCAAGCGAGCGTGGCGTGAATGGTCCAAGACGACGCGCTCCCCACTGTTTACTGTTCACTATTTACTGTTCACTGCTTACCGAACGGAGGACGCATGTGGCGCTGCCTAAACCAGTCTAATCGCCCGCCGGCTCAAGTCCGGCAGGTCCGGCGCGGACAGGCGATCATCGAATCCTCGCTGGTTCTGGCCCTGGTCTGCCTCGTGCTCTTCGGTTTGTTCGAAATTTCGCAGCTTTTCGCCGCGCAGGAGATTCTGGACTACGCCGCCGCCCGCGGCGCGCGTGCGGAAACGGTTGGGTTCAATAGTTTCATGGTGCAGAAAATCGTCCGCGTGGGGGCTATTCCGAACGCCGGACGTTTGATCAATCCCGTCATCATCGGCGGGCCAGCCGCGCAATCCGATGCCGAACTGGCCCGCATCCCGCTTTACCTTGGCGGCGAGAACGCCGGTCGCCTGACGGGCATCCTCGACTACGACCACTGGGATTCCGTCGGCCTCCCAGTATCAACGCTGGTCGGTGGGTTGATCCGTGAACATCTAAGCCAGACCTACGATCTGCGCGGCTTCCCGTTCAGCCAGGCCTTCTACAGTGGCGACACTCTGCCGCTGGAGGGCGAAGCCTACATCGAAAGCCACTATCCGCTCTATATGAACGAGGGCTATGGACCATAACACGAACGGCTCGCGAGGACGCTCGCCCTCCCTGGCGGGTTATTGTGACTCACGAGATGATTCCATGGGAGGGCGAGCGTCCTCGCGAGCCGCAACGCCGCGCGCGAGCCGCAGCGCACGCCGCGGGCAGACGATGATCTTCATCATCTTCGCCCTGGTCATCGGCGCCTTGCTGGTGCTCTTCAATGCCGATTTGCACCGGACCATCTTCGCCAAGTTCGTCAGCCAGAACGCCGGCGACAGCGCCGCGCTGGCCGCCGCGCGCTGGCAGGGCGCCACGCTCAACCTGATCGGCGACCTCAACGTGCTCAAGGCCGTCGCCGTCAGCCGCAACGACCCCGACACCGTCAACACGCTGACGGAACTTCAGAAACGTTTGAACTTCGTCGGGCCCATGGCCGGCCTCGTCGCCGCCCAGCAGGCCGCCAAAAACAACGGCATTTTCGACAATCCGGACTTCAAAAGAATACTACTAGAGCATGCCCAGGTCGTGCGCACGGAATATCCATCGAAAACCGATCCGAACAGCGGCCAGTTGCTTTTCCCCGAGCCGTGGATAGGCGCCTGGCGCGACTATGCCGACATGATCGAGATGGTTGCAAACGACGGCGTGGCGGCGGCGCCCGACAACGCGCGCTACTACACGGACTTCACCGGCGGCCACATGCTGTTGCGCCTGGATTTTTACAACGCCGTCGCCAGTGCCGACTGGTGCTGGTTTCTACACCACGCCATGACTCTTTTGCGGACCTATCAGAATTACCATTCCTGGCCGCCGTTGCCGCCGCAAGTCACGCTCAACCATCCGGTTAATTGCGAATACTTCGGACTCGGCCTGGCTTGCGCCAGCGGCACCGTCTCAAAAGCAGACGGCACCATCGATGCCATCAATGTTGCGCTTGACGAGCGCCGTCCCAGCGGCGTCAGGGAATCCGTCATCACCAACCAAACGCTGACTGCCGCCTGGTTCTGGTTCGATCCGGGCGCATGGACCGCGTGGTCCGGATTCTCGCCCGCCGACGGCGAAATATTCCCGGCCAAGGGCTCGATCAAGCCGCAGTACAATTATCTTGGGGCCGACTCCGTCGTTCGCATCCAGACGGAATTCGACCGCCTGACGCCCAGCGTCTCCAATGCCGCCATCACCTGGACCGCGGCGGCGAAGGCCTTCGGCTGCATGACCAACGACCAGGCCATGCTCGAACGCCCCGACACGCTCAGCCTCGTGCTGCCGGTTTTCTCCGAGGTGCGTCTTTTCCCCGTGGATGTCTCCACGGCGCCCGAAGGCGGCGCCTTCAACATCGCCTGGCGCGAACACATCGAAAAACACCTCACGGGCTGGACCGACTATCAAGGGTACCATTCCGGCTACGCGCAGTACGGCCCGGGCTTGCTCAATACGAGCTGCTTTTACTGCCGCCAACTGGTACGTTGGGAAGACCCGCTCTTTCGCGGAACAGGGATCCAGTGGCTGGCGCAACCGGGAAACGCCGCAAAATGCCAGCTTACCGGCGGCGGCGGCGGACCGGGCGGGGGCACGCATCGTGGACATTAATATGAAGTCAGAAGTCAGAAGTCGGAAGTCAGAGGTCGGAGGTCGGAGATCGGAGATCGGCATCAATCGTCCGACCTCTGACCTCCGCCTTCCACCTTCCGCCCTCCGCCTTCCGACCTCCGACCTCCGACTTCTGACCTCCGACCTCCGACCTCCGACCTCCGACTCCCGGCACGGCCAGGCCATCATCGAACTGGTCGTCGGCCTGGTCGTGATGTTGATCGTCTTTGCCGGTTTGCTGCAAATCGGCGGACTCAACCGTTTGCACACACGCACCATGATCGAAGCGCGCAGCGATGCCGCCAACCGCATGTTCTTCGGCGCCGCCACGCCCGATGCCCACTACATTCTCGATTGCACACCCGGACCGGACGGCCGCCGATATACCCGCGACGACGCGTTTGACACGGCCGCCGTGGGCAACTTTCAGGGCCATGTGCTGGCCTATGCCAAATTGATTCCGCTAGAGGGCGTCAGGCCCCACAATTCCATCAACAATTTGGACACCGATCCGACCGCCTTGGACCTGGTTCATGGACAACAGACTTACGCAACCAACCTCTATCCGATCATGCGCGATCTGGTTTACGGCACCAATTCCATTGACGTGCATTCCGATGTCTTCATGACCAGGATCGAGGGTTTGCCTTGAAACACACGCGCTCCTCGATTCTCATGCTGGCGGCAGCGCTGTTTGCGGCCGCGCTGCTGGCTGTCGCTCCGGTCACGGCCAGCGTCTTTCAACGCCTTGGCCGCGGCGACGGGACGGAAGACTGGCTGCGCCGTCTACCCGGGCGTCTGCTTTACAGCGCTGTCGTCGAAGTCAACGGCGCCGCCGCCAGCGTCGCGGCCCTGGCCCTGGATGGCGCCGCCGCGGTGGCATTGCGGCAGCATCTCAGGCAGACCGCCGAAAGTCTCGGGCGGGTGGTCGAGCATTATGCCGGCGACGGGGTTGAACGTACGGACACTGTGTCCGGCGATCGCCGCCGCATGTTGCTGGCGCTGACGCCCCCCGGCGGCTCGGCCATGCTGCTGGCCGTGGATCAGCCAGCCGCCGAAATACCCGCCGGCGCCCCACCCCGCGCCGCGCCCGCCGGCATTCCGGTCTTTCCCGGCGCACAGTCCTTATGCTATATGAGCAATCGTTCTTCGGGGTCCACGCTGGCGACCGCGCAGACCACGGCATCGCCGTCGGCGGTGCTGGCGTTTTACGCCGTGGAACTTGACCGCGCCGGCTGGGCGCCGGCTGGACCCGGCGCCGGAGGCGGCGCGGCCGGTGTGCTGCTCTCGCGGCGCGGCCGTCTGTTATGCTGTGTGTTTGCGCAGATGGATCCCCAGGGGAGCGGCAGCCGCATTGCGGTGCTGACGCGGGGGACGGAGTAAAAATATGAAACAGAAGACCGTTTTGATTTTTTCGCTGATCGCCGGACTGATCGCCTTCCTGCTCACGCGGCAGTATTTCGCCGCCAAGGCCTCCCAGCTCGACAGGGAGCGCGAACGCCTTTTCGCGGGGGTTCACATGGTGCGCGTGATCGCGTCGTTGCGCGATCTGCCGGTCAACACCGTGCTGCGGCGCGAAGACCTGGCCGAAAAACAATCGCTGGACCACGATGTCAGCAAGAATACGGTTCTGCCGGACGACGTGGACCAGATCATCGGCAAGAAGCTGAAATACTCCATCGAAAAGGGCAATACGCTCTTCTGGTCCGATGTGGACGTGCCCTACCGCGCCGGCGGCGGGCTGGGCGCGATCGTCACGCCCAAGATGCGCGCGCTCTCGATCAACGTCAGCGGCGCCGCCGCCGTCAGCGGGCTGGTGCAGCCCAACGACCGGGTGGATGTGCTGGGCACCTTCTACCTGCCCGGCAAGACCGAGGCCGACCTGGAGGCGATCACCCTCACGCTGCTGCAGGACGTGACGGTCCTCGCCGTCGGCCAGCGCACCGCCCGCCTGGGCGAGAGCGCCGATCGCAATGCCGCCAGCGGCTACAGCATGGTTACCTTCGAGATCACCCCCCGCGAGGCCGAACTGCTGGTCTTCACCGAGACCATGAAGGGCCGCCTCACGCTGGCGCTGCGCAACCCAAGCGACGTCAGTTACGAAAACGAACTGCCGTCGCTGAACTTCGACCAGGTGCAAAAAATGCTGCCCGTTTTGAACCAGTACCGGCAAATCACCATCCGTCAGAAAGGCCGGACGCTCTAGGCCGCGCGCCGCGGATTGTCCGGAATTTCGACCACCATGCCCTGGTATCTTCGATTGCACCTGACAGACGGCCCCGCCGCCGTACGCGAACTCGACCCGGGGATTTACTCCGTCGGGGCCGATCCGGAGAATCGCATCGCGCTCATGGGCCGCGGCATCTCGGGCCGCCACGCCATTCTCACCCTGCGCGCCACCGGCGCCTGGATCGAAGACCTCGATACCCCCGGCGGCACCTATCTCGACGAATGCGCCATCACCGGCCGCGTCTCCTTGCCGCCGGGCCAGCCGGTGCGCATCGGCCCCTGCCGCCTGACGCTTTTCACCGCGCCGCCGCCGCCGGAAGAGGAAACGGCGCCGCCCGCCGCGCCACCCGCGCCCGCCGTGGCCGCGCCATCGAGCCTTTTGCCGGATTCCGGCGGACGACACGAAGGTCCTCCCTCCGTTGGTGAAAACAAAACGGTTCCCCAGTCTTCTGGAGGGTCGGGCTCCGTCCCGACCGTTCCCGTTCCCGCGCCCGACCCCGTTCCCGCGCCCGCGCCCGCGCCCGACCTGCGCGTCATGGCGCAAAAGCAGACGATCAAGCGGCAGATTCACCGGGAACTGCTGACGCGGCTCGACATCAAGCGCCTCACCGCCACCCAGGTGGACGAACGCGAACTGCACAAGCGCGTACTGCACACCGTCGAAACCATCGTGGGCGAAGTCAGCCGGCGTCTGCCTCCCGAAATCCAGGTGCAGGCGCTGATCAAGGAAATCTACGACGAAGCCGTCGGCCTCGGTCCGCTGGAAGACCTGCTGGCCGACGACGATGTCAACGAGATCATGGTCAACGGGCCCAACCGCATCTATATCGAACGCCACGGGCGGATCGAGCTCACCGACCGCGTGTTTCTCGACGACCGTTCCGTGATGGCCATCATCGAGCGCATTGTCTCGCCCCTCGGCCGGCGCATTGACGAAAGCCAGCCCTTCGTGGACGCCCGCCTGCGCGACGGCTCGCGCGTCAACGCCATCATCCACCCGCTCTCCCTGACCGGCCCGAGCATCACCATCCGCAAGTTCGCGCGCGTGCCGTTCACCGAGGAAGACCTGATCCGCATGGGCACCTGGACGCACGACATGGCCGATTTCCTGAACGCCTGCGTGCGGGCCCGCAAAAACCTGGTCATTTCCGGCGGTACTGGTTCCGGCAAAACCACGCTGCTCAACGTGATCAGCCGCTACCTGCCCGAGGAAGAGCGCATCGTCACGATCGAGGATGCCGCCGAATTGCGCCTCAAGCAGCCGCATGTCATCAGCCTCGAAGCCCGCATGCCGAACATCGAGGGCAAGGGCGCCGTCACCATCCGCGACCTCGTGCGCAACTCGCTGCGCATGCGCCCCGACCGCATCGTCGTCGGCGAATGCCGCGGCGGCGAAGCGCTCGACATGCTGCAGGCCATGAACACCGGCCATGACGGATCGCTCACCACGATCCACGCCAATTCTCCGCGCGACGTGATTTCGCGTCTCGAAACCCTGGTGCTGATGGCGGGCATGGACCTGCCCCTGCGCGCCATCCGCGAACAGATCGCCTCGGCCGTGGACATCATCGTCCACGAGGCGCGTTTCAGCGACGGCACGCGCAAGGTGACCGCCATTTCGGAAATCGTCGGGCTCGAAGGCGAAATGATCACCATGCAGGAACTCTACGGGTTCGCGCGCACGGGCGTCGCCGTGGACGGCCGCATCCTTGGCCGTTTCCGTCCGACCGGCGCCGTGCCCACCTTCATGGAAGAACTTCGCACCAAGGGCATCGCGGTCAACCAGGCGATATTCGATCCCCAGTCGGGAGGCGGCGGGTCATGATCGAACTGCTCCTGCCCTGGCTGATTCCGCTGCTGGCCGCCGCCGGCGCCGCGGGCGTGGTTTGGTTCATGCTGCGCGCCCTGCAGGCCGGCGCGGAGGAATATTCCAATGCCTACACCTCGGCCGCCGCGGAAAGGCTGGAGGACATGTTCCTCTTCATTCCGCCGCGGCGCATCCTGGAACTGGCCACGGCCCTCTCCGCCACCTGCGGCGTGATCGGTTTCGGACTGGCGGGCGGTTTCACGCTGGACACCGTCATCCGCGGCCTGCTCGTGGCCACGCTCTTCGCCTGGGGAGGCTGGCAACTGCCGTCGCTGATTCTGACCGTCATGCGCCGCCGCCGCCTCAGCCAGTTCAACGAACAACTGGTGGACACGCTAAATACCATGAGCAACGCCCTGCGCGCCGGCTTCAGCATCCAGCAGGCTTTCGAGACCATCGCCCGCGAGAACCGCGCGCCGATTTCCCAGGAGTTCGGCGTTTTCCTGCACGAGACGCGCGTCGGACTGAACATGTCCGAAGCCATGAACAATCTCGAAGCCCGAGTCGGCAGTCAGGACCTGATGCTGATGGTCGCGGCCATCGAAACGGCGCGCCAGACCGGCGGCAATCTGACGGAGGTCTTCGACAAGATCGCCCATACCATCCGCGAGCGCATGCGTGTCGAGCGCCGCATCCGCACGCTCACCGCGCAAGGCCGCCTGCAGGGCATCGTCGTCGGCGCCATGCCCTTTCTGCTGGCTGCCGCCATGAGCCTGCTCGACGCGCGCATGATGACATCCTTCTTCCATTCGACCATGGGCGTCACAATCTGCGTCGCGGTCCTGCTGCTGGTGGGTTTCGGCGGTCTTTTGATCCGCAAGATCGTGAGGATTGACGTATGACCGCCGCCGAATTTTCCTACACCATCGCGCTTTGCGCGCTCTGGTCGGTTTTCGCCGCCGGCGTGGCATGGTACAGCCTGGGCGTGCTGGGGCAGGTCACTTACATCACGCTCGCCGACGGCCGCCGGCAGGAACGCCGCCTGCCGTTGCTCTTCCGTCTGCTGCTGCCGCTCTCCGTTCATGTGGCGCCGCTCTTCCGCCGTCCCTCCTTCGCGGCCACCCTGAGTCTGACCGAAGCACGCCTCGTGGCGGCCGGTTTCCAGGGACTGCTCAGCCCGGTGGAGTTTTGGTCGCTGCGTATTCTGCTGCCGCTGATTCCCGGCCTGCTGCTGAGCGTGTTGATCTGGATGCTCGTGGCCCTGGCGCCGGGACAGACGGGCGCCGTGATGGCCCGCCAGACAGGTTCGGCAACCCTGCTGATCCTACTGTTATATTTCGCCTGGCCGGGACTCTGGTTGCGCAGCGCCCTGCGCCGCCGACAGCACAACATCCAGCGCGCCCTGCCCTTCGTATTGGATCTGCTGACGCTTTCGGTCGAGGCCGGACTCGATTTCATGACCGCCATGCAGCGCATCACCACCCGCCGCCAGACGGACGAACTCGGCGAGGAGATGCTGCAGGTGATCCGCGAGATTCAGCTTGGCAAGACCCGCCGCCTGGCGCTGGGCGACATGGCCAAGCGGGTCGATCAGGCGGACGTCCGCACCGTGGTCAGCGCCCTGATACAGGCCGACGAGCTGGGCGTCGGGATCGCGCAAATCCTGCGCATCCAGTCCGACCAGATGCGCCAGCGCCGTTTCGAGCGCGCCGAAAAACTGGCCAACGAGGCGCCCGTCAAACTGCTCCTGCCGCTCGTCGCCTTCATTTTTCCAGCCGTCTTTCTGATCCTGCTCGGCCCCATTATCCTGCAGATGCTCCGCCACCTGTAAGCGAGTAGTGAGCGGGGAGTTAGTGAAGGCATGATTTCCAAACGCTTCAGGATCGGCGGGCACGGCGACAACGGCGCGAACACGACTTGACAATCAAGAGCGTCTATGGTCACATGTCCATGGTCATATTACCCGATACAGCGTTCGCGGGAGGTGGTTATGGATGTCGCGGCAGGCTTGTTCAAGGCGCAGTGTTTGAAGTTGATGGATCGTGTGGCGGAGAAGCGTGAAACGATTACGGTCACCAAGCGGGGCAAGGCGGTGGCCAGACTGGTGCCGGTTGCGACGACTCTGAATCGTCGGCTGTTCGGCTATCTTCGCGGGAAGGGGAAGATCACGGGTGACATCGTCGCCCCCACCGGCGAGGCGTGGGAGGCGCAGCGATGACGCGACCGGTTCTGCTGGATACCCATGTGTGGGTGTGGCTGATGCTGGGGGACAACCGCTTGGGCAGCGCCAATCGCCGGATGTTGGAAACGGCCGTTCCGGATGGGCGACTGCGCGTTTCGGTCATCTCGGTATGGGAAGTCGCGATGTTGGAGGCCAAGGGACGACTGACCCTGGCGGCGGATTGCGAGGGTTGGATTCTTGAGGCGCTCGCCGCGCCGGGTATCCGGCTGGCGGAAATCACCCCCCGCATCGCCATCTCCAGCACCCGGTTGCCGGGTGTGTTTCACGGCGACCCCGCCGACCGCATGCTCGTCGCCACCGCCCGCGAATCCGAGGCCACCCTTCTCACCGCCGATCAAGCGATCCTTCAGTATGGAAGCGAAGGTTATGTACACGCCATGCGCGCAGAACCGTTGTCTGGTCGCTGAACTTTTTCGTTCGCATGGGCGTTTGTACAATCATCCGCAATTCGTATCGTATTAACAAGAGAGGCAAACATGAAAAACGTTCCGCAAATCCATTCGTTTATAATTATGACTGGGGCGCTGATGTTGGCGGGAGGCGCCGTGCTGGCCGCCGATCCGCCCGCGGTGTCGAATGACGCGCCGGCGGCAATTCGCAGGGGGTTGGACTGGCTGGCAGCGCAACAAAAGCCCAACGGCGCCTGGTCCAACGACGACTTTCCCGCCATCACGGCGCTGGCGCTGGAAGCCTTCCTGCACGGCTCGCATCCGATGAAGACCGCGATCGTCGCGCGCGCCACGGCCTACCTGGGCGCCTGCGTGCAACCCGACGGCGGCATCTATCGCAAGATCCCCGGCAAGGGCGGCGCGATGATCAATTACAACACCGCGATCTGCATGGCCGCGCTGCACGCCACGGGCGATCCGGCATGGCGTCCGATCGTGCTGCGGGCGCGCCGTTTCGTGGCGGCCGACCAGCATCGCGGCGACGATCTTTACGCCGGCGGCATGGGTTACGATTCCGGCTCGGGGCGGGAATATGCCGATCTGAGTAATTCCTGGATCGCCTACGAGGCCATGCGCCGCACGCAGTCCGCGGAGGATCGGCGGCCGGCCGGCGAGGTCAAGGTGGACCTGGACTGGGATGCGGTGCAGCGTTTCGTGTCTCGTTGTCAGAACGACGCCACGGCGGGCAGCGAAGAAGCGGGCGGATTTTTTTACCGGCCCGGCGAAAGCAAGGCCGCCTCGACCACCAACGCGGCGGGCAAGGTGATTCTACGCGCCTACGGATCGATGACCTATGCCGGACTGATGAGCCTGATCTACGCCGAGGTCAAGCGCGACGATCCGCGTGTGCGATCGGCTTTCGACTGGGCCGCCCGGCACTGGTCGCTGGACGAGAACCCGGGGCTGGGTCAGCAGGGCTACTATTATTTCGCGCAAACACTGGCCAAATGCCTGGATGCTTACGGCGCCAACGCGATTCCCACGCCCAACGGTCCGGTCAGCTGGCGCACCGCTTTGTCGGCCAAGCTGGCCGCGCTGCAGAAACACGCCCCGGCGGGCGATTACTGGGTCAACGAAAACGCGCGTTTTTGGGAAAACGACCGCGTGCTGGTCACCGCCTATGCGCTGATCGCGCTGGAAACGGCGGGGAATAAATAATGTTTTCCTTCCGTATCGCCAAGTTGTTCGGCATACCGATTCGGGTGCATATCACCCTGATCTTGTTTGCGCCTTTGATCGTACGTTACCAGGGTTTACCGCTGGGGGCCGGCCTGGCGCTGTTGTCGCTGATTTTTGCGAGCATCGCCCTGCACGAACTCGGCCATTCGCTGGTGGCGCGCGCCTTTGGCTGCCGCGTGCGAGAGATTCTGTTGCTGCCCTTCGGCGGTGTGGCGCAATTGGAGTCCATGCCGCGCCGGCCGCTATATGAGTTTTTGGTGGCCGTCGCCGGGCCGGCGGTTAGTTTGCTGCTGGCGGCGGGTTGCCTGGGCGTGACTTGGGCATGGCCGGTAACACCCGGCGCACCCGTCTGGCTGCAATATTGCGCGGTATTGCTTAAATTCACGGGCTACGCCAATCTGGTTCTGTTGCTCTTCAACCTGCTGCCGGCCTTTCCAATGGACGGCGGCCGGGTTTTCCGCGCGGCCCTGACGCCGTGGCTGGGGCGCTTGCGCGCGACACGCTGGGCGAGCCGCTTGGGCCGCCTGTCGGCCGCGGGCTTTGGCGTCTGGGCGGTCATGGGCAGGGAGCATACGGACTGGATGCTGCTGGTGATCGCCGTCTTCCTCTATCTCGTGGCGGGACAGGAGTATCGCTCGGTGCAGGCCGACGAACTGCGCCGGGCCCAGCAATGGAACAATCCATGGACGCCGGGCGCCGAACCGCCCGACGGCGTGGACCGTGTGGTCGTCTCGCCCCCGCCTTACGCCCGCGGAGGCCGTGAAGAGCTGCCGCTGCGCGTGTTGGATCGCGATGCGCGTCACTGAGTAAATAATACACGAGTCGGTACCTTTGCGAATGTGGTAGAGTTGCACATTCTTGAAACCCGAACACTGCCGCCCGGAGCACTGGCGAAAAACCATTGCGCAAAGCGCGGAAGCGGCCTATAAGGTTGACATGAATTTGACATCAAACTTGCCTGTGCGGACGAGGTTGGGGCTGACCGTTGTGCTGCTGTTGGCCGCCGCCTCCCTGGGAACGGCCCGTGCGGCCGACGATAACACCGTGATCGACAGCGAGGTGACCTTCGCTTCGAAACTCGTCGGATTGGGCATGCCCGACTACGCCCAGAAGGTCATGGACCGGCTGGTCGCCAAGTTCCCCGACGCCAAGGGGCGCGCCGTCGCCGTTCAGATCGAAATCCTTACCTCGCGCGGCCAGTTCGACAAGGCCAAGCAGTTGATCGACGCCATGCCGGCCAACGCCCCCGAAACGACGACCATGAATCTGGCCCTGGGCCGGGCCTATTACGGCGCCAGCAAGATGCCCCAGGCGCGAAAAATCTACGACGCGTTTTTCCTGCAACACACCAATGGACCGCCGGCCAGCATGGCCAAGCTCTATGCGGATGCCGCCTACGATTACGCCCAGATGCTGCAGCTCAAGGGCGACACGACGGGCGCCATCCAGGCCTACCGTTACCTGCTGTTGGGTAAGCCCGACCGCGACACTGAGCGCCTGGCCAAAACCGAGCTGGCCGATCTGCGGGTCAAGTCCGGGGCGGCCACCAACGGCGCGGCGCAGAAGGCGGCATTCGACGAGGCGCGCAAACTCTGCAACGACATCCAGTTCGGCGGCACGGACCTGTTCTTCGGACGGACGGTGCTGGTTCTGTCGACGATCAAGCTCGCGGAAGGCAATCGTGCCGGCGCGCGCGTGTTGATCGACGGCTACCTGCCGATGCTCCAGGAGATCGACACCCAGCTGCGCGAAGAGAAGATTTCGCTCAAGTACAGCCCGATGGCCGAATGCCGCTTCCTGCTCGGAGAACTCAACGACGATGACGGCCGCAAGGAGTTCGACGCCGGCAACAAGGAAGCCGGCATCAAGCTGCTGACCGCGGCCCTCAAGCATTACTATGTGGTTTACACCAAGTATCTCGCCAGCCGCTGGTCCCCCGAAGCCGGACGCCGCATGGACGCCCTCGTCGAGTACTGCCAATCCAAGGGGCTCAACGTCAAGCGGCCCGCGGTGGACCTGGCTCCGATGCTGGACGCGCAGGTTAAAGAAGCGTATCAGATGTACAATGACCAGAACTATGCCTCCGCCGCCAAGCTTTATCTCGACCTGCTGAACAGTTACCCCTCCCAGGCCGGCATGCCCGGCGCGCTGGGCAAACTGGCGCGTTGTTACATCGAGCAGAACGACGACACCTACGCGCGCGCGGTCACGGAACTGCTGGCCGAAAGCTGCCACAGCCGCACGAATTTGAGCAATGAAGCCGGATCGGCGCTGCTGGACGCCGCCAGTCTTTACGACGAGCGCAAGGACAAACTGCATGCCGGACAGGTCTACGGTCTGTTCATGCGCTACTTTCCCACCCATGCGCGGGCGTCCGCGACGCTTTACAATCTCGGCAGCGCCCGCGTGCGCGATGAGCAGTATGCCGAGGCGCTGCCCTACTACAAACAGGTGGTCGAGCAATACCCGCGCGAACGGGCCTACGTCGAGTCGCTCAACCAATTGTCCGCCGTCTACATCAGGCTCGAGCAACCGACCAACGCCATTCCGATCCTGAAGCTCTACATAGCGGAAGTTTCACCCGGCGCCGATCAGATTGCCGGACGCATGCGCCTGGCCGATGCCTACCGCCTGGCCGGGCAGATGCCGGCGGCGATCGAGGAATATTCCGGCGTGATCAAGGTGCTCGCCGAAGGCGGCGCCAAACTCAACCGCACGCTGGACGAAACCGCTCGCAACCAGAAGAGCCTCGAGCGGGCCTTGTTCTGGAAGGGCAACACCTATGCCGCGCTGCGTGAACCGGCCGCCGAATTGAACGCCTTCCGCACCCAGGCGATCGAAAGTTTCCAGCAACTGCTCAAGCAGTTTCCAAAAACGGAGATGGGTCCGGTCGCCCTCAGCAGCGTGGGCACGCTCTATTTCCTGCTGGGTAAGCCCGCCGAGGCCAATACCGCCTATGTGCAACTCAAACGCGACTTCCCCGACGCACCCCAGGCGAAAAACATTGTCTTCGCCCGCGGCCAGAGCCTGTTGAACCTGGGCCGGGCGGACGACGCCGTCAAGGTTTTCGAGGAAATGTTCACCAATCCCAAGACTTACACCGCTGCACAATTCATGATGGTCGGCGACGAGATGCAGAAGATCGGGCAGTCGCCGACGGCGGCGCGCGCCTATCAGCAGGCGGCCGCGTTGTCGGCGTCCGACACCAATAGCGCCGCGCGTTCGGTCTGGGAAACCTCCATGATGGGCCAGAGCCAGTCGCAGATGGCGCAGAGCAATTACGTGGAAGCCGCCCGCTCCCTGGAACAGTTGTTCCAGAAATATTCGAACTCGTTCTTCCTGGTGGAAGGCAATTTCCAGCTCAGCCGCGCCTATGCCGCGCTCGCCGCCACGCAACCCGAGAAGGAGCGCGCGGCCAGTTTCACCAAGGCCTCCCGCGCGCTCAACCAGGCCCGGCGTTTCACGAAGGATCCCGATATGAAGGTGCGCGCCGAAATCGAAACCGGCGCACTGCAACTTCAGCAGGGGCTCAAGCAGGAGGCGATAGCTTCCTATCAGCGGGTGCTGTTGCTGACCGATCCGAATCGCGCAAAAACGGCGACCTATATTGACACCGCCTTCCTGCGGGTGGTCCCGTTGCTGCGCGAATTGAACCGGCTTAACGACGCCATGGAAGACTGCGAGTCCTATCTCCGCATGTTCCCTGACGGCCCGCAGGCGGATCGCGCCAGAACGTGGCGTTCCGAACTGCGCGCCCGCGGTGTCGGCGTCGCAGGCGGCCAGGAAACCACGGCGCCGGTCGCAATACCAACCGCAAAACCGGTCGCGAAACCATAGCGTTCATGTTAAAGAGAGATACTATTGTGAAAACTTCACGCTTTGTTAGTCCGTCCACATTCGCCGCCGCCGGGGCGTTGCTGCTGCTTGGGTTCGGCTGGCCGTCAACGGCGCTGGCCGTCAACAAGTTGACGCTTGCCAACGGCAAGGTCATGGAGTTTCGTTCGATCGAATGGCGGTCCAGCACAAAGGAATACCGCGTCGATACCGGCCAGGGGATCATTCCGGTTCCCAAGGCCGAAGTCGCCGACATTCAAGTTGACCGTCCCGCCGACCTGGACAAGGCCATTCAGTTGATCGAAACAGACAAGGGCGCCGAAGCCATAACCATCCTGGAGCCCCTGATCGCCACTTACAAGATGACCAAGATCGAGCAGGAGGCCAGCGGCTACCTGGCGGAGGCATATTTCGCGAACAAGAACTTCGCCAAGGCCGCCAGTATGCTGGAGGATCAGATAAAGGAATCCGCCCCCTCCGACATTCCGCTGGAGAACCGGCGCCGTTATTGGCAGTCGTTGCTGGCGCTCAAGCGCGAAGCAACCCTCAACAAGGCGCTGGACGAAGCTGTGGCATCCTCCAACCGGGCTTTCGCCTGCGCCGGACGCCTGACGAAGGCCGACGCAAGCCAGATGGGCGGCCAGCGCGAGGACGCTCTGCTCGATTACCTGCGCGTGGTCACGCTCTACGAAGACCTGAAGGAGTTCCAGCCGGCCGCACTGGCGGGCGCCGTAACAGTGCTGGAGGATTTGCGCGATCCGCGCGCCGATCTTTTCCGCAAAAAATTGGCGCAGCAATATCCTGCCAGCCCGGAAGCCAAACGCGCCGCGGCAACGCTGTAGCGCGCTCCAGATTTACCCCCCCCCCGGCCTTCCACGGTTAATGTCGGACGTCGTTCCAATTCCCTGGCATGTGCTGCACGTCAAGCCCCGTTGCGAGAAAAAGCTGGCGGCGCAGGTTGGCGGATACTTGGGATTGGAATCGTTTTTGCCGCTTCGCGAGGAGACCAAGATCTACCAGCGCCGCAAGGTCACGGTGAGCAAGCCGGTCTTTCCGGGTTATCTGTTCGCCGCCTTCACCAGGGAACAACAGGTCTTGGTGCTCAAGACCAACCAGGTGGTGCGCGTGCTGGATGTGGTGAATCAGGAGGGCTTTCTGGCCCAACTCGACCAGGTGCGCAAGGCGCTGGAGGTGGACCCGACGCTGGGCGCCTGCGAGGCCTTCCAGACCGGTCAGCGCGTACGCATCCGGGCTGGCCCCTTCCAAGGCATTGAGGGCGTGGTTCAGGTTGTGCGCGGCCAGACCCGGGTGGTGTTGAACATCGAATTGATCGGTCAGGCTGTTCCGGTTGAAGTGGACACGGCCGCCTTGGAAAAGCTTTCATGACCGTCCTGAAACAGACAGCGCAGGCGGAAGTTTCCGCGGCCGCGGAGCTGGACCCGGCGCAGTGCCCCTCCCCCAGTTTCGTGGTGGACGAGGCGCGGCTGAACGCCAACCTTGCGATTCTCGACGAGGTCCAGCGTCGCACGGGCGCCCGGGTGCTGCTGGCGCTGAAGGGCTTCGCCATGTGGCCGCTTTTTCCCGGCATCCGGCGCGTGCTGCACGGCGCGGCGGCCAGTTCGCTCCACGAGGCCCGCCTGGCGTCGGAAGAGTTCGGCGGCGAGCTTCACGCCTACGCTCCGGCCTTCCGCGACGACGAGTTCGACGCGCTGCTGGGCTATGCCGACCACCTGGTCTTCAACTCCTTTAGCCAGTGGGACCGCTTCAAGGACCGCGTGGCCCGCGCACCGCACCCGGTTTTGTGCGGGGTGCGCGTCAACGCGCGCCAGTCGGAGGTTAAAACCCCGCTCTACGATCCCAGCGCGCCGGGTTCGCGACTGGGAATCCCGGTGGAAGAATTCAGCGGCCGCAACCTGGACGGCATCACGGGGCTGCATGTGCATAATCTCTGCGAACTTGGCGCCGACGCGCTGGAACGGACGCTGGCCGCCGTCGAACGCCAGTTCGGCGCGTGGCTGCCGCGGATGCAGTGGGTAAATTTCGGCGGCGGCCACCATATTACCCGCCCCGGCTACGATCTCGACCGCCTCTGCCGCATCATCGGCGATTTCAGGAAGCGCTATCCAATCCCGGTCTATCTGGAGCCCGGCGAAGCCGTGGCGCTGAACGCGGGCACGCTCGTGGCCTCCGTGCTCGACATCGTACACAACGCCATGGACATCGCGATCCTCGACACCTCGGCCGCCGCGCACATGCCCGACGTTCTGGAAATGCCCTATCGCCCGCAAATCGCCGGCGCCGGCGCGCCGGGGGAATTTCCGCACACCTATCGCCTGGGCGGCATGACCTGCCTGGCGGGCGACGTGATCGGCGACTATTCCTTCCCCGCTCCGCTGCAGCCCGGCATGCGCCTGGTGTTTCTCGACATGGCCCACTATACGATGGTCAAGACCACGATGTTCAACGGCGTCAACCTGCCGGCCATTTGCGTGCGCCGCGCGGAAACCGGACGCATCGAGGTGCTGCGCCGTTTCGGCTATGAGGACTACCGCGGACGGCTGGGCTGAAGATGGTTGTTAGGTGTTAGGTGTTAGGTGTTAGGTGTTAGGTGTTAGGTGTTAGGTGTTAGGTGTTAGGAAAACCTTAGGTTCGCGCGCATTAGACGCGCTTCCATCTCGGCGATCACGCGGTCGTCGTCTTTTTTGTCGCGCGACTCGAAGGTGGCTGAGAAGCGCAGGAAGGCGCCACTGTCGTCCCACGGCACGGTTGAGATCGAACTTTCACGGATCAGATGCTGGGAGGCATCCTCGGCCGTTTTGAACTCGACCAGGCCAGCGGCCTTGGGGGCCGGCACATAGAGATAAAATGTGCCGCCGGGCATGCGCACTTTGAAGCCCACGCGCTTGAGCGCGGCCACGATTTTTTTCAGCCGGCGCTGGTAGTGTACGCGAATGTGGTCAGCCAGCTTGCGGTCGGCGATGCCCGCGCAGGCGGCGGCCTGGATGGCCTTGAACTGACCGGAATCAAGGTTGTCCTTGATCTCGGCGAAGGCCTGCACGATGCGCGCCGGCCCGGCCACGAAACCAAGCCGCCAGCCGGTCATGTTGTAGCTCTTGCTCATCGAGTGCAGCTCGATCGCGCACTCGCGGCCGCCCGGCCGGCTCAGGATCGAAAGCGGTTCGCGACCATAGACCAGCGTCGCATAGGCGGCGTCCTGCACGATCAGCAGATTGTAGCGCTGGGCGAAGGCGATCAGACGGTCGAAAAACTCCTCCGACGGCGCCGCGCCGGTGGGATTGTTGGGATAGTTGACGTAAAAGAGCTTGGCGCGCTGAGCAATGGCCGGGTCGATCTTTTCCAGATCGGGATAGAAATGATTTTCGCGGCGCAGCGGAACCTGGACCACCTCGCCGCCAAGATAGCGCGTGTGCGTGGCAAGCACGGGATATCCCGGCACGGTGACCAGCGCGACATCGCCGGGGTTGATGAAGCCCAGCGGCAGCAGCGCCAACGCGGACTTGGAGCCGATGCTGTGGTTGATCTCGGTGTCGGGATTCAAATCGCCGACCCCGAAAAAGGTCTTCATGTATTCCGCGGCGGCCAGTTTGAAGGCGCGCGGACCGTTGTCGGCATAACCGCGGTTGGCGGGATCGTCCACGGCCTTTTTGAGGGCCTGACGGATGATTTTCGGGGCCATCTGGTCCGGTTCCCCGACGCCGAAATCGAGCAGTTCGACCTCCGGCCGGGCGGCGCGAGCCGCGGACTTGGCGCGTTTAATCTTCTCGAATTTGTAAATTTCGTTGGCAACGCCAAATCCGGCGCCACCGATGCGGTTCGCGAACAGTTTTTGCAGATCCATGTCAGTTGCTCCCAAGGCGATTGCGGAAATACGCCAGGCGCCGTGTCGTTCGTTTCGTGCAGATTGGCGCCCTGCGAATTCGCGGCCAACTCTACCACCAAAGCCGGTCTCCTTACAGCAATTCTCATCATGTTCATTTGCTTCCCCGCAAGCGGGTGTTGCGCTAGGATACAGGTTATCAGGGTTCGGACGGTTCGTCTCAAAGCTCAAGAAAGGCGGCGCGCATGCTGGCACGGGTGCATTCGGGGGCGGTTCTGGGCGTCGAGGCGTACGCCATCGAGATCGAGGTCAACGCCGGCCACGGCGATCCTCAGACCGTGATTGTCGGGCTGCCCGACGCCGCGGTGCGCGAGAGCAAGGATCGCGTCTTCACGGCGATTTTGAATTCCGGTTTCCGTCCGCATGTCGGGCGCACCACGATCAACCTGGCGCCGGCGGACATCCGCAAGGAGGGGCCGTGCTTCGATCTGCCGATCGCGGCGGGGATTCTGGCCACCCAGGAGGAAATTTCCGGCGAGGCGCTGGCCGCCTACGCGATGATCGGCGAACTGGCGCTGAGCGGCGAAGTGCGGCGGGTGAAAGGCGTGCTGCCGATCGCCATGCGGGTCAAGGAGGATGGGTTGCAGGGGTTGCTGGTGCCGGTGGATAATGCCGAGGAGGCGGCGGTGGTGACTGGACTGGATGTGATTCCCGTGCGCACACTGCGCGAGGCAGCCGAATTCCTGGCGGGGCGTCAGCCGATTCCGCCGCACCGGGTTGACGTCGAGGCGCTTTTCAACTCGCACGAGGAACACGAGGACGATTTCGCCGACGTGAAGGGACAGGAGTCGGTCAAACGCGCAATCGAGGTCGCCGTCAGCGGAGGCCACAACATTCTGATGATCGGGCCCCCGGGCGCCGGCAAGACGATGCTGGCGCGGCGCATTGCCTCCATCCTGCCGCCGCTGACGATGGGCGAAGCGGTGGACGTGACGCGCATTCACAGCATCGCCGGCTCGTTGCCGCCGCATCAGGCGTTGATTACGCGCCGCCCCTTCCGGGCGCCGCATCACACGATTTCCGACGCCGGCCTCCTGGGCGGCGGCGCGCATCCCATGCCGGGGGAAGTCAGCCTGGCCCACCGCGGTGTGCTTTTCCTCGACGAACTGCCCGAGTTCCACCGCAACGTGCTGGAGGTGCTGCGCCAGCCGCTGGAGGACGGCACGGTGACGATTTCGCGGGCGGCGGCGACGGTGACCTTCCCGTGCCAGTTCATGCTGGTGGCGGCGATGAATCCCTGTCCCTGCGGCCACTACGGCGATCCGCATCGCGAGTGCCGCTGCTCCGCAACGCAAATCCACAATTACCGCAACCGCATTTCAGGACCACTGCTCGACCGGATCGACATCCACATCGAGGTGCCCGCCGTGCGCTATCAGGATCTGGCCGGCGCCGCCGTGGGCCTGCCGTCAACCCACTACCGCGAGCGTGTTCTGACGGCGCGCGGCGTGCAGCACGAGCGCTACCGGACGCTGCGACGCGTGCACAGCAACGCCGGACTGAGGCCGCGCGATCTGGCGCGCTTTTGTCCGATGACCGACGACGCCCAGCAGACGCTGCGCATGGCCATCACCGAGTTGCAGTTCAGCGCGCGGGCCTATGACCGGATCGTCAAGGTGGCGCGGACAATCGCCGACCTGGAGGGCATGGAGCGCATCGAGGTCATGCACATCCAGGAAGCGATCCAGTTCCGTTCCCTCGACCGGCAATTGTGGGTGTGAGGGGTGAATTCAGGTTGTTTGGGCTGAAGACTGAAGGCTGTCAGGACGGCGGCGGCTCAATTATTGGACTGTTTGAGCAGGTTCTGCCTTTTGTCGAGCGGCAGCGACGATTGATTGATCCATCTTTCCGCGCTGGTCCGGTCATTCTGAAGCCAGTTTCGGGCAATGTTTTCGATGGTACGGATGCGCTGGTTTTGATCGGCAATGGTCTCGGCCCAGACGGCCGCCATGCCGGGGTTTTCATAGGTCGTGCTGCTGATGTAGGACTGAACAAGGCGGTCGCGGGATTTGTCGGCGGGTAACGATGCCAGCCATTGACTGGCGGCGTTGGGTTCGCTACTGGCCCATTGGGAAATCACTCGCTGAAGAGCGTTATCGCGAGTCTCGCCCTGGGGAAAACTGTTTGCCCAGGCGGCCGCAGACTGGGGATCGCTGGAGGCCCACTGGGATATGACCGCCTGGGCGGCGCGATTTTGCGACGGGCCTTCGGCCTGGGCGGCTACAAAAGCGGCCGCTTCTTCCGGCGCATTTCGCGCCATGCCGGAGGCAAGCCCTTCGATGAAGGCGCTGCGCGCTTCACCTTCCGGCAGCTGGCTTGCATATGCCGCGGCAGTCTTGGGATCTGCGGCGCCCATGGTGGCGGCAATGTTGTTCAGCATGGCGGTTTGCGCTTTTCCGGCAGGCATGTTTTGCACAAAAGCCATGGCTCCTTTGGCGTCATATTGCGCCCATTGCGGCACAATGCGCCCGAACGCTTCCTGAGCTGATTTTTCATCGGGCAGTTGCTGCACCCACTCGATTGCGCCCGCGATGTCCGAACTCGCCCAGGCGTTGGCCAGGTTGCCGATGAAGTCCGAACGCGCGCGGTCCGGGGGAAGCGTGTCAGCCAATTTGGCTACGGCTTTCGGATCGGTCTGTCCAAGCGACCAGCTCAGATTCTGCAGGGCGTTGCGTTTGGCCGAACCATCGGGCAGCGAGGCGTACAGCTCCAGCGCCGCGGCGGGATCGCTGTGGGCAAGGCTGCCAAGCACCTGCGCGTTGGCCTGCATCTGCAGCTGTCCTGGCGGTAGCGCGGCGGCGAAGGACATGGCTGTTTTGGGGTCCTGCCATGCTAGTTGCTGGACGACGGCCTGGATCATATGGTTGCGCTCGCTTCCCGCGGGAACCGTTTGCAGGAAACCTAATGCGGCTTGCGAATCGTTGCGCGCCCATTGACCCAGAACCATTCCCAGCATCTCGGTTTTCTTTCCGCCTGCGTTGAGACTTTGCGCGTAGTCCAGGGCGGCCTTGGGATCCGTTTGCGCCCACTGATTGCAGAGCTGGCCCATCGCGCTTGCCTTCGCGGGGCCATCAGGCAATTCGCGGCTCCAAGCCAGGGCGGCGTTCAGATCGCTATTGCCCCAGCTCGACGCAATGAATCTGATGGCGTTGTTGCGCGCTTCGCCGACAGGCAGACTGTTGGCGTACAAGGCGGCTTGTTGCGGATCGCTGTCGGCCCATTGCGAAAGAATGGACGAGATGAAACCATTCTTCTGCTGGCTCATCGGCAGCGTCTGGACCCAGACGATCGCGTTCTTGGGATCCTTGGCGCCCCATGCGGATGCAATGGACTGCAAGGCCTGATTGCGCAGTTGTCCGGTTAATTCGCCGGCTTTCAAGACGGCCGCCGCAGGGTCAAGCCGGGCCCAACTGTCGAAGATCTGGGACAAAATGCCCGTTTGCCGCTGGGATTTGGCACCGCTCTTATAAAGGTCGTATGCCGCCGCGGGGTCTTTATCGGCCAGTCCCCGGACGACGGCATCCATGGCCTGATCCCGAATCTGTCCCGCCGGCAAGGTGCGGACCCAAGCCTCCGCGGCGGCGGGATCATTCATGCTCCAGGTGCCGGCAATCGTTTGAATCGCGCGATCGTGCGCGTTTTTCCCCTTGATGTTGGAGGCATAGGCGATCGCCGCATTGGGGTCGCTTTCGGCCCAGCGGGCGAATAATTGGTTGCTGGCGAAATCGCGCAAAGACCGTTGGGGTTCCTTTTCAATCAACGCCATGACGCGCGGAATGTCTTCCGCACGGACATCCGCGATGATTTTTTGCAGCTCCTGGTAACGCCGGGACATACTTCCCCCGGAAAGAGCCTGAATTCGTTCGGTAATCTCGGCAAAAGAGGCGCCTTTTTCGGCGACGCCGACCGGAGCGCGCGAGTTCTTCCACGAGGCCGGTTTTGATTGGGCCGGGAAAATCGATCGTTTCTCTGGTGGGGCCGATCTTTGGTCATTGGTTTGTTGAGACGTCGGCTTGGCCAATCCTGTCTGTTGAAACTCCGCAAGCTGCGCACGCAAGCGGGCATTTTCCAGATATTGCAGCAGCGTGGTTGTCGCAAACACCGCCACACCTGCCAGAGCCGCCAAACCAACCAGTGATTTTGCCATACGATCCGATCTCCATGTGTTGAATATCCAACATCCAACACCCAATGTCCAATGGAATCGGTATTCACTTGGATATTGGTCATCCCTTGTTGGATATTGGTCATTCGGTTCTTCCCCCGATTCCCTTCAGTCCAAAAGGCTTCAGTCTATCCACCTGCGCAAATACCCGCTAGGATACCATCCATGCGCCTGCGTTTCTGGACAGCCTTGTTTTTCGTGGCGATCGCGGCCCTGCCCTATTTGCTGCTTGTCGCCACGCGGGCGCCGCGCGAGACGCCAGCCCCGGCGCAGGCCGAGGTGTTGACGATTCTTTCGCCGCACCGGCGCGAGGTGCGGGGCGAGTACCGCCGCGCCTTCCGCGACTGGATGCGCCGCACACAGGGCCGCGAGGTGGATATCCGCTGGCTCGACGTCGGCGGCGCTTCCAAGACGCTCAAGGAGCTGGAATCGCGCTACGCCGCCGCGCCCGACAATCCCGGCGCCGACCTGCTTTTTGGCGGCGGCATCGCGCCGTACGTGACGGCCGGCCGGCAGGGCTGGCTGCAAACACTCACGCTTACGCCCGACGCCCGCGCGGCCATTCCCCCCACTTGCACCGGCGCGCCGGTCTATGATCTGACCAACGGCTGGGCCGGGGTGGCGCTGAGCGGTTTCGGCATTCTGTATAACCGGCCCGTGCTGGAACGTCTGGGCTTGCCCGTGCCGCGCGATTGGGACGACCTCGGCCGTCCGGAGTATTTTTCCTGGGTGGGCTCGGGCGACCCGCGCTCCAGCGGCTCGGTGCATATGTGCTACGAGATCATTTTGCAGGCGGGCGGTTTCGATGCCGGCTGGAACCTGATCGTGCGGATTTGCGCCAATGTGCGCGCCTTCGGCGAGAGCGGCGGCGTCGTGCCGCGCGAAGTGGCGGCGGGCGACATCGCGGCCGGCATGGCGATCGACCAGTACGCCATGACGGTGACGAAAGCCGTGGGTGGCGACCGGCTGGTCTTCGTACTGCCCGCGCGGCGCACGGTGATCAATGCCGACCCGATCGGCCTCCTGCGCGGCGCGCCGCATGCGGCGCTGGCGCGCGAATTTATCGCCTTCACCCTTTCCGAGGCAGGCCAGCGGCTGCTGTACCAGCCCGCCGGCGTCAACGGGCAACAAGCGGCGCTCTACCGCATGCCCGTGCGCGCCGACCTTTACCGCGATCCACTTGCACCGCGGCCCAATCCCTACACGCTGCCCGAAGGCATGACCTACGACACGGAGAAATCGTCGCGCCGCTGGGACACGCTGAACGACCTCTGCGGCGTGTGGCTGCTCGACGCCCACGCCGGACTGCGCCAGGCCTGGCAGGCCGTGATCCGGCGCGGCTGCCGCCCGGAAGAGGTCGCGCGCCTCACCGCCCCGCCCATCAGCGAGGCCGGGTTGGATGCGCTGCGTAAAATCTGGAGCGACCCACGCCAGCGCGAAGCCGTCATGCGCCACTGGGCCGAAGAAGCCCGCACCCGCTACCGCGCCCTGGCCGATAGGTAACCATGGTGGAGGGTTGAAGGTAGAGGGTGGATGGTGGAGGGTGGAGGGTGGAGGGAAAACGGCCGCTTTCTCACTGAGCGGGCCATCCTTGGGCCTGCCACCGCACACATCAGCCTTCCCTCCACCCTCCACCTTCCACCCTCCACCCTATTTCAGCTCAGCCGTCGCGCAACGTTTCGGCGGGCGGCAGGCGGGCGGCGACGCTGGCTGGCGACCATGCTGCTAGCGCCCCGAGCACGAGACCGGCGAGGAGAGGCAATAGCCAGACCGCCGTCGTGATGACAAAGGGCACCGGACCGAGTTGCGAAAGCAAACGCGCGGCGGGCAACGCCAGGAGCAGTCCAAAGCCGGCCGCGGCGGCGGTCAGCAGGCAGGCCTCTGTCACAAAAAGCGCGGCAATCGCGCCGCGCCCGGCGCCGAGCGCGCGGCGCAAACCAATCTCCAGCGTGCGGTCGCGCACACTGGCGCCGAGCAGTGTCGCCAGCAATGCCGCGCCAAGAAACAAACCGAACCCCGCCGCGCCGCCGGCCAGCAGGCCGACGTTGCGTTGCAGCCGGCGCAGGCCGGCAAGCAGCATCTCGGGCGTCGTGGCCGCAAGCGCGCCAGCGCGCAGATCGGGCTGACGCAGCAGCGCCAGCGCGGCGGCGGCCGTATGCGCCGGCCCGCGCGGTCCGCGCACCAGCAGCATGTCGAGCCGCGCATCGGCCACCGGCCAGGCGGCCAGCGGCACAACCAACAGCCCTTCGGCGCCTCCGTCCGCGGCGGCGCCATCGTCGGGCAAGCTCCCGACCAGCGTAAAAACCTGGCCGCCGATGGAAATCGCCGCGCCCGGCCGCCAGCCATTGCGGGCGCAGGCGGCGGCGCTGACGACGGCGCAGCGGGCGCCATCAAGTTCGTCCGCGCCGTCAAGCAGACGTCCGGCGACGGGCCGCCAGCCGCGTATTTCGGCGAGCGCGGGCGATGCGGCAAGCGCGGTGAGTTTCGTTCCGTCGCCGCCCGGGGTCGGAGTGAAGCGGCGCACGCCGGCCATACACCATGCGGGAAAATTCCGGCTCAGACAGCGCAGATGCGCCTCGGTCAACAGCCCGCCGCCGCTTGCCCGCTCCCCGGCCGGCACGATGGCGACCACCTCCGCGCCCAGTTCGGTCTGTAGCGTGCGCGCCGCGGCGCGCAGTCCGGACAAGGCGGCCAGCAGCAGCGTCAGCACCGCGAATCCGGCCGCCAGCGCGCCCAGCACCAACAGCATGCGGCCGGGACGCAGCGTGAGCCCTTCGGCCAGGTCGCGCAGGGCGGGGCGGACGGTTACCAGTGGGTGAATTTCGAGGTTTTCGCAAACATACGGCGGACGACACGGAGGTCGTCCCTCCATTGTCGAAAACAAATCGTTTTCTCCGTCTTCTGGAGGGCCGGGCTCCGTCCCGGCCGTTCTTGCTTTGGAAACCGGGATGGCGTCTTGCTCGACGCAACCGTCGCGGCAGCGCAGGTGGCGGGTGGCGATCTTGAGCAGGGCTTCGTTATGCGTCACCATTACGATGGTCAGGCCGTCGGCGTGCAGCCGCCGGAAAATATCCAATACTTGTTCCGCGGCGGCATGGTCGAGATTGCCGGTGGGTTCATCGGCCAGCAGCAGTCGCGGCGGATGGGCGATGGCGCGGGCGATCGCCACGCGCTGCATTTCGCCGGCCGAGAGCAGACGCGCGCGGCGGTTGGCCTGTTCCGCGAGACCGACCGATTCCAGCGCGGCCAGCGCGCGCGCGCGCGCCGCATGGCGCGGGACAGGCAGATAGCGGAAGCGGAACAGCACATTCTCCAGCGCCGTGCGATGCGGCAGCAGACAGAAGCGCTGGAAGACCATGCCCAGCCGCGCCGCGCGCCAGGCGTTGCGCTGAGCTTCGGTCAGGGCATCGGTGGCCTGGCCGTCGAACCACAGACGGCCCGCGGTCGGCGTATCGAGCAGCGCCAGCAGGTTTAGCAGCGTCGTCTTGCCCGCGCCGGAGGGACCGGTGAGCAGCACGAATTCGCCGGGCATCACGTCAAAAGAAGCCTCGCGCAGGGCCGCCACCGGTCCGCCAAGCGCCGGAAATGCGCGGGCGACGTGGGTCAGACGAAGAATGGGAAGACGGAGGTCGGAGGTCGGAAGTCCGAGATCGGAGGTCGAAGGGAGTGCGGTCATCTCAGGTGGAAGGTGGAGGGTGGAAGTCAGAGATGCGAGGTCAGAAGGCTATGGCGCATACGGGCCTGTCTGCGTGCGCACACGCACAGGCAGGCATGAAGGTGAGAGGCAGTACTCGCAGAACTCATTGCGTACTTGATGGACAAATTCACCCTCCACCTTCCACCTGAACCTCTAACGCAGCGCCAGTCGTATCCGGTTAGGTGAATCGGTTTTGTTAGGTCGTACCTTGTGACGCATAGGACTCGGCCGCTATATGGATCAGTCGAATCAACCGATTTATCGTCCTGCTGCCATCGTCGATGTTCGGAAAACTGTACTCACAGGGAACACGCACGCGTCCGCTTCCGTCGAGCCATGGGTACTCACTGTTGTCTTTGCGAGTACCCTCATCGTCGCAGGCAGGCGCGAGCACCTCTATCTCGTGAGCCAGGCGTTTGATCTCTGAAATCTCCCGACGGGATTTCTCGGTATTGTCGTTGATAACTGTGTAGAAATGACGTGCGATGATCGGGAGATTCTTGGCAACATAGGCATGGGTTCGCCGGACGTGCTCATGTCCATTCACAATTGTCAGGTGGGCTTTGCACGCCTTCTCAACAGCCATTTGCAGGAAGTGGAGACGGTGACATTTGTGCGCATCCGTACCAACCAATTTTTCTCGCACCGCTAAATCCGACAAGGCCTGGATAGCGTAGCCTCTCGCCCAGTCTTGGTCAGTCGCCGGCATGGGAATCCTCACTCAATCTGCCTTGAGTTCTTTGCCCATAGCCCATCCACGGCAACGGATGTCAAGCCCATCACTCTGAATCTTCTGGTACTCCCTGGGCGACACCTCGACAATCACCGATGGGTAATCGATCCCGTGGGTTGGGTCAGCAGTGAAAGCGATCGGTTCTATACCTCGCTCAAGCGTGCCTTCCACCACTTCGAGAAGTACGATCGATCCAGTGGCAGCGCCATCGTTTATCGGTTCAAGGACGAATACATGCTTGAGATTGGGTTCCACCTGAAAATGCGCCTTGGCCAGAATTTCGGCGGTTTCGATTTTTGTCTTTTTCATGATTGCTCCCTTGTGAGCATTTTGCAAAATACGGTGACGCACAGACTGAAAAGCTACGACGGGAGAGAGTTTGCGCACTTCGTGGACGTCGTGCAAGTTAAATTTACGAACTGATTTATGACCTTGCACACTGCTGCCAATTGGAATAGCTTGCTGGTGACGCCCGCGCTCACGATCTCGAAAGGGTTGACATTATGAACTCCTCCGACATCCATTTCGACTGCCCAAAATGCGGAAAATCGTTGGTAATTGACGAGGAAGGTTCTGGACGGACAATCAAATGTCCTGACTGTTCTCAGCCGATCATTGTGCCGCCAAAATCTACTACTACGCAACCAGCACCCGCGCCGAAAGCCAGGGAACAACCAGTACCCCGACTACACACCGCGCCAGCCTCTTCTCCACCTGCTCCGCCGACCGTGCCAACCAGCCCAGCACCTGGTATCGCAATCAAGCAGAAGACGCTCGTTATCGCCGGTGTCGTTTTGGTTGCCGTGATTGCGGTCGTTGTCATTGCTACCGGGTTGCTGGTAAGTGATAAAAACTCCAAACCAATGCCGGAAGCGGGACGGGCAGACCAGGAACACCGCAAGCAACCCGCCGGTGCAGAACCGCAACCGACCGTGGAAAGTTTGAAAGAATGCGTCTTGACCGTCACGAAGCAGATGAACGATAGGTTAGCATCCGAGGCGGAACAGAAATGGTCGTTGATTGTTAAGGTCAGTGGAAAGAAGAAAGGATACATTTTGGAGGACGCCAATTGTCTTCTTAAGGAGGGTTCGCAAATCGCTGTTGGGATGGGACTGAGTCAGGCTCTGTGGGAATTACAAGACAAGATTGACAGTGCGAAAAACGAAGGCGAACCACGCCCCGTTCTTGCGCCTGACGCCGAAGTGTGGGCGTACAGCAAATACAGCAAGTTTGCTGCCCCGGTCGTCGTCGACATCAAGACGGACTCTTCTTCGACCATTTATTCGCACGAAGGCATCGTCCGGTTCTCAAGCCGGAAAGTGTCGTGCAGAGGCAAAGCGACACTAACGGGATTCTTCAGCGAAAATGAACTCGACAAGGATTGGGGAAACCCGTTCGCCGATGGGCCAGGACAAGAAAATGCGAAGCGAAAAGCCGTGACGGATGCGGCGATGGAGATGTTCAAGACCTCGCCCATCATTGAAGAAGGTGATAGCCTCCCATATACCACTGTCATCTACCGCTGGCACCGTGAAAAACGGTGTTGGGTGGGGCAGAAAATCGAGAAGGATTAGCATCTCTTCCGGCAGGACTGCGCTCGGTCATTCGCCGCTCGCCTATTGCTGCTTCCTGAACTCCCATGACGGCGTGGGATTCGTGTCTGACCACACCCCGACCCGATTCGCCCACGCCTTTTGCTCGGCGTTCAGTAAGTCTTTGTCTTTCGTGAACGCCCGATAGACCCACGCCCGGCCGCCCTTGACCATCTCCAGATTCACCCGCGTCCCGCCGAGGAACACATCGCTCAGGGTGCGACCGTATTTATCCTTATCACTGGACTCGACGCGCACCAATCCCGGTGAACCCATGGTTGGGGGTGGAAGGTGGAGAGTGAATAATGGGTTGCGAAGTCCAAAAAGTTACCAGCCGTTATGGGTCCAGTAAATTATTCGCTGCATTCTAGTCCATACAAACCAAGGTGTGAGATTGACCTCCGAGACCTTTAAATGTGATCGGCGGATGGATATTAATCTGTGTGGATTCTAGCAAAGATTCGTTCACGTATATACGTGCGGTTTGGGGGATGCATCCCGCCTGCCTCTGTTTCTGGATTTCATCCTCTGCATAGAACAGATTCGCGAAATCGTCTCCCAAGCCGGCTATGTGTACGTAGCGCTGTTCGCAGTTCTGATTGATTTCTACGGGCAGGATATCGTGCAGTATGTTCGGGTCTGCTTCAGATCCGGTATTGGCTATTGCGTAGAACTCTGTCCCAGTTGCCTTCTTCAATCCATCAAGCAAGTTCCTTATCCATATAACGAGTTTTACCCCAGTTGGTACATCCTTCTGTGGTATGAAGACAAGAGCGGAGTCCGAGAAGGTCACATAACGTGAGCCAATGTCGTCATTAAGTGCCTTCACCTTGATCGAATTCCAGAAGTGCTGGCACTTGTTGATGGCCTCTTGCTTGTTGGTTTGGAATAGTTGTTTGATGCCTATTGCATCGATCAAGATGTATGCCACTCCTACCCTCCTTCAGCGACAGGGCATCAGCGACGGCGCGTGTTGCCGTCCGCTGCATGCCCTTGTCAGTCAACTGCGCCCTCAGCCTCGATGCTCTTCATGAGCGCCGAGCACTCGGCGCGTAACACACGCACGTCGTGGTCCGCTATCGCCCACACCAAGGCGTCGTCGACGGTCGGATAGGCGAGTGCGTCACGCGGCATAGAGGACCTGTTTCGTCCGTTCGATGTCGGCTGCGATATAGCGGTTCTTGACCGCGTCCACCATCACCAAATCGACCTCGATGCCGAGAATGCCTCTGAGGTCATCGAAAAGGCCGAAGTAGGCGTCGACGCGAGCGTAAGTTTCCATCGGGCAGAACTCGACCAGGAGGTCGACGTCGCTGTCGCCCGGGCGGAAGTCCCCGTGGACCGCGGATCCAAAAACGTCGAGGCGCAGCACCCCATGACGCACGCATGCCGCTGCAATCTGTTCATGCTGGTTCTCAAGGACTCCGATCATGATGCACCTCAATAATCAACGAAATGATTAGCAGGTTACAGCGGCCTTGGCGGGATTGTCAATGTCGTTGGGGCGGGATGTCGTTGGGGCGGGAACAGGCAGTCTGGATGACCACGCTGTGGCCGCCGCGCGCCGTCTCGTCTTGTTCGACGTCATTCACGTCAGGCCACAGCGCGTTTCGGCTCTACAGCCAGTTTGAGACCCAGTGCGTCCAGCAATGATGCCAGGCTGGAAAGTTGCGGATTACCCCTTTCCGAGAGAATGCGGTACATGTTCTCCCGGTTGAGCGATGTTTCCCGCGCAAGTTGCATGAGGCCGCGTGCATTCGCAACATCTCTTAGAGCCATGAGGAAGACATCCTGCGCGCCGTCCTCCAAGGCGGCATTGAGATATGCAGCGGCTTCCGCCGGATCGGCCAGGGATTCATCCAGCCCCTGCTCATAGTTAACAAATGGTTTTTTCATGTAGTGTCTGCGGTACGGCATCCATATCGAATAGTGTAGCTTATGCGCTACGTGGCGGCAATGCCTATTTTCGATGCGTGCCGTAGTCTTACTGTCCGCGTCGCCGCGGGCACGGTCTCTTGTTCTTCTGAAGGGTATTGCGGGCGTAGTCTTGCAGTTTCGCCATTTCAACTTCGCGGTGTTTGATCGGCGTCCATTCTCCGCGTTCAAAGGATTCGAGAAGTTCCTTTTCGTCTGGATCAAGGATCGCTTTTTTCATTGCCGTCTCCCATGTATCGGCATCGGCATCGCAATCGACACCGATTTTCTGAACACCGAACACTGAACACCGAACACCTTGTGAGTTACGGTCATGGTAACACCACCCGCTGGCCGGGAGTAAGCCCTTGAAGCACTTCAAAATCTTGTTCATTGCCGGGGCCGACGATGAGCTGGACGATTTTTGGACGGTCCTGGGAGTCGAGCGACCGGCAGAGGGCGCGCTCGTTCTCCCACCAGACCGCGGCGCGCGGCACGAGCGTGGCGTTGGCGCGGGAGTAGGTGCGGATGCGCACACGGGCGGTAAGGTCGGCCCGCAGGTGCGCGTCGCCGGCGTCGAGGCGGATGGTGAGCGGATAAAGCCGCGTCGACGAACCCGGCGAGGGCTGGGCGGTGGCGCCGGCGGATTCGACGCGGCCGGTCAGGACGAGGTCGGGCCAGGCGCACAGTTCCACAACGGCGACGGCCCCGGCCGGCACACGGTGCAGATCGGACTCGGGGACGACGCAGACGGCCAGCGGTTCGCGCAGGTCGGGAATCGTCAGAAATGGCTGGTTCCGGTAGAGCGTGTCGCCGACGCGGGCGGGGCGCACATCGGTCCCCAGCGGCAACGGCAGCAAGGCCACGATGCCGTCCGCCGGGGCGTACACGACGCAGTTGGAAACCTGTGCAGCGGCGGTGGCGAGTTCCTGCCCGGCGGCGTCGAGGGTGGCGCGGGCGCGGGCCAGGGCGGCGGGATGCAGGTGCGTGCGGGTGCGCTCAAGCTGGGCCTCGGCGGCGGCGGCGGCGGCGGCGGCGGCCTCGCTGCGGCGGGTTTGCGCGGCGACATCCTGCGGAGCCAGCAGGCCGTCGCGTTGCAGCGCACGGTCGTCGTCCTGTGCGGCCTGCTCCTCCACCGCCTTGCGTCGCGCCTCGGCGACACGGACTTCGAGTTCGCCGATTTCCAGCGGCAGCCGGCCGTTCTCCAAGGCCCGCAGATCCTCGCGCGCGAGGGTTGCGTCGCGCGCAAAGCGCACGACCTCGCGTTCCCAGGGGGCAGCGTCGAAGCGGGCGACAATCCCGTCCACGCGCACATGGGCGCCGTCGGTGGCGATTTCCACCAGCGTGGCGGGACCGGCGATGCGGGAGGCCACGGGATGCCGCGCGCGGGCTTCGATGCGGCCATCGTAGATGTTCCAGACCTCGAACGGCGCCTGGCGCACGAAGGCGATCCCGGCGGGCGCATCACGGCGGCCGCAACCGCAGGTGACGACGGCAAACAACAGCGCGGCGGCGAGGACGATTAATGAGGGAATGGAAGTCAGGGCAGATGCTCGCGTCGGATTTAATACCGAATAACCAATGTCCAACAAGGAATGTCCAATATCCAATTGAACATCCCCGCATTTCCTTGGACATTGGGAATTGAATGTTGGCTGTGGGATATTCATTGGGAGGGCTCCGATCCGGATTTGAGACAGTTGGGAACGTCGGTCAGTGTGCCCATGGTCCAGAGCAGGCGGTAGGCCGCGACGGTGACGGCCGAACGGGCGGCCAGCCAGCGTTCGTCGGCGTCGCGCCATTGCGTTTCGGCATCCGAGACATCGAAGGTGGTGGCGCGGGCGCTGCTGTAAAGGCGGCGCATGAGTTCAAGCCGTTGCCGGGCGGCGGCAAGGGTTGTCCCGGCCAGCGGCAGTTCGTCATTGCTGCGGTGCAAGACGTCGAGGGCTTGCAGAACCTGCAGTCGGATGGCGGATTGCACGGTGTCGGAGCGCAGGCGGGCGACGCGTTCGGTGATCTCGGCCTGCGACAGGGCGCGCTTTTCGGCGCGCGGGGGAAAGTCCGAGAGCAGGCGCACACCGACCATCCAGGCGTTGTGATCCAGCGACATGGCGGCGGACGCGGTATCGCCCTGTCCCTGACGTTCGTAGCGCGAGGCAAGTTCGATGTCGGGCAGAAGCGTCTGCCGGGCGATGCGCACGCCGCGGCGGGCATCGTCGATGTCCTGCAGAATCTGGGCATAGTCCAGGCGATTGCTGAGCGCGATGGCGGCGGCCTCGTCGGCGGCGGGCGCGGTGACAACGAAACGCGGCCCCGACAGCGCATCGAACGGGACGCTGGGCGGCAGGCCCAGCAGCTCGGCGAGCTCGGCGCGGCGGGCGGTGAGGCGGGCCGCTGTATCGGCCTGCTGCTGATGAATGGTACCGCTGGCGATTTCAGCGCGCAGCGTATCGCCGCGGGCGGCGCGGCCCTGGCGATCGCGGGCGCGGGTAAGGCGCAGGAAGGCATCCAGGCGGGCAACGGCGGCGGTATCGTTCGTGAGGCGGCGCTGCAGGCGATAGAGTTCCTCGTGCAGTTCCACCACGCGCAATACGATGTCGGCGCGCTGGAGTTCGAGATCGCGGCGGGCGGTCTGCACCTCGCGTGTGGCGCGCACGAGTGGTTCGGCGTTCACCAGGCTGCCGCCGCGGCGCAGGAGCGGCTGGCGGACCTCGATGGCCACACGGCCCTCGTTCACGTCGGGGGCGTTGTCGAGCGTGGTCTGCTGGAAGCGCGGTCCGGCGCTGAGCACCGTGCCGGCCTCGGTGGCGCGCGTGGCAAACAAGCCGGCGTCAATGTAACGGCCATCGTCGCGCGCCTCGGCGCCGCCCACCGGGCGCAGCGTCCAGCGGTAGGTATCGGCGGCGGCCCCGGCGCCAACCTGCCGGGATTCGAGCCCCAGGCGGCGGGACTCGATGGCGCGGTTATGGGCCAGGGCGTAGTCGATGGCGGCGGGCAGGGTCCAGGCGCACGGCGCGTCATTCGTCGCTTCGGACGCCGCGGCTGCGCGCGGAGCACCGCCGGCCAATGCGGCGAGCAGCCCCACGGCGGGCAGCCAGCGCCTGAACGCGCGAAAGGTCATGGCGTGCGGTCCGGAGTCTTGGTCTTGGCCCGGGGAAAGACGGCCGGCAGGATGTCGAAGCGGCCGCGGCTCTTGTGGTTCATCTCCCAGAGTTTGGCGTACTTGATGAAGACGCCGTAGGAATTGAGCATCGCGATGATCAGCCCGTGCATTCCGTCCAGAAACCCCAGCCGGACAAAGTAGCCTTTCAGGAAACGGATCGGCGGCCGCAGCAGCAGGTCGGCCCAGCGGAAGGGGCTTTCCTGGACGAACTTCTGCTGGGCGGTGATGGTGGAGAAACGGTTCAAGGTGTCCAGATGGTCGCGAATGTCGTCGTAGGTGTAATGGTAGAGCGGATTGCGCAACCGCTTGACGGGACCGTTCACGATCACATGATCGTGCGGTTCCTCGCCTTCGGTGCGTCCGTTGTTCTTTTTGAAGAGGCGCAGTTTGACATCGGGATACCACTCCCCGTGCCGGATCCAGCGGCCTAGGTAATAGACTTGCCGTGGAAACTCGAAGCCGACGTAGTGATGGGGCTTGCCGGCCTGCAACTCGGCTTTTATTTCCTGGATCAACCCGGTCGAGACCTCTTCGTCGGCATCGAGAAAGAGAATCCAGGGATGCACGGTCATTTCGCGCACCAGATTCCGCTGGCCGACGTAACCAAGCCAGGCGTGCTGGTATACACGATCCGTGTAACGCCGGCAGATTTCCAGCGTGCCGTCGGTGCTGAAACTGTCCATGATGACCAGTTCGTCGCACCAGGTCAAGCTGCGGAGGCAGCGCTCGATCTTGCTTTCTTCGTTGAAAGTGAGCACGCAGGCTGAGATGCGTTCGGTTGTCGCCGGAGACTTGTCTTCGTCAGGCATGGTGAGTCGGCTCATGGGGCGGATTTCGGGGCTGCATTCGATTCGTCGAGCAAGTTATGGGGCTGGGCATCCGCGGCCAGCAGGCGCGCGCCGTCATAGACCCGCACCACGAAACCGTAGTAAATCGCGGCACGCGGCGTGCTCCCGCCGGCACGGCGCGGCACCACGTAGGTCGCGCCCACCGAGTACTGCCCGGACCCCGCTTCGCCGGCGGACTGCACGGTCCTGGGGGTGACGATCGCCTGGGAAGGCACGATCGCGCCATCGCGGCCAAGGCGATCGAAGAACCTGACCTCGACCCGCAAGGCCTTGACAGAGGCGTTCGCAGGCGTGGCCTGCAGGCTGGCGGTGACGATGCGCATCTCTTCAAACTCATCCGTGGCCGGAAATTTATTCTGCCGCAGCTCCGCCAGGACAAAGGCGCCGGAAACGGCCGGCGGTTTCGGACGGGGCACCACCGTGCCGGCCTGCGGCGGCGGTTCCGGTGGCACAGGCGGGGCGATCTGAAGCGGCGCATTGGTGACAACCGCCGCCGCGACGACAACGGAACGATTGTTCGAAAGGCTCTGCATGGTGACGCGCAGCGAGGCCAGTTCCTGCTCGATGCGATCCAGTTTTTCGGTCGCGACGGCCGCCGGCGCGAAGGCGGCCCCGGTGAACACATTCATGGCCGGCGGGGCGGAAGTCGCCGCCGCGATCGCCACGGCGCCGGTCATCATTTCATCCAACTTGACGGCGGGGGGTTTCGCCGCTGCTTCGGCCGCCGCCGCCGCGGTCGAAACGCCTACCGGCGCCGCGAGATAGGTGTCCAGCGCCAGCGGATTGGGTACCGGCTGCGGGGTGCGGGGCGACCGGGTGCTGCGATGCCAGGTAACGACGGCCACGGCGAGGGCCGCGACCAGCAATCCGTTCATGACAAGCCCGACGGGAAAACGGTGGCGCGGCAGCAGGTCGTCATCAACCGGCGCAGGAGTCGGAGGCGCATCCACTTCCGCCTGCACCATCGCCTGCACGAGCAACTTGGTGCGGCCGAGTTCGATGGTGTCGCCGTGCTTGAGCTGGGCTTCGGAAACGGCGCGGCCGTTGACCAGCACCCGGTTCATCGAGCCCAGGTCGTGGATCGCCAGCTTGCCGTCCCCGCTGTGCACAATGCTGGCGTGGCGGCGGGCAACTTCCTCGTCCGGGATGCAAATCTCCGTGTCCGGATCATGACCGATAACCATCGGCGTCCGTTCCACGGTGATTTGACGGCCCTTCTGGTCGCCGCTCAAAACTATCAGTCTAAAAATCATAGCCTCCACGCAAACTCCGCCGGGCACGGCCCGACGCACCTACTGTCCGCCACACCCTGCCATGGAGTCAAGGGCGGGATGCGCGGCCGTCTCGTTTCGCCATGATTGTTATCATAGTACTTTGAGGATTTACAGGCCAGTAATCAGACCTCCACGATCTCCGTCAGCGCCTCGGCCAGGCGGTCGATGTCGGCTTCGGTGTTGAAAACGTGCGTTGATGCGCGCACCGTGCCCTCCAATTTGAGGCGGTGGTGAAGCATGTGGGCGCAGTGGTAGCCGCCGCTGACCAGGATCTGATGGCGATCGCAGAGCAGGCGGGCGATGTTTTCCTGCCCGAGTCCCGGCGCGTGGACGATAAAGGTCGCCAGGCCGATGCGCTGACCGTCCGGGACGGAATCCGCCAGAATCTCGATGCCCTTGATGGCGCGCAACCGCGTAACCAGCCGGCGGCCAAGCTTGACGGAGTGGCGCTGGACGGCCTCCATGCCCAGGTTGCGCAGGTAGGAGACGGCCGCGCCCAGCCCGATCGCGCCTTCGATGTTGGGCGTGCCGGCCTCGAAACGCCACGGCACGTCCTGCAGCACGAAATGCTCCTCCTCGTGCAACTTCACCATGCCTCCGCCGACCTGATAGGGAGCCAGGGCTTCGAGCCGTTCCCGCTTTCCGTAAAGCACGCCGATTCCCGATGGCCCCAGCAGTTTGTGGCCGGACATGACCAGGAAGTCGCAGTCCATGGCCCGCACGTCGATCGGCAGATGGCTGGCGCTCTGCGAGGCGTCAACCAACGCGGGAATTCCCTGGGCGTGGGCGGCGGCGATCCAGCCGGCGACGGGCGCAATCGCGCCGAGGGTGTTCGAAACCTGCGCCAGCGCCACCAGCCGCGTCTTCGGCGAGAGGCGCCCGCCGATCTCCTCGTAACGCGGCACGCCGTCGGGCAGCAGACCGACCGGCACGGCATGCGCATGGACGCGCCACGGCATGTAGTTGGAATGGTGCTCCAGCGCCGTCACAATCACTTCGTCATCTTCCCGCAGGCCCAGGCCGCTGGCGACCAGGTTGATGCCTTCTGTGGAATTGCGGGTGAAGACGATTTCGGAGGGCGCGGCGTTGATGAAGGAGGCCACTTCCTGCCGCGCCCGCTCGAACAGTTCCGTGGACTCCTCGGAAAGCACATGCACGCCGCGATGCACGTTGGCCGTGTGTTCAAGATAGAAACCGGTCACGGCGTCGATCACGCAGCGCGGCTTGGGCGCGGTCGAGGCGCTGTCCAGATGCGTGATGGGCCGGCCGTCGATGCATCTTTGCAGCAGCGGAAAATCCGCGCGCGTACGCGCCAGTGGATTTGCGTCGGGTTGCGTCACGGCCGGTCTGTCTCCTGTTCGAAAAGCGTCTCCGGGTCCCAGGTGAAAAGGGTGCGGGCCAGCCGGAACTTGCCGGACTGTTCGGCTACGATGGCGCTTTCCCTCTGCGTCGTCAACCGCGCTGACGTTCCGTAGAGGGCGGCCAGCCGGGCGCTGGATTCGTTCGAGACGGTGGCCTCGGCGCCGGGCTCGGCCACAAACAGGAAGCGGTAGTTCTCCCGGTCATGCTGCTCGATCCGATAGGCCAGCAACCCCTCGATATCTCCCAGCCTCCGGTCCACGGCGCCGAGCGTAACGGCGTCGCCGTCCGTCGTAAAGGTGAGATCGCGGGTCCGGCCTTCGATCGAGTCCAGCGTCAGGCCGGCGCGGCCGCACGGACAGGGGGCAGCGGCCAGCCGACCAAGGTCGCCGACATCGAAGCGCAGCAGGGAGACCCATGGATTTTGGAGGATTGTGGCCAGCATGCGCCCGATGGCCGGACCGCCATGCCGGGCGCAGAGCGGCTGCAGATCCACCCGGCAGTAATCCGCGTTGAGGTGGAAATGGCCGCGCTCGCACTCGGTGAAGACATGCCCGGTTTCGGTCGAGCCGTAGGAACTCAAAATGGGCGTCAGCGGGAACAGCCGGCGGATTTGACGGTAGTGCAGGCGGGAGGGAAACTCGAAAGTCAGCGATATGAAGCGCGGCGCTTGAACCGTGATTCCCTTGTTCGCCGCATGGCGCGCCAGAATCGCGAGATAGGCCGGATCGGCTTCGAGCAGTTCCGGCGCAAAACGGTTCAATTCGTCGAGCATGCGCTCCATGTCGCCGCTCGTCCAATGCGTCGGATCGGGCTTTTGGTTCAGGAAGAGCAGCCGCCCCATGGTGCGCTCGGCCATGGATAGGTCGCCGATGTGACAGATATTGCCCGCGCAGAGCGGCGTGGCGAGAACGGCCTCGCGCTGCGAGCCATTGATCACCCGGTCGAGTCCGGCGTGCAGCCGGGCCGCCGCATGCTCGGAGGCGTCCCACCAGGGCTGGTGCCAGACGATCGTCGCGCGGTCGTCGGAGGTGCCGCTGGTTGTGACCAGCTCGATGGCGCCGGATTCGATGCCGGTCTTGAAATCGCGCCCGCGCGGAATGAATCCTTTCGGCATGTGAACCCGGATGTCGCGCTTGGTCAGGATGGGCAGGGCCGCGTAGCGCCCGTCAATGTGACTCAGCGGCCCTGGATCGTGATTGCGCCAGCGCTGGTAAAAGGGGGCGTCGGCAAGGGCGGATTCAAGCGCGGCCACGCTGAGCGTACGGCTGGCGCCGGAGGCCGGCGTGATTGAGGACGCAGTCATCTTGGCTTACGGAGCGGGGGCCGGCGGCCTCCTGGTGGACGAAGGCCCACCGCCGGAGATGCCCCTGCCCCTGATGCTTGGAAGAATGGTGCGCAGGGAGGTGTTCGAGGTGATTTGATTGATGTAGGTCACCATGGCGGCGGCGTCCTGCGCATTATGCCCCATGGCCACGGCCGCATCGTAGTATTCCCTGTTGCGTTCGCTTTCAAGCAATGGCACCAACGCCGTGACATTGCTCCGCAAGGTGGAGGACACCTGCTGGCGCAAGTCGGACGGCAATCCGCTCTGCAGTTGCTGGCTCAAGGACGCCGTCTGATTCAGCAACGAGAGCATCGTTTTGTACTCCTCCTGATCCGCCTGCGACATTTTCGAGGTGTCCCGATTCAAGAAGTAACTGTTGGCCTGACCCCAGGCGTCTTGCATGTTCTGTTGGGTCTCCTGGCGTCGTTGCTGGAATTCCGCATAGCGTTGGGGATCGTTGGTCCGCATATTCTCCAGCCAGTCCGAAGCCCGCTGGCGGTTTCGCCCGGAATCGGCGGAGCGCGGGGCCGCCGTTACCTCCGCCGGCGGCGCGGCTTGCCCGTTCACGAAGTCTTGCGCTTCCTGTTCCCGACGTGGCGACTCGCGGTTGACAACATTCCGCGGTGCATCCGGCATCTTTCGCGCGCTCTCCATGCGCGGGACGGCGGGTTCCTGCGCCGGGGACGCGGCGGCCATTTTTTCGAGCCGCAGCGCGGCCGCGCCATATTCCTGCTGAAAATAGACGGCCTGGCTCCTGTAATAAAGCGCCAGCGACGAGGTAGTCAGCAAAACGACGGCGCCTACTCCCGTCAACACGGCATATTTCATGCGCATACGCGGATCTCCTGATTTTTAAGCGATATTATCCTTAGTATGCGACGTTCCTCACGCGTTCTTTATTGTGCCTCGCACTCTGGAGATCGACGGTTTTTCCACGAAAACACCCTGAATTCGTTCCGCCAGTATCATGCAACTTCCATCACCCGCCGTCAATCTCGGAACCCTGAAAGAGCTGGACAAAGCTCAGCGTGAGGGCGTATAGGACGCAGAAGAACGGTCGTTTCGTTGACGGGGGGAATTGCCCAATGCGTACTAGACTGATCTGCGGCTGCGCGCTGTTGCTGGCATTGTTGGCTGGCGCACAAGCGCGCGCCTCGGAAGGCTTCGAAGAGCTGGTCGCCCAGGTGCGATCGGGCACAAACGATGCCGCCCTCGCGGCATACATCGCCGCCTCGCCGGTAGCCTACGATCTGACGGTTGATGAAATCCTCTTCCTGAGCGACCTCGGAGTATCGTCCGAGACGATCGCAGCCGCGATCGACCACGGCAAGAAACTGTCCGCGGCGGCGCCGTCCGTTCCGCCGCCCGCCGATACGCCGGTTCCACCGACGTCCGTCCCGCCGACCGAAGATACGCCTGTTCCACCGCCGCCGCCCGAGGAAACACCCTTCGTCGATCTCTCCGGCGGACAGGCCACGGTGCCGCCGGCCACGGCGGTGGTGCAGGCGCCGGTTTATGCCGCGCCGACGGCTGCCCTGCCGCCGCCCGAGTCCACCGATGTCTCGTACTTCTACCAGAGCATGGCGCCCTACGGAAGCTGGCTGAACCTCGAGGACGGCTGGTACTGGCAACCGACAGTCATGGTTGTCAACCGGGAATGGCGCCCCTACTGCGAACGCGGCCACTGGGTCTACACAGACTGCGGCTGGTTGTGGCAGTCGGATTATTCCTGGGGCTGGGCGCCCTTCCACTATGGACGCTGGCGGCATCACGCGCGCTATGGATGGGTCTGGATGCCGGATACGGTCTGGGGTCCGGCCTGGGTGGTCTGGCGCGGCGGCGAAGCGGCGGTCGGCTGGGCACCCTTGCCGCCGGGCGCCGTGTTCGAACCAGGCGGCGGGTTCTCCTTCCACGACCGGCACGCCCAGGCCGGATTCGCCTTCGAACTGGACGAGGGTGCCTTCACCTTCGTCGAGTCCGCCCATTTCTGCGAGCCGGCCCTGTCCCGGCACCGCCTGCAGCGCGAAGAGGCACTGCGCGTATACAACAACACCACGATCATCCAGGACAGTTACACCTTCAACGACCGCCGCATTTTCAACCACGGCCCGCCTGTCGGCAGGATCGCAGGCGCAACGCACCGCAAAATCAGTCCGATTCGCATTCTCGACCAGCCGGCCCCGTCCGGCCGTCCATCGCGGACGGGCGTCGCCGCCGGGGAGACGATTAACGTATTTCGCCCGCATGTGTCGCCCACGACGCACGAAATGCCGGACGCCATTGCGGTCCGGGCTCGCGCACAGTCTGCTGCCGCACGTCACGTCGGCAGCGCCGTCCGCGATAGCCGTCCCGTGGCGGGCGCGCCGCAACCCGCGCTGCTGGACTACGGCAATGGATCGAACACGCGCACTTTCAGCGAACGCGGCCTCTCCAGCCGCGCTGCGGCGGGCGCGACGATAGTCCGCACGCCCGTGCCGTCGGCCATGGGCTCCGAGGCGGCCGCCGGGCGCAACCACGCCGACCTGGAACAACAGGCGCATGCGGTCGCAGCGGCCGCACGCCAGCGTCAGGCGGAGGAAGTCGCGGCGCGACAGCAGCAGCAACAGGAGCTCCAGCGGCGCATGCAGGACACGGCGCGGCAACAGGAATTACAGCGGCGCACCCAGGACACCCAGCGCCAGCAGGAGACGCAAAGGCAGGCGCAGGATGCGATGCGCCAGCAGCAACAGGAGTTGCAGCGGCGCATGCAGGACGCGGCGCGGCAGCAGGATGTACAGCGTCGTGTCCAGGAATCGCAGCGCCAGCAGGAGGCGCAACGGCAGGCGCTCCAGTCGCAACGCCAGGCGGAGGAGGCAGTCGCGCGGCGGCAGGAAGTCGTGGTTCGCCAGCAGGAGGCGCAGCGTCGCGCCCCGGACACTGTTGTCCGTGAGCGGGCGCAGCGTCCGGCGCAATCGCCGTCGGCGAACGCCATTCAGGACTACGGTAACGGACAACTGACGGGCGCCGCCAGCGCGCGCGGCGCGTCAAGCCGCGACGGAGCGAGCCGCGGCGGCAGATAAAAAGTGGAAGGGGAAAGATCATGCGAACAAGATTGAAGATCGCCCGCTTGGGGCGGAATTTTGCGATGGCTGGCTTTGCTCTGGTACTGGCGGGCCAGTCATGGGCGGCGGCCGATGCGACCAACTCGCAGAGCCTGTTCGAGTCGCCCGATCAGGCCGTAACGGCCCTGCGCGAGGCGGCGCGCAATCATGACACCAACGCGCTGGATCTGATTTTCGGACCGGGCGCGAGCGAGACCGCCAATCCCGACGCCGTGCAGCGGGCGCGCGGACTGGAAATTTTCGCCCGCCACCTGGCCGAGTTCTCGGAGGTCTCCACCCAGTCGAACGGCACGGCGATCCTGCGCCTGGGCAAAGAACACTGGCCCTTCCCCATCCCGCTGGTCAAGCAAGGCGACCGCTGGTTCTTCGACGCTCTGGCGGGCAAGGACGAGATCCTCAACCGTCGCATCGGGAAAAACGAATTGAGCGCGATCGAAATCTGCACGGCCTACGTCCAGGCTCAACGCGAGTACTCCCTCAAGGACCGCGCGGGATTCGGGACCATGGAATATGCCCGGCACATCCGGAGCCGGGCGGGAAAGAAAGACGGACTCTACTGGGAGGCCCGGCCCGATGAAGAGCAGAGCCCCTTCGGCCCCCTGGTGACCCGCGCGCTGGAAGACGGCTATGTCTTCAAGGAAAAAGTTCCGGACGCCCCAAAGGTGCGCGAACCGTTTCACGGCTATTTCTTCCGCATCCTGAAAAAGCAGGGACCGCAGGCGCCGGGCGGCGCCTGCGATTACGTCATCAACGGCCGCATGCTGGCCGGCTTCGCGCTCGTCGCCTATCCGGCCCAGTGGGGCAACACCGGCATCATGACATTCATCGTCAACCAGCGCGGCAAGGTCTATCAGAAGAACCTCGGCGCCGAGACCGAAAAGCTGGCCCGCGCCATGACCGCCTACGAACCCGATCCCTCCTGGACCGCCGCAAACGGCGATTGAGCGCGAAGACAGCAAACTGCCACGCCCGCTTCTACCGCATCCACCCGCCCTTTGCGCCGTGATGGCGATGATGCAGGTCTGGCCAATGATGGTGCGAATGGACGACGGGCATGTGCTCGTGGACGTGGGCGTGTGCCACGCCCATCGCCCGGTCGTCGTGAGAATGCTTGTGATGCCCGTCGTCGTGCCGATGCTCATGCTCGTGCCCCACACGCTCGTGTTCGTGGGCGTGGGCGTGCCGATCCAGGAAGATTACGGCAATCGATCCGGCCAGGACGATCGCGGCGATGGACTGAAGCACGCTCAGTCCTTCTCCGAGCCATAGGATCGACCCCAACACGCCGAAGAACGGGGCTGCGGCGAAAATCATCTGTGTACGTGTGGCGCCCAGCCCGTGCGAGGCCCGGATGTACAGGACGATGCTGGCCCCATATGACAACCCGCCCAGCAGAATCGCCCACGCCCAGTCGGCACCGACCTGCCAATCGAACAACGTCAGGCCGATAACCAGGTTCGTCGCACCGGCGACCAGGCCCTTCCAGAAGGTGCTGTCCTCGGGGCTGATGCCGTCGATGACGGCGGTGAAATTGTTGTCCAGCCCCCACGCCAGGCCAGCCCCCGCCACGCAGACCAGTCCGAGCCATCCCGCCCAGCCTTGACCGTAGTTCAACAGCAACCCGGCAACCACCACGCCCGCATTGCCGAGCCAAGTCCACCAGCCCAGATGCTCGCGGAACAGAAGTACCGCGAGCACGGCTGTCGCGACAGCCTCCAAATTCAGCCACATCGAGACCGAAGCCGCCAGGGTGTGCTTCAGCCCGACCAACAGCAGTACCGGTCCAATCATGCCGCCGAACAGAATGGCGCCGAGCAGGTTGCGGAAGTTCCGCCCGTCACGCGGGAAGACCATCTTGCCAGACAGGCGGCGGCGCAACACAAAAGGCAGCAGACACACGGCCGCTCCGAGGTAGAGCAGTCCGGCGAGTTGATTGGTCTGCAACCTATTCAACAGCGTCTTGCTGAACGGCGTGGCAATGCCGAACAGCAGCGCCGACATCAATGCCTGGAAGAAAAGCCGGTTTTTCATCGTCCTCCTTGCCCGGCGCCAAGGATACAACCGTCCGATGCCGGATGCACTCCCTGAAGTCGACCGTCTTATTGATCACGACTTCCAACGGCGCCTGTTGCATCCTCCGAAAATTGGCGTAAGATGATGGCGTAACTTCTCTGGGGAGGACTGCCAATGGCTGACATGCTGTTCAAGTGCCCGCATTGTGCGCGACACCTAGTCGTTGAAGATTCCGCTGCCGGCGAGACGCTTGAATGCCTTGCCTGCAGGCAGCCTGTCCTGGTGCCGAAATCGGCAAATGCCTTCAAGTGCCCGTCCTGCGCCTACGACTTGTCAGCCCCGACGAAAGTTGCGGGTAAGTTCTTCCATTGCCCCAACTGCGGCAGTTCGTTGATCGTGCCCGCAACTCCCACAATGAGGCTGCCGGTCAACTCGTTCGGCGACTGGGCGCGTTAACATGGCAAGGCCTATGATCGCCCTCTGCTTTGGCTGGACTTGATACGTGAAAAGCGGGCAGCGATGAAAGTGCTGGTTCGACTGGGACTGATTCTGGCATCGTCGGTGATATTGTCGGCATTGCCCGCCCTCGTGCAGGCCGAAGATTATTCCTACACGACCAATGACGACAACACGATCAACATCACGGGCTACAACGGCCCCGGCGGTGCGCTTTCCATCACCAATATGCTCAACGACCTGCCGGTCACTAGCCTCGGGGAAGGGGCCTTCTACGACTGCGCCAGCCTGACCAGCGTTACGATCGGCGACGGCGTAACCAATATCGGGGCCTCGGCCTTTTACTTCTGCATCGGACTGACAAACGTAGCGATCCCCGCCAACGTTACCGCCATTGGAGAAGGTGCGTTCGCATCGTGCCCCAGCCTGACTGCAATAATGGTCAATGAATCGAATGCGGTCTTCAGCAGTTTGGATGGGGTATTATTCAACCAAAACCAGACCACGCTGATCAGATGTCCGGAAGGCAGGGCGGGAAGTTACGCCATTCCCAACGGCGCAACCGGCATCCTGGCCTTTGCGTTCTCGGATTGCGCCATCCTGACCAACCTAACGATTCCCGCCAGCGCCACCGGCATCGGGGACGGGGAGTTCTCGTCGTGCCGCGGCCTGACCGCCATCATGGTCAATGAGTCCAATTCGGTCTTCAGTAGTCTGGACGGGGTATTGTTCAACAAGAGCCGGACCACGCTAATTCGATATCCGGCTGGCAAAACGGGACGTTACATCATCCCCGGCGGCGTCGCCAGCATCGGGCAAGAATCTTTCGTTATCTGCACCAACCTGACCGGCATTACGATCCCCGCCAGCGTAAGCAGCATAGGACAACAGGCCTTCTATAGCTGCTCAAGTCTGACCAACATTGCGATCCCCAACAACGTCAACAGCATCGGGGACAGGGCCTTCGTGTGGTGCATCGGTCTGACCAGCCTCACGTTCGGCAACAGCCTCACCTCCATCGGAAACGGGGCGTTCATGTGGTGCGTCAGCCTGACCAGCGTCGAGCTCCCCAACAGCCTGGTCAACCTCGGAAGCGGGGCGTTCGAAAACTGCTTAAGCCTGGTCAGCCTCACATTTGGCGACGGCGTCACCAACATCGGGAGTCAGGCGTTCTATTACTGTCCCAACCTGACGGAAGCCTACTTCGAAGGCAATGCCCCCGGCCTCGGCGCCCCGGATGTGTTCGCCTATACACCCGATGTAATCGTCTACTACCTGCCGGGAACGACCAACTGGGTCTCATCGTTCGCCGGCCGTCCGACCATGCTATGGAACCCGCACATGCAAAACGACGCCACTTTCGGTGTGCAGGCGAACCAGTTCGGGTTCACCATCGCCGGGACGAGCAACCTGACAGTCGTCGCGGAATCCTGCACGAACCTGCTGAATCCCGTCTGGTTCCCTGTAGGAACCAACACGCTGGCTGGCGGCTCGTCCTATTTCGGAGATCCGCTGTGGACGAACTATCCCGTCCGTTTCTACCGCATCCATTCGCCGTTCGCACCGTGATCTGCCATCCGCTTTCGCCGTTGGTCGGCGACCTGTCTTGTCAACTCTGCTTCCTGGTGCCTCGCAAGGCCAGCACGGCGACCAGCGAGAGGACGCCCCAGACCACGTGTTCCAGCAAGTTCAGCCAGGTGAGAAGACCGCCCATCGTGAGACGGCCCTGCTCGACAAGGGTGAAAGGAAAGATGCTGACTCGCTGTCCAAGGATCAACCGGTCTACGCCCGTCTGAAGCCAGAGGGCAAGCGGCAAAGCCACGAGCGGCAACAGCACCAGCGGCAGACCAAGCCAGAGTAGGCCCGCATCCCCTGTCCTGCGGTACTTCCGAACCAGCAGCACGGCCACCGCGGAGTAAAGGACGAACGTGGTCGCAACCAGAACGACAATCATTCCCGCTTCCTCCTTCTGGGGTGCAACGCCCCCCGAATCCGTTTGGACGGAGAATCTCCCGCACTTCCGTCCCGCCAGCTCCCTATATGCCGCTGGTCACTGCATCGGAATTCTACCACCGACATGCGGATTTTTACAAACCGTGTCGCCGAATATGCCCGAAGTTCTCCGATTAGACTCTGGAAGTAAGGGTGGTCCTGCGCGCCGTCAATTTCGTTCACCAGGTTGCTTAAACTGGCTGCCGGATCAACGGCGGGAATCGTGGCGTAGAACTGGGGATCGAATAGGACATCTGCCCGGCGTTGGGCTTGGCGAACCTGTTTGACCGTGGCCCGAAGACGCGCGAGCGTGACGTCTTTGGGACTGAAGATGACGCCGTCAATCAGACCTTGGGTGAGACCGTCGGCCGTCTTCTGGCCGTCGCCATAACCACTTTGCGCGTAGAGTTTCATCGCTTCCCCTCCATGGCTGCGATCAACGCCGCCAGATCGGACGGGCGGAGTTGCGGCTTCTTTTTGAGCATCTGGTCAATCAGCTCGCAAAACCCTTCGCTGAAGTCGGGGCGTTCGGTTCTGAAGCGGCGCGGGGGTTGATGCAGAGCCCGCGAGATGGTCTAAATGAGATCGTCCTGGGTCTTGGCCAGGGGATGAATTTGCGCACTGTATTCGAACACCGTGAGCGCCGCCGTGTAAAGATCGCTCCGGAAGTCCAGGCTGCGGCGGAAGTCGGGTCTCGCCATTTCCGGGGCCAGATAACGAGGGGTAGAAGCAGTTTGGTTTGATGGAGTTGCACACTGGGGGCACCCGCTTCTTCAATCACTTTAAGCAGGTAGCGCCTTCCCCAGACGTAGTGGCTTTCGCGATCCAAGTATTCGCGCTGACTTTCCCGCTCCTGTGCCCAGAGTTTCTTCTGCTGTTGCCTGATCCATCCGAGTTTGGAGATCGCGAATAGGCTGATCGTTTCGAAATTCATCCGCAGTGGAGCCGAAATGCGCACCTTGCCGTTCGGCGGATAGACGCTAAGATGCACATTCTTGATGTCCCTTAGAACAACATCCAGAACGATCCCCCCGATTTCGATCTGCGCTGGCATCAATATTCTTTCTGCGCTTTGATGATGAGGAAGATGCGCTCGACTTCCTGAACGTCGTCGTGCAGTAGCGGCAGCAAGGCGCGTTTGATCTCTTTTTCTTTGGTGATTGTCCCGCGCCAGTCGTCTGGTCGTACGCGTCGCACCGCGGCGTCAATCTTCACAGCCAATTCCAATGGCAGGTCAGGAATAACCCCCATGTAAGACGTGGGCCCTTCAGATGGGCGGAATCCTTTTTTGGCAGCGATGTCCTGTTGGAGGTTGTTGTAAATGGCCCGCAAGGCTGGGCTCTTCTTAAGCGGTTCCGGCGTGTCATCCACCAGTCCGGTCTGCACCTTTTTCGCCAGTTCGGCGACCCGTTTTAGATACTCCGCGTATTTAATCCGCTTCGCTTGCAGGTCCGCGAGGATCTCGTCCAAGAGAACCGACATCTTATCGTAGAATGCCGGGTCGTTGAGGTGCTCCTTGATGATCTTGCTGCGGACATTATTCGCGATCGTCTCGGCAACGGCGTTCTTGTTACCCCTGATCCCGCCGGGCAGGCTGTTGATGGCGGCGGCGATGCCGCTTTTCACAATCAGCTCCAACAGTCCCATGTTGTCGAAGTCTGAAATCTTTCTGGGTTCATCGGCTTGAATGTAGGTGTCTATCAGATGCCGCATGTCGGCCTCGTAGGCTTTGAGGTCCAGGGTCTCGCCGCTCGCCTTGCGAATGATCTCGCGCAGGTTCAGATAGCGATCGAGGTCCCGTTTGATACGGGCGATCTCGGCAACACTGTACTTGGCGGCGGCCAGGTCATCGGCGATGTTGGCGTAGGCACGCACCAGCGCGACCGTCGCCTTGTAAAGCGCCTCGCGCTGGGGGGCATGGTCGGCCAACGCCGTATCAATTTCCGTATTGCCGCAGAAGTAGTGTATGTGCTCCAACTCGCCCTTCGGCGGTTTCACCGGCTCGCACAGCAGAGCGACGGCTTCCAGCGCGTTGTCCAGTCGCTCGCGGCCCTTGGTCAAGCGATCTTGCAGCATAATTTCGGGGTCAGCCCCACCCGCGCTGTTCCAACTCGGAGGTGTAAACCGCAATCGCGTTCTCCACCTTCGGAAGAAGGTCCTTGTAGTCCACGATGTAGCCGAAATCCTTGTCGTCACCGTCAAGCCGGTTTGGCCGGCAGATCGCCTGAAAAAGGCCGTGATCCTGCATGGACTTGTCGATGTATAGGTAAGTGCAGTGCGGCGCATCGAAGCCGGTGAGCAATTTGTCCACAACCACCAGCAACTTCATGTTGGCCGGTTGCTTTTTGAACAAATCCTTTGCCTGATCCTCGTAAGTTTCGGTCTTGGACTTGCCGGATTGCGCTTCCACGTCCTGCAACAGCGCGGTGTATGTGTTGAAGAGGAACTGTTTGGCGGTCTCGGTATTGGCGCCAGTCTCCTCCCGTGTCACGTCCTGGACCTGCGGGTTGTAGGAAGTCACGACCGCGCACTTGCCCTTGAAAACGGTCTTCTGGAACATTTCGAAGTATTTGCACGCCTCGTAGATGCTGGATGCCACCAGGATGGCGTTGCCACGTTGGCTGGAAAGGCGCGGTTTCACGGCAAAGTCGAAGACGATGTCCTGTACGACGCGCTCCATGCGTGAACGGGAACTGAGTACGTTCTGCATCGTACCCCACTGTTCACGCAGGGCGGCCTTCTGCCACTCGTTCAGGCCCTTGGTTTTGGCTTCAAACCACGTATCAATCTTGTCTTCCGAGCCGAGTCTTTGTTCAATGTCACGCGCTTCATAGATCAAGTCGAGAATTATTCCATCTTCCACGCCTTCATTGAATTTGTAGGTGTGGATGTAGCCGCCGAAAACTTCAAAGCTGGTTTCTTTGTCCGTTTTGAGTAGTGGCGTGCCGGTGAAGCCGATGAAGACCGCATTCTTCAGGATGGCCTTCATGGTCTTGCGGAGTTTGCCGCTTTCGGTGCGGTGGCACTCGTCCACGAAGACGAACAACTCGCCCACGGTCTGGCAGGGTTGCGCCTCCAGTTCCTTGATAAAGGCGTCGAAATCGTCCACGCCATGCCGCCCGAACTTGTGTACCAGCGAGCAAAGCAGGCGCGGCGTGGCCTGACCGAGTTGTGTCAGCAGGTCGTGCCCACTGTTGGTGCGGGTGATGGCCTCCCCGGCTTCGGTGAAAACGGCCTCGATCTGCTTGTCCAGTTCGTCGCGGTCGGTCACGATCACCACGCGGGCCTTGGAGTTGTTCTCTAAAATCCACTTGGCCAGCATCACCATTACGATGCTTTTGCCACTGCCCTGCGTGTTCCAGATGATACCGCCCTTGTAGGCATTCACATGTTGTTGTGCGGCCTTGATGCAAAAATACTGGTGGACGCGGGGCAGTTTCTTGATACCGCCGTCGAAGAGCACAAAGTCCTGCATCAGTTCGATGATCCGATCCTTGGCGCAGATCTTGAGCAGGTACTTGTCCAGTTTGAAGCGGCTGTTGTCGGCTTCGTCTTCCTTCCACTTGAGGAAGTACTTCTCCTCTGTGCCGATGGCTCCGTATTGCAGGCCCTCGGAGTCGTTGCCCGCAAAGACGAGTTGCACGGTGCTATTGCTGTTGTCCGGGCGGTCGGTCCAATCGCCGATGTAGCGATAGCCGAGTTCGTCGCGGAACAGGGCAAGCAGCCGGTTCTGCGTGGCGCGTTCTGGTTGGCCGATGGGGCTCATTTCAATTCCTCCCAATGGCCGCCTTTAGCGGGGCCGATGCGTTTCAGCATTCCCTTGGTCTTCATGCGTTTGAGGGATTTTTCAATGGCGGTGGTGCTGATCGCCAACTGCCGGCCAAGTTCGGTGATGCTGATCGTCGGCTTCGCTTTGATGAGTCGGAGGATCCGGGACTGGGGAGTATCACCCAACCCATCACCCAACCCATCACCCAACCCATCATCGGACTTTCCCTCAGAACTGTCGGATGAAACGTCCGGGAACAGAAACTCGATCCAGAGGCCGTTACTGTCGCAATTAAAGAGTGGAGCCGGGTAGCCTTGTTCGAGACAGGTGTTGCGGATCAGGTCGATGCCGCGTCCCCAGGATTCGATCTTGCCTGCACGGAAAAAGGCGTTGGCAATGTCAGGGTTGGCTGGCTGCGATGCGTGTTTTGCGAGCAGCCGGTCCAGTGACCAGTCGGGCGGCAGTTGGCCGGGATTCCACATCATCAGTTTGTTGTCATAAACGCTGATTTGGATCGGGATTGCTGAGGCATAATCCTTGTGGACGATGGCGTTGATCAGGGCTTCGCGCAGTGCCGCTTCTGGAACGGGGAAGCGTTCAAAACGCTGCGTGCCGCGGTAGGAGATGCCGGCGCGGAGGTATTTGGTCAGAAGAAGGTCCAGCGCCTTATCCGCCTGGGTAAACAGGCCGCCTTGGATCACATCGTGGTAAAGCAGGTCGGAATCGGTGCGGAAAAAGCCGATTTGATACAGGCCCCGGTGGTGAATTTCTCGGGGTCGGAGTGGAAGAGAAGCGTGGCCGCCCGTTTGAGGTAGCGGTTCTCTTTGAGGTGCAGTTTCTCAATGAGTTGAGCGTCACTCTCCGCCAAAAGTTCGGCACTGAGGCGACCGCTCTGGGCCGCCAACTTGCGGAATTCCTTGATCGCCTGTGGATCGAGGTCATCCAAGCCGACGTAGGGAATGGGCACGGCGTCCCAGTGCTTCCCCTGTTTTCGCAGGAGGAACTTATCAAGTGCCGCTCCCTTCAACTCCTGCTTCGTGCTGCCACTGCGGTAGTGGTATTCGCCTTTGTAACTCACCGGGTAGGGGTATGGATCCACCACAATCTCCAGATACTCTTTCCCGGCTTCTTCACGAAGGTTAACCTGCACCATGATGCCGAGGATGTCCCGCGCCTTGTTGGGGATGTCTTCCAGCAACTTCGCCGCGTTCGGCAGCCCCGTGACCACACCCTTGTCATTCCTGCCGATGACCAGCACCCCGCCCTCCGCGTTCGCAAAGCCGCAAATCCAGCGCAGATACTCGTCCCGCCAGGACTGCTTCCACTCGATGTGCTGGGCTTCTTTCATACGAGGTGGACCCTCCCGCTCAACAATTCCTGCATCATACCATGCTTGAGGGCGCGGGTTTTGTCGCGGCGTTGGGTGAACGCCGCCAGTTCCGTGTCCATGTCCGACAGCACCTCGGCGATGGCGATTTGTTCGGGGAGGGGTGGAAGCGTGACGGGAATGGCGTCGGCAATGCGCTGATTTATGTTCGTCAGTGGTAACTGCTCAGGTAGGCATCACTCAATGCCGCCTGCATGACGGATGGTTTACGCCCTTCCCGCGAGGGCTGCAAGGCTAAAAATAAAATTATTTTTTGCTGGACTCGGACGGCGGGATGCCGTAATCTGTAATCCATG
>CAIYGI010000097.1 GCA_903925685.1 uncultured bacterium
ATCGTGCCCGGTGTCCCTTCCCCGCTCCAAATCCGCCACGAAACCAGCCCCGTTCGTCTCGTTGCGCTCCTCCTTGCCCGCTCCTCACGCTCGCTCCGCCCACTCCGGGGGCGTCACGGCCCTTACGCGCGGATTTGGGCGGGGTGGGGCGGGGCGGGAAGATGTGGAGGTCCGAGGTCAGAGGTCGGAGGTCTGTATTCTGAATTCTGACTCCTGGCTTCTGACTTCCGACTTGCTCACTGCTCCTTGCTCCTTGCTCCTGGGAGACAGTACAGAAATCACCTGGAACACAAGGTTGATCCCATCCCAGCAAAACTGTACGGTCTTGGCAAGGCGTGGCGCCTCGGATTGAACGTGCGTTGGCAGGCGGCGGCAGGTCAATGCAGGGCGGAATATGGCGATAAAGAGAATATTTTTGGGCTGGGACCGGCCGCTTTGCGAAAGCGTGCCGGCCTATCTGATGGCCGGCGCGGGCGCGGGTCTGCTGGACTTGCGCGGCACGGTGCTGGTCGTGCCTACGCGCCAGTCGAGCTGGCGCTTGCACGCCGCATTGCCCCTAGCCGCCGATGCACGCGGCGCCGTCCTGCTGGGACCGGAAATCGTGACCCCGCCGGTGCTGCTCGAACCGCCGCACAGTGTTGCGGCCGCCACGAATCTCCAAAGTCTGCTGGCCTGGTCCGCCGTCCTGAAAGCCGTCAAACCCGGCGAACTGCCCGCCTTCCTGGGCGCGCGCGAAGGCCGTGCGCACGGCACGGCCTGGGCGCTGCAGCTCGCGCGCCGTCTGCAGCTTTTGCGCAACGAACTGGCCGACGGCGGCCTGACTATCGCGGACGTGGCCGCCCGTGGCGCGGAGATCGAGGAAGGCGAACGCTGGGCCGCCATGGCCGAGTTGGAGCGCCGCTATGCCGGACAACTCGAGAGCTGGCGCCTGCGCGACGTCCTCATGCTCAAACTCGCCCACGCGCGCCAGGGCCTACTCGCACCAGAAGTGCGACGGGTGGTGGTGGCGGCTGTGCCCGATCCCCCGAAACTTTTCATGACCTTGCTGAACCAATGGGCCGCCGCCGGAGGCGCGGTCGATGTGCTGGTGGCCGCTCCGGAAGCCGAGTCCGCCGCCTTCGACAACTGGGGACGCCCCTTGCCGGAGAGCTGGCAGGCGCGCGCGATCGCCCTGCCGTCCAAAGACATCTGGCTTGAAGCCACGCCCGACGATCAGGCCGGCCGGATTGCGAAAGCCATCGCGGCCGGCTTGGGCGCCAAAGCGGCCGCGGCCGACCTGCGGCCGCAACTGGCGATCGGCGTGCCCGACCGCGAAACCGTCGCCCCGCTGCAGCGCGAACTCGCCGCCATCGGCCTGCCGGCCTTCGATCCGCAAAACCGTCAACTTGCCGATAGCGCGCTCTTCCGGCTGGTGCAAACGCTGCTGGCCCTGCGCAACCGGGACGGTTACGCCGAAGTGTCCGCCCTGCTGCGCCATCCGGATGTGCTGGCGTCGTTCGATCGCCCTGCCGACCTGTTGCGCGAGTTGGATGAGCTACAGTCCGAGCATCTGCCGGTCACGCTGGATGATCTGCTCGCTTGTCTGGACACGAAGCCCGACGCCTCGGAGAGCGGGAGCGACAGGTTGGAGCACCTGCGCGCGGCGTTAGCGCGTGTCAAGAATTGGCGCACCGTGCTGAACAGTTCCGACCTCGCCGCCGGTTTGCGGAAGGTGCTGCAGCAGACCTACGAACGCCGCCCCCTCAAATCCGGCGACCCCGCGGATGCAGCCTTTCAGCAGGCCGTGTCCGCGTTCGACACGGGATTAAGGGAACTCGAAGACGCCGCCGCCGCGGGGCACGCCGGAACAGACGCTGCCGAGGCGCTGATGGCGCGCTTGCAGGATGCCCCCGTCAAGGGCGAGCGCCGCAACGAACTTCTCGACCTCGAAGGCTGGCTGGAACTGGCATGGAATCCCGCGCCGCTGCTTTTCGTGGCCGGCATGAACGAGGGTTTCGTGCCCGACGGGCATGTCGGCGACCTCTTCCTGCCCGACACCTTGCGGCGTCTGCTCGACCTTCGCGATGACAGCCTGCGCGTGGCACGCGACGCCTATGTGCTGACCGCCCTGATCGAGCAACGCCGCAGGCAGGGCCGGGTGATCCTGCTGGTGGGCAAGACTTCCACCGCCGGCGATCCGCTACGCCCGTCGCGCCTGCTCTTCCGCTGCCACGACAAGGAACTCGTCGCCCGCGCACGGATGCTCTTCAAGGACCCGCCGCCCGCCCATGCGGCCGAAGCCTATACGATCAGCTTCAAACTCGATCCCGCGCTCCTGCCTGCCGACTGCATTGACGCCAGGCGTTCGCGGGAGTTGAGTCCAACCATCTTCCGGGACTACCTTGCCTGCCCCCTGCGCTTTTACCTGCGGCACGTTCTGGGCATGAATACGCTGGATGACAGCGCGCGGGAACCGGACGCGCGGGCCTTCGGGAACATGGTTCACGAGGTGCTCGAAGAGATGGGCCGGGACCGCCGCCTCTGGGCCTGCGGCGATGGCAACGAACTGGCGCGCTGGCTGGAACAACGTCTGGCGGAGCTGGCGCGCAAACGCTACGGCGCCCGGCCGTGGCTGGGAGTCGAACTGGCCATGGGCAGCGCCGCGCAGAGGTTGAGAGTCTTTGCGCAAAAGCAGGTCGCATGGCGCGCGGCGGGATGGGAGATCATCCAGTATGAGTCAGGCAAGGCCTGCGAAATCGGCGGCTTGACGGTTAGAGGGCGCATTGACCGGATTGACCGGAACGCACAAACAGGCGCGGTCTGCGTGCTCGATTACAAGACCACCGATAAGACCAAGGCGCCCGCGGAAACGCACTTCGGCCCCGAACGCGAAGGGGATGATCTGCCCGCCGCCGGCATTCCGCCGGAACTGACGGGCGGCAGGAGGGCTAAACGTTGGGCCGATTTGCAACTGCCGCTCTACCGCGAGCTGGTTCGGTCCGAGTTCGGCCCCAAGGTGCAACTTGGATACTTTTGCCTGCCCAATGCCCTCGGCGACACGGATGTCACGCTCTGGGAAGCTTACAGCGACGCATTGCACGACTCAGCCATCCAATGCGCGGAGGCGGTGGCGCTGCGCATCAAGCAGGGCATCTTCTGGCCGCCGGTCAAACTCAAGACTGGTTATAACGACGATCTTGCGGGAGTACTGCCCGGCGACCCGGCGAAAAGCATCGCACCTCCCCCACCCCCGTGGAGGGCGGCAAGATGAACAGTTTCAAGAACCGCGCCATTTCCGCCGCGGCCGGCACGGGCAAGACCTTCCGGCTGGCCCACCGCTATCTTGGCCTGATGGCCGCCGGCGTCCCGCCCGACCGTATTTGCGCGCTCACATTTTCCCGCAAGGCCGCGGGCGAGATTTTCGACAAGATCGTCGAACACCTTTGCGCGGCGGCGAGCGATGGCGGCAAACGCGCCCGGACTGCCGCGACCATCGCGAAAGAAGGATTGGTCGCGCCGCCGGACCGTCCGGAGGCCTACGTCGGCCTGTTGCGCAAGTTGCTGGATCACGAGCACCGCCTGCACATCGGCACACTGGACAGCTTCATCCTCGGCGTCGTGCGCGCCTTCCCGATGGAACTCGGCATTCCGCCCGAGACCCAACCCATGGACGGAGATGGAGGCGAAGCCCTGGCCATGCGCCAGAACATTTTGACCCGCCTCTTCGATCCCACGCAAAGACCGGGGACGGAAGGCAACCGCGAGGGCGGCGCCTTCTTACGGGATTTCCGTCTGGCATGTTTCGGCCAGGAGACAAAATCGCTGGTCGCCATCCTCGACCGACTGATTTCCGAGCACTACGGATTCTACCGTCAGCACAACAAGCAAGCATGGCACTGGGGCGACCCGGACCGCATCTGGCAGCCCGCCGAACGGTGGTGGGAGGATCACGGGCAAAAATCCGCCGCCATACCCGACGACCTGCCGGAGCGTCTGGCAGCCGCTTTCGGAGCTGGAGCCAGACCTGAAGCCCTTGGCAATGCCTGCGCCATGATCGCGGCGGCAGGCATGACGCACGCCGCCGACAAACCATGGCCCGATCTCAACGAGACCATTTTGGATAAACTGCTGCCGCTTGCCGCGCGCAACGATCAACCGGTTGTCGCGTATTACAAGAAGGACTACTCGATCCCCGCCGAACTATGGAAACCGTTGCGCCGCGCCTTATGCAACTTGATCGGCGTGGAGGTGGACCGGGCGCTGGCGCGGACCCAGGGACTGCGCGCCGTGCTGGACCGCTACGAAAAACTTTACGACGACGCGCTGAGCATGGACGGCCGCTACACCTTCGAGGACCTGTCGCGCCTGCTCGGCGCCAATGGGCTCAGCCCCAGCCGCACGCCGGCCGCTCCCAATCGTCTATACATCGACTACCGCCTCGACGGCAAACTGGACCACTGGCTGCTGGATGAGTTTCAGGACACCAGCGACACCCAGTGGGCCGCGCTGGCAAACTTGATTGACGAAGTCGTCCAGGATCAAAACCGCTCCTTCTTTTATGTGGGCGACGTCAAGCAGTCCGTCTACGGCTGGCGCGGCGGCAACCACCGGCTCTTCGGCGAGGTGCTGACAAAATACGGAAATCCTGGACCGCGCGCGATCGTCTCCGAGGCCATCGCCGAGTGTCACCGTTCGCTGCCGGCGGTCATCGAGACCGTCAATCTGGTCTTCGAAGGCATATCGGCGTGGAAACCGGCAGGCGGCGACGATAAAGGCCCCCGCAAGGAAGCGGTCGAGGCTTTCACCAAGGTATGGAAAAAACACGAAAGCGCCCGCCTGGGTGAAGGCACAGGTTTTGCCGCCCTGCTCGAGTACCAGCCGAAGAAGAATTCCGGGGAAACCAAAGCCGGGGGCAATGAGGACAAGGATGGTTCTGACGATCCAACCGAGTTTGAGGCGGTCGCAAAAGTGCTGGAGCAGTCGCAACCCACCCGGCACGGCCTCACGGCGGCCGTGTTGGTGCGCAGCAACCAGGCGGGCCGCGGCTGCGTTGACGTGCTGCGCCGCCAGTTGCCCGATGTGCCGGTCGTGCATGAAGGCCAGGGCGGCATTGTGGACAATCCCGTGGTCACGCTGCTGCTGGCCCTGGTGCGTTACGCCGCGCATCCGGGCGATAGCGTGGCCAAGCGTCATCTTCAGATGAGCCCGCTGGCCAAACGCCCGGAGTTACAGGATCTCGATGCCCTGCCCGGCATTTTCCTAACCGCCCTGCACGAACGCGGTTTCGCAGGCGCACTGCGCGAGTGGGGCGAGCGCCTGGGCGCACTCGACGCTTTCGGCCGCCAGCGCCTGCGCGAAATGCTGGCGGCGGCGGAACAGTTCGATGCCGGCGGCGCGCGCGACCCCGACGCCTTCGCCGACCACATCCAGGCCTACCAGGTCAAGGCCAGCGCCGCCGCGGGCACGGTGCGCGTGATGACCATTCACCAGGCCAAGGGCTTGGGCTTCGATCTGGTGATCGTGCCTTTCGCCGCCAACGCCAAAAGTTTCGAAAAGCCCGGCGACCCGGAGTTACTGGCCGGCGCCGATTGGGTGCTCGATCCGCCATGCAATCAGGCGCTGGATGCCGCCGCCGGACGGCCTTTGCAGGCCCTGGATGCCGCCCGCGCGGAGGCCAATTTCGCGCAATTCTGCGTTCTCTACGTTGCGCTTACGCGCGCCCAGCAGGCGCTCTACATGATCGTCCCCGCCAAGGCAAAAACATCGAACACCGTTCGCGAGGCGGACCTCTTGCGCGAGCGCCTCGCGCCGGACGGCAACACAGACGCCGGCCCAGGCGGCCTGGCGCAACTGTATGCCGCTGGCGACAGCGCGTGGTTCAGGCAACCGGGCAAGAACGCCCAAGCAACACCGGTCGCCCCCTCACCCGCGCCGGTGTGCGTGACGCAGGCCGCGGAAATGGCGCGCCGCGAGCCGTCCAAGGAACAGGCCGAAGGCCGCACTTTCCCGGCGCAGTGGCTGTTCAACATCGAGTCGGGCGACGTGCGGGCCTTCGGTTCCGCCATCCATCGCCTCTTCCAAAGGATCGAGTGGATCGAGAACGCGAGTATAGATCGCATCATCGCCGAGTGGCGCGGCGAATCGGCGGAACCTGGACATCTTTTGGACGAAGTCGAACAACAGTTCCGCGTCTGTCTGGCCAACCAGGAAGTCCGGCAACGCCTGGCCAGACCAGCCGGTGCGGCGCGGACGGAAGTCTGGCGCGAAGCACCCTTCGACCTGGTGCTGGAAACAGAGGGCGAAAGGCAGTTGATAAGCGGACGCTTCGACCGGCTGGTGGTGGAACGGGACGCCGCCAACCGGCCGCTGCGGGCCACGGTTTTCGACTTCAAGAGCAATCGCGTCGATACCAAGTCCGCCTTGCGCGAAGCGGCCGAAGGCTATTTCCGCCAGATGTCCGATTACGCCCGCGCCGCCGCCCGCCTGCTCGGCCTTCAGGCCGCGCAAGTGGATATCGTCATGCTCTTCACCCGCCAGGGGTGGATTTGGACGATTCGGCGAGATGCTGGGTTTTAGGTGGTAGGTGATAGGTGTTAGGTGTTAGGTGGTAGTGTTTAGTGTTCAGGGTTCAGGCAACTCTCAACGCACGTTGAGCGTTGGGCGTTGAGCGTTCGTTCAGTTTTTTAACGCAAGACGTGTAGCCGCCTGCCTGCGCTCGTGCTACGTAGCGAAGCGCTACTTCGCAGAGTAGCAGCAGGTGGCCGCGCCCGTCATGCGCCCTTCACGAAACAGGTTCCGCTCCACCGTCACGCCATCCACGCCACCGCGTCACCGCGGCGGCTACAAAGACCAACATCAGCACGAACGACGCTGTCTTAGATCAGTCATGTATCATTGTACAACTTGGCTGTTGTAATATGTTACGCAGGATTGCGCCGCTCGAAGCGCTATAAACGTCTTCCCGCATTAGTTGCGCCCGTGGGGGGACGTGTGTTATCTAGTTTGGCCGCCGCGCGGCTGTTCGCGCGGGGGCGGGAAAACATGCCGTGACTGAACGGGAAGCATATATTGCCTTGAACATGCTGCCGGGAATCGGTCCCGTCACTGTGCGCAATCTGGCGCAGGCGCTGGGATCGGTGGCCGCGATCTTCAGCGCGCCCGCCGATGAATTGCTGAAAGCGCAGGGGGTCGGGCGCGAACTGGGGGCGAAAATCGCGGCGGCGCGCGGCGCTGCCGATCCGGCCGCCGAAGAGGCGCGCGCGGCGGCGCTGGGGGCGCGAATCGTGACCCGCGTGGACGCCGAATATCCGGCGCGGCTGGCAACCATTCACGATCCTCCGCTGGCGCTTTACGTGCGCGGAACGCTGGAGAGCCGCGACACGCACGCCATTGCGGTCGTAGGATCGCGCTCGATCTCGCACTACGCCCGCGAAGTCGCCGAGCGGCTGTCGGCGCGCCTGGCACAGTGCGGGCTGACCATCGTGAGCGGGCTGGCGCGCGGGCTCGACACCGCCGCCCACCGCGGCGCGCTGGCAGGCGGCGGCCGTACGCTGGCGGTCCTGGGCGGGGCGCTGGACTGCTTTTATCCCGAGGAAAACCGGGCCTTGGGCGACGAGATCGCCGCGCACGGCGCGCTGCTGAGCGAATACCCGATGGGGCGCGCGCCGGACCGCACTACCTTCCCCTACCGCAACCGCGTGGTAAGCGGTCTGTCATTGGGAGTGGTTGTGGTAGAATGCCGCACGACCAGCGGGGCCATGATCACCGCGGCGCAGGCGATGGAACAGGGCCGCACGGTTTTCGCCGTGCCGGGCCGGGTGGATATGCCAGGCGCCCGCGGCCCGCACCGACTGATCCGCGACGGCGCGCGGCTGGTCGAGTCGGCCGACGACATTCTGGAGGAGTTGGAGCAACTCCTGCCGGCCGCGGCGCGCACGCAGGCGGCGGCCGTGTCCCGTCCGACGCCGACCTTTGGCGCCGACGAACAGCGGGTGCTGGATATTTTGGAAAACGAGGGTGAATTGGACGTGGACGCCCTTGTGCGGCGGTTGAATGTGCCCGCGGGCACGCTGGGGGCGCTGTTGATCGGGCTTGAGATCAAACGCGCGGTGCGTATGCTGCCCGGCCGGCGCGTGGCCCGCGTAACGGCCAAGTAGCGCCTGTTTGAAGTAGTGCCGGCGCTACGAGTCGGCACAGCAACTGGTTTTGGGTGAGGCGAAGAGCCGCCGCGTCGTAGCCGGGGCAGTACTGGGGAACAGGAGAAAATGATGTCCAAGAAACTGGTAATTGTGGAATCGCCGGCGAAGGCCAAGACGATCAACAAGATTTTGGGCGGCGACTTCCTGGTCAAGGCCTCCATGGGCCACATTCGCGATCTGCCTACGAAGAGTCTGGGCGTGGACCTTGAAAACCACTTCAAGCCGGAATACGAAGTCTCGCCCGATCGCGCCAAGCTGGTGAAGGAACTTCAGGCGCTGGCCGCCGACGCGACGGACATCTATCTGGCGCCCGATCCTGACCGCGAAGGGGAGGCCATCGCCTGGCACCTCGAGGCGCTGCTGAAACCAAAGGCGAAGCATGCCGCCTTTCATCGAGTAACCTATAACGAGATCACCCCGCGCGCGGTGCGCGAGGCGTTTGCGCATCCGCGCGAAATCGACATCCGGCGCGTGGACGCCCAGCAGGCCCGTCGGGTGCTGGACCGCATCGTCGGCTACAAGGTCAGCCCGCTGCTCTGGCGCCGCATCTACCGCGGCCTCAGCGCCGGACGCGTGCAATCGGTGGCCCTGCGCCTGGTGTGCGAGCGCGAGCGCGCCATCCTGGCCTTCGTATCGGAGCCCTACTGGATCATGGGCGCCGAAGTGCGCAAGCGCGTCGCGCCGATCGAACCCTTCACGGTGCGCCTGGCGCGCATTCGCGGCGAAAAGGCCGAGATCAAGAGCGAGGAACAGGCCGCCACGGTGCGCCGCGAACTGGAGGCGAGTTCGCTGCGGGTGCGCGGCGTGACCACGCGCGAGGTGCAGCGCCGTCCCTATCCGCCCTACATCACCAGCACGCTGCAGCAGGCCGGCTCTGCCAACTTCGACTTTGCCCCGGCGCGCACGATGAAACTCGCGCAGCAGCTTTACGAGGGCGTCAACCTGCTGGGTGAAGGCCCGGTTGGACTGATCACCTACATGCGTACCGATTCGGTGGCGGTGTCGCAGGACGCCGCGGCGGAGTGCCGGGCGCTGATCGGCGAACTTTACGGCGCGACTTATCTGCCTGAAAAGCCCAACGTCTACCGCAGCCGCGGCAGCGCGCAGGAGGCCCATGAAGCCATTCGCCCGACCGATGTGCGCCGCACGCCGGAAAAGATGGCGAGCATCCTGAGTCCCGACGATTTGAAACTCTACACCTTGATCTGGCAGCGCTTTGTGGCCAGCCAGATGGCGCCGGCGCGCATCCAGCAGAATACGGCGGAGGTCGAGACCGAAACCCAGGCCGGGCAAACACCCGCTTACCTCTTTCGCGCCACGGCGTCCGAGGTCGTTTTTGCGGGCTGGACGAAGGTCGCGGACGATGCCAAGGCCAAGCGCGCCAAGGAACGCGAAACGGGGAAGGACGAGGCCGCCACGGACGGCAAGGATGATGAAGACGACGAAGTGGCGCGCCTGCCGCCGCTCGTGGCCGGAGAACCGCTGGACCTGCTGAAGTGGCTGGAAGAGCGCAAGGAGACCCAGCCGCCGGCGCGCTTCAACGAGGCCTCGCTGATCAAGACGCTTGAAGAGAATGGGGTCGGACGCCCCAGCACCTACGCCTCGATTCTGGCCACGCTTTTTGGCCGCAAGTATATCTTGAAGGAAAGACGCGCGCTTGTTCCGACGCCGGTTGGGTTGCGGGTCAACGACCTGCTGGTCGGCTCGCTGGGCAAGCTTTTCGAAGTCAGTTTCACCGCCGAGATGGAAAAGGAACTGGACGAGGTGGAGGAAGGCGGAGTGGTCTGGACCAAGATGCTGGAGGATTTCTACACCAAGTTCCAGGCCTGGATGGCCGATGCCAATGGGCCGCCGGTGGACCTGGATAAACTGCGCGCGTTGATCGCGGCGCTGGGCCAGGTGCAAACCTGGGCGCCCGCCACCAAACGCGGCAAGCGCGCCTACAGCGACGACGGTTTTGTGGCCTCCGTGACCAAGCAGATGGAGACCGGCGAAAAGGCCATGTCCGACCGCCAGGTGGAGGCCATGGCCCGTCTGGTAGTGCGCTACAAGGAGCAGATTCCCAACGCCGAGGCGGCGCTGAATAAGGCGGGGCTGGAACGCCTGCTTACCGAGCCGGCCGCCGAACCGCCCAACGCCGCCACGCGCCGCAAGATCGTATTGCTCGCGGGGGTGCAGATGGAACCGCCGACCAAACGGCGCGGGCGGGTTTATGACGATGCCGCGTTCTTTAGTTCGCTGCGGCGGCGGGTCGAGTCCGACCGCAACCTGACGCCCGCCCAGCTAGGCGCCCTCAACAAGATCGTGATCAAGTATGCGGATCGCATTCCCGACTTCGACGGCCAGCGCGACACGCTGGAACTGGGCGAGGCCGGCGCCCCGGCCGCGCCCGATCCCGAGACCGAGGGCTGGCTGCGGCAACTTTCCGCCGTGACCGCCTGGGCGCCGTCAACCACCAAGGGAAAACGCACCTTCGACGACAAGGAATTCTACACCTCGCTGTCCCGTCAGTTCGCGGTCAAGAAGAGCCTGTCCCCTCGGCAGAAGGGGGCGCTCAAGGCCATGGCCAAGCGTTACTCCAAAACGGCGGAACCTCAGTCAGAGGTCAGAGATCCGAGGTCGGAGGTCGGTGAATAATGGCTGGTAACGACGCGCCTGTACGGTCAACTAAGAAGTGCGAGAAATGGCTAATTTAGTGTGCAAAAGAGGAAATATGAACAGTCATTCAGAACACCCATTCGAAAGGGTCTTGTCCGTTTCGATGGAAGACATTCGCATGACACTTCGTGGAATGGGCAACGCTCCTTGGGCGGACTTCCTACTTAATCCACGCCGCCTTCGAGGCAGTGATTTCTTGATGCGTTGGTCTCAAGGAGCGTGGAGTGAAGAACGTTTGACACAGGCGGTGAACGAAACAGGCAAGTATTTTGCCCTGCCATATGGTCCCAGTGGGACCGCCCCAGACAATGACGTCCGGGCTTTTGAACTTTACTTCGAACGCTTGGAGAAAGCGGGACTCGGCCATATCAAACGGCCTGATCTTTTAATCTATCGCGTTCAAGATAAAGCGAAAGTTGACTCTGCGGTCAAAGGTTTGAACGGACTGAGTGAATTGCCGTTCACGACGGAGGACGATGCGAAGATGCAGGATCTATTGGAACATGCCGTCATTGCGGTTGAGTGTGAGAACAGTCTTTGGCGGGCCAAACAGATGCCAGATTACGCAACACCACTCACGCCACAGAAACGGCTGGACGGACGAAATGGCTTAAAGAAGGCCGCAGTCCTACCCACTATTATCATCAAAGAGGAAGACAGAACACCCTTGAAGAACTGGCAAACACAAAGAAAAATACCGATTCACGTTTGGCATGCGTTCTATGATGAGGCATTTGGAATATCGCTTACGGATGCAGAGGGGCTTTTTTCGCAGGGTGATATTGAACCAACCGAACAGGTATTTCAAGCTCCAGGCGGCGCAACAACCAAAAAAGTGATTTATAAGATTTACTACAGATATGCCTATCATCTGGCAACCATTGTCGAGGAACCACAATTGGTTGCAGAGTCCATCACTGACAAGAATGGCCACATTTTACCGTATGTTCGGTTTGTAGGCGGAAAATCGAAATTGTCCACGGAAGCATTGTCGCTATTGGACACGATAAAGTAGAACGCAATGCCTGACGCACTCACAAACAAACTTCCTCGCTCTGGGATCAAACGGGAAGCCCTGCGCGCGAAGGGGCAGTTTTGGACGCCTGACTGGACTGCCGACATCATGACGGCCTACGTTTTGCAGGACAAACCAAAGCGGTTGCTTGACCCTGCCCTTGGTGAAGGGGTTTTCTTTCGTGCCGCAAAACGCTATGCACAATCGCACGACTTTGATCTGGAACTATTCGGACGCGATATCGACCCGGAGGTAATCGGCCAAGCAAGAATGTCGGGACTGGATTCTGGCGATCTACAGAACGTTGAAATCCGAGACTTTGTTCTTGATCCACCAACAGAACGCTTTCCCGCAATAATTGCGAACCCTCCCTATATTCGGCACCACCGTCTGTCTTCTGCCCAAAAGGAATATCTACAGGTTTTTGCCCGAAATACGACAGGGCGACATATTGACGGACGAGCCGGGTTGCATGTCTATTTCCTTATTCGGGCACTTCAGACCTTGGCGCCTGAAGGACGACTTGCCTACATTGTCTCGGCGGATATCTGCGAGGGCGTGTTTGCTAATGTCCTGTGGCAGTGGATTTGCTCGCAATACCGACTGGATGCTGTCATCGCGTTCGCGTCAAAAGCCACCCCTTTCCCGGATGTTGACACCAATGCACTCGTTTTTCTGATTTGCAATGCGAAACCGGCCGCCAATTTTGACTGGGTTAAATGTTGTGATCGCGATTCAAAGGAGTTGATCGCCTTCGTTTCGGGGCGGCCACATAAGAACCACGCGGGATTTCAAGTCCACCACCGACTGCTGACTGAGGCACTGACCACAGGTTTGTCCAGACCCCCGTCAGACGACGCCAAACATCAATACACGCTCGGCGACTTTGCCACCGTCATGCGCGGTATTGTCACGGGCGACAATGAATTCTTTTTTATGACAGCTACACGCGCCAAGGTATTGGGGGTGCCAGATTCCTTGCTGGTAAAGGCCGTGGGGAGAATGCGAGATATCCAAGGGGAGAATTTCGATCAGGAGGACTTACGGCGACTTGAAGCCAGCGGAAGACCAACGCTCTTATTGAACGTCAACGGGTTGTCGTTCGACCAGATTCCGGTACGTGTGCAGAACTATCTTGAAACCGGCGAAAAAAACGGCCTGCCCAACAAGACACTCATCAAAACGCGAAGACCGTGGTATCGCATGGAAATCCGCAAGATCCCGCCGATCCTGTTCGCATATCTCGGCAGACGAAGTGCGCGTTTCATCAGAAACCGGGCCGACGTAGTCCCCTTGACGTGTCTGCTGTGCGTGTATCCGAAACATTCGTCTCCTGAGTTTATTGAACATCTCTGGAAGGTGCTCTCGAACCCGGAAACCGTTAGCAATCTGCGAAAGGTTGGAAAATCATATGGCGGGGATGCCGTCAAGGTTGAACCTCGGGCACTGGAGCGACTTCCGTTGCCTGACGCATTAGTTTGCACGGAAGAATTGGGCAAGTACCTAACTCCCAAACAAGCCGCCCTTGACTTCGGATAATCAGAGCCACCAAACACATCGAACACTATGGCGAACCCGCCGCGGTCTCGACGAGGATCGTGCGGAACGTTACGCGTTTTCGTTTATACAACCTCATGAATGTGCCGCATCCAATCCCGTATCAGGGAAGCAAAAGAAACTTGGCGAGCGAGATCTTGCGATATTTTCCCTCAAAGGTGGACACGCTGCACGAGCCCTTTGCGGGTTCCGCGGCCATTTCCATCGCTGCCGCGGCGAACAAACGCGCCAATTCATTCCACATAAACGACCTAAACAAACCTCTTGTCGATTTGTGGCGCGCCATCGTCAATACCCCGGACAAACTCGCGAAGGAATATGAAATCCTTTGGCATGAGCAACTTGATGACCCAAAATCCTTCTACAAGAAAATCCGAGACGAGTTCAATCTGACGGGCCGCTCAGATTGCTTTCTTTACCTTCTTGCGCGATGCGTCAAAGCGTCCGTTCGCTACAACGCCAATGGCGAGTTCAATCAAAGCCCGGACAACCGCCGACGGGGAACAACTCCCGCCACTATGCGGGAGCAGATTTTGGGAGCTTCATACTTTCTGAAAGGCAAGACCGCCTTTTCTTCCAAGAACTATCGTGATGTCGTGCTTAAAGCAGGGGCATCGGACTTGGTCTACATGGACCCACCTTATCAGGGTGTATGCGGTAACCACGACACTCGATATCTTGCGAGTGTGCAGTTCTGTGAATTCGTCGAGGTGCTGGAACAACTCAACGTTAGAAACATCAGATACATTGTCAGTTATGATGGACGTACAGGGGGCAAAGTTCATGGCGTCTGCCTTCCAGATCACTTGGAACTCACGCATATGGAACTGGCTGCAGGACGCTCATCGCAAGCAACCCTGTTGGGCAGGGACGACGTGACGGTCGAATCTCTCTACCTGTCTCCGGCTTTATCGAAGGAACTCATTAAACCGAAAATGATCTACCATTTCACGCACAGCGAACAGATGTGCCTCTTGGAGGCGAGAGCATGACACGGCCACAACTCCCCAAGGAACTTGAAGTGCAACTGGCAACGGCGCCAGGCTGGTTGGAGGGTGCTCTCAAAAAGCAGTGCTCTCAAAAAGCAGTTGATCCTGATATAGGTATGATGTATAGTCATACCGCAACCATCAAGGAGGTGCTTATGGCAGTGGCAAAGATCGCGATCACCCTCGAACGGGACATTCTCGGCGAACTTGACCGGCTTGTGCGACGGCATGTTTTTCCTAATCGCAGTCGCGCCATTCAGGAAGCCGTCAGGGAGAAGGTGACGCGCCTTTCCGTCAACCGGCTTGCCCGCGAATGCGCTAAACTTGACGCCAAGGCCGAGCAGTCGTTGGCCGAGGAAGGCATGTCTGGAGAGGTTGTCGCATGGCCAGAATACTGAGGGGCGACATACTTTGGGCCGATCTGAACCCGGTCAAGGGGCATGAGCAGGCTGGACTTCGCCCGGTGTTGATCCTCAGCCCGGAGATTTTTAACGAACGGTCCGGCACGGTGATCGCGATGGCACTCACAAGTCAGCCGCAAAGAGCAGGCTTCCCGTTGACCCTTGAAATCAGCAGTTGTTCCCTACCAAAAACGACATGGGTGAAAATCAGCCAAATACGAACCATCTCCGTGGAACGTCTTGGGAAAGGCCTGGGCCATGTCTCGGATGACGAGATGAGCCAGATCGTCGAGGGTCTCAACGAAATCATCGGTGAAGGCACTCCTGGCTATCGGCGCTAGCGCCTCAGCGAGACCGGAGGTAACATGCCTGGCGACTGGATTATCACCGACGATGTGCTGGTGGCGCGCTTCATGGCGCACTTGGAGAGCGAGCGCAATGCCTCGCGGCATACGATCGCGGCCTATTTGGGCGACCTGCGCCAGTTCGCGGTGTCTGTCTGGGGCCACGACGCCTTTCCGCCCTTTGCATGGGCGAAGGCCGACCGTTTCGCGGCGCGGCGCTTTCTGGTTTCGTTTCAAAAGGACGGTCCCCACGCCTCGACGGCGGCGCGCAAGCTGTCGAGCGTGCGCGCTTTTTACCGTTATCTGGAACGCGAGGAACTGGTTTCGGTCAATCCCTTTTCGGCCGTGAAAGCCCCCAAACGGGTGCGGCGTCTGCCGGATGTGCTCTCCGAGCCGGAGGTTGTGAGGCTGCTGGAGGGGCCGCCGCAGGCCTGCGCCGCGGCGCTGGCCGAGGCCAAGCGTCCGCTCAAGCTGGTGGCCGCCTACTGTTTCATGCGCGACCAGGCGATTTTGGAAACGCTCTACAGCACCGGCGCGCGGGTGAGCGAGGTGGCCGGGCTGAGCGATCAGGATGTTGACACCCTGAGCGGCATGGCAAAACTGCGCGGCAAGGGCAAGAAGGAGCGCCTGACGCCGCTGGGCGCTCCCGCCTGCCGGGCGCTGCGCGCGGCGCAGGCTCAGCGCGACGCGATCTGGCCGGCGCCGGCGCGGGCGCGTGGGGCGAGGGCGTTATTCCTAAGTCTGCGCGGCACGCCGTTGACCACCCGCTCGATGGAGCGGATCATGAAACGCTATCTGCTCGCCGCCGGGTTGAATCCGCGCTTTTCGCCCCACGCCCTGCGCCACTGCTTTGCCACGCACCTGTTGGAGCGCGGGGCCGATCTGCGCAGCGTGCAGGAGTTGCTTGGCCACGTCAGCCTTTCCACGACGCAGATCTACACGCATGTGACCGTGGAGCATCTGCGCCGGGCCTACGAAGCCGCCCACCCGCATGCCTGAAGGCGCCATCAGCGGTTTGTGCCGACAACCTTGTAAAGCGTTTCCCCCGGCTTAACCCGGCCCTGTTCGCGGGCGATGCGCTCTACGAATTCGGGGTCGGTCTTGAAACGCTGCTGGTTTTGATCCAACTCGTGAATCTGGACGCGCAGCTTTTCATTGTCTTCGGTCAGGGTGATACGACGCGCCTGCAGGTCCTGAAAGTTCCGGCACTTGGGCATGAATAGCGCCACCAGACCGATGACCATCAGCACGGCGGTCACGATCCATGTACAACGCCGAATCAGCGCCCAATAGTTCATCTCAGATCACGCCGCCGTATACCGCCTCGTCGCCGAGCAATTCTTCGATGCGCAGCAACTGGTTATACTTGCAGACGCGGTCCGTCCGGCAGAGCGACCCGGTCTTGATCTGTCCGGCGTTGGTTGCGACCGCGATATCGGCGATGGTCGTATCCTCGGTTTCGCCGGAGCGGTGGCTGACGACGGCCGTGTAGCCGGCGCGGTTGGCCATCAGTATGGCATCCAGCGTCTCGGTCAGCGTGCCGATCTGGTTGACCTTGATCAGGATCGAGTTGGCGACGCCCAGTTCGATTCCCTTCCTGAGGAACTTGACGTTGGTGACGAAGAGATCGTCGCCGACGAGTTGAATCCTGTCGCCGAGGCGCTCGGTGATGGTCTTCCAGCCGTCCCAGTCGTTTTCCGCCAGGCCGTCCTCGATGCTGATAATCGGGTATTTCTTCGCCAGGTCGCCGTAGAAATCGGCCATTTCGGCGGCCGTGCGGGACGAACCATCGCTCTTCTTGAAGACATACCGCTTCTTGGCCGTGTCGTAAAACTCGCTGGCCGCCGGGTCGAGCGCCAGGAACACGTCCTTGCCGGGCTTGTAACCGGCCTTCTTGATGGCCTGAATGATGACTTCCAGCGCCTCGACGTTGCTTTTCAGCTTCGGCGCGAAACCGCCTTCGTCGCCGACGGAGGTGCTGAGGCCCATGCCTTTCAGCACGCTCTTGAGCGCGTGAAACACCTCGGTGCCCATGCGCAGGCCTTCCGAAAAACGCTTGGCGCCCTTGGGCATGATCATGAACTCCTGGATGTCGATCGGCGCGTCGGAATGCGCGCCGCCGTTCATGATGTTCATCATCGGCACCGGCAGCGTGCGCGCGTTGGTTCCGCCCAGATAACGGAAGAGCGGCAGACCGGCGTGTTCGGCCGCGGCCTTGGCGGTGGCGAGCGAGACCGCCAGAATGGCGTTGGCGCCGAGTTTGCTCTTGGTCGGGGTGCCGTCAATCTCGATCATGGCGCGATCGATGCCGGCCTGATCGAAGGCGTCGCAGCCGATGATCTCGGGGGCGAGCACATCGTTGACATTCTTCACGGCCTTGAGAACGCCCTTGCCCAGGTAGCGCCCCTTGTCGCCGTCGCGCAGTTCCACCGCCTCGTTTTCGCCCGTCGAAGCCCCGGATGGAACGGCCGCGCGGCCCACGATGCCGCATTCCAGCGTGACATCGGCCTCGATGGTCGGGTTTCCGCGCGAATCCAGAATTTCACGTGCGACAATGTTTTCGATCGTAGACGACATGCGAAGGCTCCTTCTTGTTGTGTTCGAACGGGCGTTCCCGAGATGCGAAAACCCCGCGTCGGAATATACTAGAGAGCGGGCGCGAAGACAAGCGTTCGCCAATGCCGCGCGCCTCAGCCGGCGCCCGCGAAGAAGGTCCGGATGGCATCCACCACCGCGCCGGCCTGCACGTCGGTCAGTTCCGGATAGATCGGAATCGCCAGCGTCTCGCGCGCGGCCCGTTCGCTTTCAGGGAACTCCCCTTCCCGATACCCTAGCGCGGCGAAACAGGCCTGCATATGCAGCGCCAGCGGGTAATACACCTCGCAGCCGATCTGCCGCGCCTTTAGAAATGCCATCAGCGCGTCGCGCCGGGGCACACGAATTACATACTGGTTGAAGACATGGCGGCCCGCGCCGGCCACGGGCAGGCCCAGCGGTCCCGCCGGCGCCGCGAGGCCGGCATCGCGAAACAGGCGGTCATAGCGCGCCGCGTTGGCCTGGCGGCGGTTGGTCCAAGCTTCGAGGTGCGGCAGTTTGGCCAGCAGCACGGCGGCCTGCAAGGCATCCAGACGGAAGTTGCCGCCGACGATTCGATGGTAATATTTCGGCTCCATGCCGTGCATCCGCAAAATGCGAACGCGCCCGGCGCGCTCATCGTCGTCGGTGGTCACCAGCCCGCCATCGCCGGCGCCGCCGAGATTCTTTGAAGGAAAGAACGAGAAGCAGCCGTAGCCGCCCCAGCCGCCGGCCTGACGGCCGTCGCGGGCGGCGCCGATGGCCTGGGCGGCGTCCTCGACGATGGCCAGTCCGCGTTCGGCGGCCAGCGCGCGCAGCGGAGCCATGTCGGCCAGTTGTCCGTACAGGTGCACCGGCATGATGGCCTTGGTGTGGACGTTGACGCGCGCCGCGACCTGGCCGGGTTGCAGGCAATAGGTGACGGGATCGATGTCCACAAAAACCGGCCTGGCTCCGAGGCGCGCGATCGATCCGGCGCTGGCGAAAAAGGTATAGGGCGAGGTGATGACTTCGTCCCCCGGCCCGATACCCTCGGCCATCAGCGCAACCAGCAGGGCGTCAGTACCCGAAGAAACGCCGATGGCGTGGCGCACGCCGATGGCACGGGCGCAGGCGGTCTCGAATTGATCCACGACGGGGCCGAGGATGAAATGTTGGCTTTCCAGCACCGCATCCACCGCCGCGCGCACTTCGTCGCGGATGGCGGCGTACTGCGCCTTGAGATCGAGCAGCGGTACGCTGGTCATGTGCGATGATATTCCTTGTACCACTTCACAAAGCGCGGGATGCCCGCCGCAATGGGGGTTGTGGGTTCGAAGCCGAGCAATTTCCGCGCCTTGTCGATGTCGGCATAGGTGGCTTCCACATCGCCCGGCTGCATCGGCAGCAGGTCCATGCGCGGTTCCACGCCCAGCGCCTCTCCGAGAATGCGGATCATGTCGAGCAGGTTCTCGGCCCGGTGATTGCCAAGGTTGAAAACCGTCGCGCGTTCCGGCAGCGGGCGCACCAGCGCCGCGGCGACGCCGCTCACGATGTCGTCCACGAAAGTGAAATCCCGCCGCATCATTCCATGATTGAAGACCGGGATCGCACGTCCCGCCAGCATGGCATCGGTGAAGCTCCACATGGCCATGTCCGGACGGCCCCAGGGTCCGTAGACGGTGAAAAAGCGCAGGCCGACGGTCTCGAAGCCGAACAAATGGCTGTAGGTATGGGCCATCAGTTCGTTGGCCTTCTTGGTGGCCGCATAGAGGCTGATCGGGCGGTCCACGGGATCGCTTTCGGCGAAGGGCAGTTTGGTATTGCCGCCGTAGACGCTGGAACTGGACGCATATACCAGCCGCGGCGTTTGCGCATGGCGGCAGGCCTCCAGCATGTTGACGAAACCCTCCAGGTTGGACTTGACGTAGACTTCAGGATGGGTCATCGAATAACGCACGCCGGCCTGGGCGGCCAGGTGGCAGACAACGTCAAAACGTTCCGCCTTGCAGAGCGCGCTCAGACGTGCCGCGTCGCAGAGGTCGGCCTCCACACCGCAAAAGCCGGCCCGCGGCGCAAGTTGCGCGAAACGGGCGCGCTTCAGGGCGACGCTGTAGTAATCGTTGAAGTTATCGAGGCCCGTCACGCGGTGCCCGCTGCTCAGCAACGCCGAGGCGACGTGATACCCGATAAATCCCGCGCTGCCGGTGACGAGAATGTTCATTATGCGTCTCAGCGATGGGTGAGGGGCTTTTGTCCGATGGGCAAGACATTGAAACCCAGCGCATGCAGCGCGGCATGATCCAGACAATTCCGGCCGTCGAAAACGAACGCCGGCTTTTCCATCGCAGCGTAGATGCGCCGGTAGTCCAGCGTACGAAAGGCGTTCCACTCGGTAACCAGCGCGATCGCGTGGGCGCCGCGGGCGGCGGTATAAGGATCGGACTCAAAGGTCACGCGATCGCCGTAGACCGCAAGTTCGAGTCTGGCATTGGGCAGGGCCTGGGGATCGGTAACCACCACCGAGGCGTGTTCCGCCATCAGCGCCTGGCAAACGCGCAGGGCCGGGCTTTCACGAACATCGCCGGTGTCGGCCTTGAAGGCAAAACCAAAGACGGCGATGCGTTTGCCGGCGACAGTGTTGAACATCGCGGCAACCATGTTGCGCACGAAGCGGTCCTCCTGGTATTCGTTCATGAGAACCACTTGTTCCCAATACCGCGCGACTTCTCCCAAACCGTAGTGGTCGCACAAGTAAACCAGATTCAGGATGTCCTTCTTGAAACACGAACCGCCAAATCCGACGCTGGCGTTGAGGAAGCGCGGACCGATGCGCGGATCCATGCCGATCGCGCGGGCGACCTCGCCGATGTTGGCCTCGGTGGCCTCGCAGATCGCCGAAAGCGAGTTGATCGAACTGATGCGCTGGGCGAGGAAGGCATTGGCGGCCAGCTTGGAGAGTTCGGCGGACCAGACATTGGTCGTCAGAATGCGTTCACGCGGCACCCAGTGGGCATAAACATCCACCAGCGCCGCCACGGCACGACGGCCCGACTCGGAATCGTGACCGCCGATCAAGACCCGGTCGGGCTGTTCGAGATCGCGCACCGCCGTGCCCTCCGCCAGGAACTCCGGATTGGACAGCACTTCAAAATGCACGGCCGCGGGAGCGGCGCGCAGGATCCGATCCATGGCCTCGGCCGTGCGCACGGGCAGCGTGCTTTTTTCGACGACAATCACGTCGCGCCGGGCGTGCGCTAGTATCTGGCGTGCGGTTTTTTCCCAATATTGCAGGTCCGCGGCGCGGCCCGCGCCCTGTCCGAAGGTCTTGGTCGGCGTATTGACGCTGACGAAAATGATGTCGGCCTCGGCAATACCGGCGGCGACATCGGTCGAGAAAAACAGGTTGCGATTAAGCGAGGCGGCGACAAGTTCCTTGAGGCCCGGCTCGTAGATCGGCGGCTCGCCCGATTGCCAGGCACGGATGCGCGCGGCATCTATGTCCACGATCAGCACCCGGTATTCCGGGCACTGGCGGGCGATCATGGCCATCGTCGGTCCGCCGACGTAACCGGCGCCGATGCAGAGAATGGTTTTGGCGCTCATCGAAGACCTATGCAACCGCAAAGGTCCCCGGCTTGACCTTCTTGAACACCTTCTTGTTGTTGTACATCAGCAGGCTCATGGCCCCGACGGGCCGCTTTGCCTCAAACACATGTCCCGCCTTTTGCATCGCCTGTACGATCTCCGCGATCTTCATCGGCTTGCCTGCCTTGACCATAAAATCCCGCACGCAATCCCTTTGCGACGGACCGCGCCCGCGTTTCTTCGCGCGTTTAACCATGGCCGTCTTGACCCGCGGAACCTTCGCCACCCGCTCGACTCCGATGCCCAGCACGGCGGAAAGCGACTCGTTCAGCGCCGCAATTGTTTGCTCGCATTCCTTAATCGCGCCAAGAATCTTCTCGGCCTTTTGTGCGCGCGATTTGAAATCGTCAGCGATTGCCACTTGTCGTTTGCGCAGTTCATTTACAGCTTGCATCGAATAACTCGCTTTCTTTAGGCATTATTATGTGCCACAGACACGGATGGTAACGCGCTTCCGTTATTGGAAGCAAGAAGTAATATCGAAAAGTCAAGCCGGACTATCGCAAAATCAAGCAAATAGCGTTTGTCCAAAACTTTGTCCAAAACTTCTTCTTGCAATCAGGCAAAGCATGCGCTATTATAAATTTTCTGTTGGTGCTGACTGCGGGGTGGAGCAGCCTGGTAGCTCGTCAGGCCCATAACCTGAAGGTCGTTGGTTCAAATCCAACCCCCGCTACCAATTTTGTTAGGGGAAAAGCCGTTAGTTTCTTAGGGAACTGGCGGCTTTTTGCTTTTCAAGGCGAAAACCGGCGAACCGTGTGATGGTGTGAAACAAGGCGAAATCGGGTGGGTAATCACACACACAACCACACACACAAAACGTCCCCCCCCCGTTTGGGTTATCAAAAAAAACGTACAATTCGCTGGGGCGCAAAGGTATGGTCATCTCCTTACGAATGGTTTTATGGCGGCGATCACCAGAATTCGGGTGTCGGCGGGAAGGCGGTGCAGTGATCGGTTATAGACTGGCAAATGAGTTGATTGACGGGCGTGTGCTGCGGGAGAAGAATGGCGCGGCATGAGTGGCACTTACCAGGCGCATGAGATTCGGAAACTGGCGGACCTGGTCGCCGTGCTGGCGAAGCACGAGTGGCCGGTTCTACTGGTGGAGGGCATCCGGGCGTTGCCTGACGCGGACCGGGCGGCGGTGGTCGGCACGGGGCGGTTGCTCGCGGAGCGGTTGCCCGGCGTCGTGTTCCGGTCCGGGAATGCCGAAGGAAGCGATACGGCGTTCGCGGAGGGCGTGACGGCGGTGGATCCCACCCGTATGGAGTACGTCATCACGCATGAGGGTATGGGTCGGAAGCGGCGGCATGCGGATGGCCGGAGCGTGGCTCTGGATCAGTTGGCGCATGTTGGCGAGGGACCGATCGGAGAATACACGGTGCGGTCGTCGCCTGATCTGAAGGGGTTGGTTGCGGCGTATCAGGCGCGCGGCGCCAAGGGGCCTGTGGGCGCGAAGGCAGCCTATCTGCTGCGTGACACACTCAAGGTCATCGGCGCGCCGGAAATCGGGTTGTCACCGGCGACGGCCGGGGTCTTCTACGTGAATGAGGCCGATCCCTTGGCCGGCGGAACCGGTCACACGATCCGGGTTTGCATGGAGCGGCAAGTGCCGGTGGTTTTTCAGGTTGTCTGGCGGACGTGGCGCTGATACCGGAGACAAAGCGCATAGTGAACAGTAAACAGTGAACAGTAAATGATGTCACTCGCTGTTTGCGTCAGCGACCAACAACACGCGGCCGGAGCGCTTGGAAATGCAGATCAAGGTCCGGGTCCCGCCGGTCTTGAGGGTGTTGCGCGGTCCACAGACGACGTACCAGTAGTTTTTAGGCGGAGTCCGGTGCCAAAACACGGAATAGCCCGCCGGTAGTTCCTCTGACACCTCGCAGCGGATCAACTCACGGGCGAGTCTGTTCAGAGCGATCGCTGCGGCGCGGACGCGAGTGACGGCGACTGCGCGGCGCGGGTGTGCCGGTTTCGTTCGGTTTCTTGGTTTCTGCTTCTTCACGGCGTTGATTCGCCGGCCTATATGCGATTTTGCGGCCGACCATTGGACCTCCAAAGGTGCCTACTTCTTGGCCATCGGGTTAACGATGTGAAGTTCGAGTCCATTATCGGCAAGACGGCTGAGGTTCTCCATCACCTCATCGTAGTCGTCGCCAATAACCGACGGGCACGCTACAACAACTTGTGTGACCCCTTTGGCTTTGGCATCGGCGCACATCCTGATGAAGTCAGCAAACTTGCTTTCGTAACGCTCCGGTGTTTTGCGTATATTTATCATGTTTTCGACCCATCTCTCCGATATTTGCTGTTGTTGGCTCGATTGACACCACGCATCCGATCTTACACAGCCTTGAAGGTTCCTGGCTTGACCCGCTTGAACACCTTGGCGTGGTTGTACATCAATTGACCCATCGTTGTGCCGGGTTTCTTCGACTGGAACACATGACCCGCCTTTTGCATTCCCTGGACAATCTCGGCAATCCTCATCGGCTTGCCTTCACGGGCCAGGAAATCACGCACAATATCCTTCAGTGACTGACCTGCGGGCGGTTTCACGGTTGGAACAACCTTTGCGGTTTTGGCGACCTTGATGAGCTTGGCTGCTTTGACCTTTGCGGCCTTGGCCGACTTGACCTTCGGGAATTTCGACGCGGCTGCCTGTGCCACGTCAATTCCCAGAACGGCAGACAGCGATTCGTTCAACGCCGAGAGTTTTTTCTCGCATACATCTATCTCGTCAAGAATCTTCTCGGCCTTCTGTGCGCGGGACTTGAAATCCTCTGTGATTGCAAGTTGTCGGTTACGAAGATCGCCCATTTTTTGCATTGTTTGACTCCCTTTCTTTTAGTTCGTCTGGGGCACTAATCGTAACGCATGGTTGTTTTGTAAACAAGCGGAATCGGCCATCCTTCTACTGCTGCAATTGTTGCACGAATTCCTCCGCCATCCGGTAAACCGGAGCAAGGACTTCTCCATGCAGATCCCCGCGTTTGGCGACATAGCCATTGTTCTCCAACAAGGCGATCTGAAGTTCACACTTCCTGATCTCGGAGGAAAATGAGTTGGCACTTTTCTGGTATTTATCAGGCGAGTTCGTAGATCAAACGCGCGCCGGTTTCAGGGTGGTAAAAAGCGGCGTGGGTTAAATCTGCGAGGAGTGCGCTGATC
>CAIYGI010000098.1 GCA_903925685.1 uncultured bacterium
ATCGTGCCCGGCACCCCGTCCCCGATCCAAACCCACCGCGAAACCAGCCACATTCGCCTCGTTGCGCTCATCCTTGCCCGCTCCTCACGCTCGATCCGCCCACTCCGGTGGCGTCACGGCCCTTACGCGCGGATTTGGGATAGAACAGCAATCTTGCCGTTCGCCTCCCAATCATATACACTAACCTTTGCGCATAATTAACGGGGACGGAGTCTGCCAAGCCCCCGTTTTGCGGACGCTTCAAGCGGCGCAACAAATGACCGCTCACCCCATGAACTTCTCCCCCGTCATTCCGATTATCGAGCCTGACCCGCGCATCATTGCGGTTTATGCGCTCGGGAGCGCCGTGCGTGGCGAGTTGCGTCCCGATAGCGATATCGACCTCGCCTTGTTGCTGGCGCCGGCAGCATCGTTTCCAGCCATGGAAATGCTCTCGCTGGCGGCAAGGCTCACGGATGTGCTGGGGCGACCCGTCGATCTCGGGCTTCTTTCCGCCATGAATCTGGTCTATACGCGTCAAGCCATTCTGGCCGGTCAATGCGTGTACCGGCGTCCCTTTTCTCTGGCCGCGCTGATGGCTGCAAACTGGCTGGGTCTCTATGCGCGGTTCCAAGACGAGCGGCGGGAGGTCTTGAATGCCTATACAACCGGATGATGTCTGTCTCAATAAAGGCTCCATCATTGAGCGTTCAATCCGACGCGTGTGTGAGGAATACGCGGCCGATCCGGCTCTTCAGAACTTCACGCATATTGACGCGCTAACCCTGAATCTCGAACGCGCCTGCCAGGCGGCGATTGACATGGCGATGCATCTGGTGGCCCGCGACCACCTTGGCATGCCGCAGTCCAGCGCGGACGCCTTTCGCGTGTTGGCTCAGGCCGGAGCTATTTCCGAGGAATCCTGTCGCGCGATGACGGCGATGACCGGTTTCCGCAATATCGCGATCCATGAGTATCAAGAGATGAACATGGCTATTTTGAAAAAGATCGCCACCGAGGAGTGGCGGGGGTTGCTGGTTTTCGCTCGTGAATGTGGACTCAACCTCAAACCGTGAGTTTAACCACTCACTACTCACCACTCACAACTCACTACTCACTACTAACCCCATGAAAACCATCCTCCTCACCGGCGGCGCCGGCTTTATCGGCTCGAATCTGGTCCACCTCCTGCTCCAGCACACCCAACACCAGGTGATCGTGCTCGACAAACTCACCTATGCCGGCAATCCCGCCTCGCTGGCCGATGTCTCCGCCAATTCACGCTATGCCTTCGTCAAGGCCGACATCGTCGACGCCACCGCTGTGCGCGCAATCTTCACCCAGTACCGGCCCGACATCGTGCTGCACCTGGCCGCCGAGTCGCATGTGGACCGTTCGATCGACGGCCCCGGCGCCTTTATTCAAACCAACCTCGTCGGCACCTTCACCCTCCTCGAAGCCGCGCGCGCCCATTGGCAGAACCTGCCGCCCGACCGCCGCGCCGCTTTCCGCTTCGTTCACGTCTCCACCGACGAGGTTTTCGGCTCGCTGGCCTCCGACGCCCCGCCCTTCAGCGAAACCACCCCCTACGATCCCCGCTCCCCCTACTCCGCCAGCAAAGCCGGTTCCGACCACCTCGCCCGCGCCTGGTTTCACACCTACGGCCTGCCCGTCGTGGTCACCAACTGCTCCAACAACTACGGCCCGTACCAATTTCCCGAAAAACTGATCCCGCTCGTGATCCTGAACGCCCTCGAACGCAAGCCATTGCCCATTTACGGCCGCGGCGACAACGTGCGCGACTGGCTCTATGTCGAAGACCACGCCCGCGCCCTGGCGCTGATCGCCGAACGCGGCCGGCCCGGCGAAACCTATACCATCGGCGGCGGTTGCGAACGCACCAACCTGGAAATCGTACAGGCCATCTGCGGCCTGCTCGACACCCTGCGCCCCGACGCCGACCCCTACCGCGATCTGATCGCCTTCGTCGCCGATCGCCCCGGCCATGACAAACGCTACGCCATGGATGCCTCGCACCTGCAACGCGAACTGAGCTGGACCCCCGAGGAAACCTTCGCCACCGGCCTGCGCAAAACCGTCATTTGGTACCTCGAAAACGTCCATTGGTGGTCCCCCATACGTGTTTCCGGATACCATGGCGAAAGGTTGGGGAAAGGCTGAGAAAGTGGTCAAGTAGTGAGTAGTGAGTGGTGAGTAGTGAGTAGTGAGTGGTGAGTGGTGAGTGGTGAGTGGTGAGTGGTGAGTGGTGAGTGGTGAGTGGTGAGTGGTGAGTAGTGAGTGGTGAGTGGTGAGTGGTGAGTGGTGGATATGAATACCCATGATCTCTAAACTCGTCAGGGTCGGCGCCGTATCCGATCAGGATTCCTTTCGGCAACAAGACGCGTTGGCCATGACACCCAGTGAGCGCATCATGTGCCTGATTCGTTTGCGTGACCACCAATTTCGCGCATCGGCATGTCCGGTCATAAAGTCCGGGGCGGTCAGTTATCGGAACTTGCCCATCTTCCCGAATAAATGACCATGCAGGACATCTCGCCCGATATGCGCGAATTGCTTCGGCTTCTACTACAGCACAAGGTCAAATTTGCACTCTGCGGTGGATTTGCGGTGAGTTACTACGGCTTCATTCGCACAACCATGGATCTGGATATTCTTATCTACCCTTCGACAGAGAATGCTGTCCAAACAATGCAGGCGTTGGCGGCATTCGGGTTTGGCGGCGCCGGCATCCCGGAAACATCGTTTACCAGAAATGGCGCAGTGGTTACGCTCGGTGTGCAACCCAACCAGATTGACCTGCTTACATCGATTTCTTCAGAATCAAAGGACGGCGTCTTTGCAGATTTACAGTTTGCAGAGTTATGGGGCATGCGTATCCCCGTAATCAGCCGCCGCGCCCTGTTGCGCGCCAAACAAGAAGCCGGTCGTCCCAAGGACCGGATCGACTTCGACGAACTGACGAGAATCAGCGAACACGATAAAAATGACTAGCATGAAAGCAATCCTATTAGCCGGCGGCGCCGGCACCCGCCTGCACCCCCTGACCCGTGTCGTCAGCAAGCAATTGCTGCCGGTTTACGACAAACCCATGGTCTATTATCCCCTCAGCGTGCTGATGCTGGCGGGCATACGCGACGTGCTTTTCATCTCCACGCCCCGCGACCTGCCGCTCTTCCGCGAACTTTTCGGCGACGGCGCCGCGCTCGGCATGCGCTTCGCCTACGCCGAGCAGCCGCGCCCCGAAGGGTTGGCCCAGGCGTTCCTGATCGGCCGCGACTTCCTCGCCGGCGGCCCCGGCTGCCTGATCCTCGGCGACAATATCTTCTACGGGCACGGCCTCCCCACGCTCCTGCGCCGCGCCGCCAAGCTGACTTCCGGCGCGCGGGTTTTCGCCTACCAGGTCCGCGATCCCGAACGCTACGGCGTGATCGAATTCGATCCCGCCACCGGCCAGGCGATTTCCATCGAGGAAAAGCCCGTTACCCCGCGCAGCCCCTTCGCCATTCCGGGACTCTATTTCTACGACGGCCGGGTTTGCGACCTCGCCGCCACCCTCAAACCCGGCGCCCGGGGCGAACTGGAAATAACCGACCTCAACCGCCTCTATCTTCAAAGCGGCGAGCTCACCGTCGAACGCCTTGGCCGCGGCGTCGCCTGGCTCGACACCGGCACGCAGGATTCCCTGGCCGACGCCACCGCCTTTGTGCGCGCCATCCAGGATCGCCAGGCCCTCAAAATCGCCTGCATCGAAGAAATCGCCCTCGAAAACCACTGGATCACCCCCGCCGCCCTCGTCGCCGCCGCCATCCAAATGGGCAAGAGCCCGTACGCCAACTACCTCCGCGCAAGGGCGGAAGGAGGAGTGAGTGGGGAGTAGGGAGTAGGGAGTGGTGAGTGGTGAGTGGTGAGTGGTGAATGGTAAATGGTGAATGGCGTGGGAATTTTGGGTAACTATTCCATTGGTCAATATATCCCTTTCTGATTACTCCCTATTCTCTGCTTACCACTCACTACTCCCCACTCACTACTCCCCACTCACTACTCCCCACTCACTACTCACCACTCACTACTCCCCACTCACAACTCCCCACTCACAACTCACCACTCACTACTCCCCACTCACAACTCACCACTATGCCAGGCAATAACGAAACACACGAACAGAACTTCGAGCAACTGGAATGCTGGAAGGCTTGCCGGGAATTGCGGCTGTTTGTGGTTAATCAGGTGGTAAGGCTGCTACCGACCGAAGAACGTTTCCGACTGTGCGATCAGCTCATTCGCGCGGCCAGGTCCACAACAGCCAATATTGCGGAAGGCGACGGACGCTTCAACTATCTCGACAATTCCAAGTTTTGCCGGAACGCCAGGGGTTCCTGCAAAGAAGTTCTGGATCATCTCATTACCGCAAACGACGAAAAATTAATTTCCGCCGATCTTCTAATGGAAGGACGCATCCTGGTCGAAAAAGCCGTCAGACTCCTCAGTGCATTCATCGGATACCTGAACAAGGCCCAACGTTCTGATTGACTAGCCTTACTCCCTACTCACCACTCACCACTCACCACTCACTACTCACTACTCCCTACTCCCCACTCACTACTCACTACTCCCTACTCACTACTCCCTACTCACTACTCCCTACTCACTACTCCCTACTCACCACTCACCACTCACCACTCACCACTCACTACTCCCTACTCACTACTCCCTACTCCCTACTCCCCACTCCCCACTCCCCACTCACCACTCACAACTCACAACTCACAACTCACTATGACTTCACAAACAATCTCAATCATCGGTCTTGGCTACGTCGGCCTGCCGCTCGCCGTCGAGTTCGGTAAAAAATATCCCGTCGTTGGCTTCGATATCGATCCCCGCCGCCTGGCCGAACTCCGGGATGGACACGACCGTACGCTCGAAGTGAGTTCCGCCGATCTCAAGGCCGCCACCCATCTCTCGTTCTCCAGCAGCATCGAAGACATCCGTCCCAGCGATTTTTTCATCGTCACGGTCCCCACCCCGATAGACGAATACAACCGCCCCGATCTCACCCCGCTGATCAAGGCCAGCGAAACCGTCGGCAAAGCCCTCAGGCCCGGCGCCGTGGTCGTTTACGAAAGCACCGTTTACCCGGGCTGCACGGAGGATGACTGCGTGCCCGTGCTGGAAAAATTCAGCGGCCTGAAATTCAACAAGGACTTTTTCTGCGGCTACAGTCCCGAGCGCATCAATCCCGGCGACAAGGTCCACACCGTTACCAAGATCAGGAAAATCACCTCCGGCTCGACCCCTGAAGTGGCCAGGGCGGTGAACGATCTCTACAGCTCCATCATCGCCGCCGGCACCCATCTGGCGCCCAGCATCAAGGTCGCCGAGGCCGCCAAAATCATCGAAAACTCCCAACGCGACATCAACATCGCCTTCGTCAACGAACTGTCGCTGATCTTCGAACGCATGGGCATCGACACCCTGGATGTGCTGGAAGCCGCCGGCACCAAGTGGAACTTTCTCCCCTTCCGCCCCGGCCTGGTTGGCGGACATTGCATAGGCGTCGACCCCTACTACCTGACGCACAAGGCCGAATCCCTGGGCTATCATCCCGAAATCATCCTGGCCGGCAGGCGGCTCAACGACAACATGCCGGCCTATGTCGCCAATCGGGTCGTCAAACTGATGATCCAAAAAGGGCAAAAAGTCCAGGGGGCCAACGTCCTGGTGCTCGGAATCACCTTCAAGGAAAACTGCCCCGACATCCGCAACTCCAAAGTCATCGGCGTCATCCGCGAACTGCAGGATTACGGTTGCAAGGTGATTATCCACGATCCATGGGCCGATGCCGCGGACGTCCGGCATGAATACGGTTTGGAACTAAGCCCCCGTCCCGACGGAGAATCGAAAGCCGCCACGGACGCCGTCATCCTGGCCGTCGCCCACGACCGCTTCCGCGAAATCGATTTCAGCAAATTCAGCAAGAAAGACGTGGTCATATTCGACATCAAGTCGGCCTTGAGCAAAGACCTTGTCTCCGGCCGGCTGTAGCTTCACTCTTCAACAATGAATTTCCAAGCCATTTTCGAAATCGCTTCCCGCCAACTCGCGGCGGCAGGTGTGGATTGCATTCTAATCGGCGGATGGGCCGTAAATTATCACGGTTATACACGCAACACCTTGGACGTGGATTTCATGATTGTTTCAGAACGACTTGAAGCCGTGAAACCGATCATGATGCAGGCAGGGTTTACAAATATCGTGATCGACGAAAATGCCGTTTTCTTCAGCACCCCAGGCTCGCCGCTACGCGTGGACTTCCTTCGGGTGAATGAAGATACGATGCGAAAACTTCTAGCGAATGCTGTCGCCGTCAACATACATGGATACGACATCAAAGTTCCGGCGCTCAAAGATCTGCTGGCGATGAAAATCTTCGCTTTATCCCAGGACATTGCCCGGCGCATGGGCAAAGACCTGGCCGACATCGCCTACTTGAGCGTGCTGCACAACCTGAACCTTGAATCGGACATCCGCCCGCTCTGCAACCAATTCGGATCGCCCAAAACCTTTGAACTAATCCGTGGACAGGTCGAGGCTCTGAGAACGCCATGATCGGATCGCCTTCGAGATCGATTATTTTGCCGCCCCGGCTTTCCATGGATGAATACGCCGATTTTGTCGAAGCCTCGATCAACACCGCCGATCCCGCTCATGCGGCTCGACAGAAGAAACTGGAAAAGCGGATCAGGAAGCGCTTCTGCATGAACGCCAAGTACACCATTTCAAAAGTTTCCTCCTGACCTTATTCAATATTCATAATTTTTACCCGTATCTACCATTTGTTAATACTTGCGATGTCGGTGATGCGCCCAAAGCGGAAAAAAGCGAGTCTTGCCGCGTTCGAAGCCGAACGCGATAAAAACGCAGCCTGGGGCTCGTTGACGCCGCCAGAGGGCGGAAGTCGAAAGTCGGAGGTCGGAGATCAGAGGTCTTTCGTGTCATTCGTGGGTAAATCTTTCCATTGTTCCCCGTTCGATGTTCAGCGTTCAATGTTGACTGTTCAACGTTCGCTTTAACGATTGTAACGACTTCAACGACTTCAACGATTTCAACGATTTCAACGATTTGACCCCTCACAACTCCCCACTCACTAACCTAACCCGATGAAAACTCCCCCTAAATTCGGTTGGCTGCCGGACCTCCCCGACTCGCGCGACGTACACTTCCTGACGGTTTTCAAGACGCCGGGCAAACTGCCGCCGCGGGTCGACCTGCGCGCGGGCTGCTCTCCCGTCGAAGATCAGGGACAACTTGGCTCCTGCACGGCGCAGGCCCTGGCCGGCGCACTGGAGTATCTACAGCTCAAGGTTCTGCGCCTGGGCGGATTGCCTCCGCGCTACCGCGATCTCAGCCGGCTCTTCATCTACTACAACGAGCGCGCGGCGATGGGTACGGTGCGCGAAGATTCCGGCGCCATGTTGCGCGTGGGCATCAAGACCCTCGTCAAACTTGGCGCCTGCAAGGAGGAGATGTGGCCCTACGACATCGGCCGCTTCGCGCGCAAGCCGGCCAGGCGCTGTTACGGAGAGGCGCAGGGGCACACGGTCACCGCCTATCAGCGCTTGACGAGCCTGGAGGAGATGAAGTCGTGCCTGGCGCAGGGCATGCCATTCGTTTTCGGTTTCTCCGTGTACGAGCATGTAATGAGCCCGGACGTGGCGAAAAGCGGCGTGATACGCATGCCCAAACCACAGGAGCGCATGCGCGGCGGACATGCGGTATTGGCCGTCGGCTATAACGAAAAGACCGGCCGGCTGCTGTTCCGCAATTCATGGGGCGCCGGATGGGGTAAAAAAGGTTACGGCGAGATGCCCTACGATTACCTGACCCGGCGCGACCTGTCCGACGACTTCTGGTGCATTCAGTCCACCGCCAGCAACGTCTATGCCTTGCTTCAAAGTTGACTGTTCAACGTTCGCATTGGTTCTCCGCGCCTCTGCGCCTCTGCGTTAAAATTCGTGAAGATTCGTGTGCATTCGTGGGCGTCTCTTTCGTTTTGTGTCCGAATAATTAAAGATTTCTTTGGTTTAACTAACCCAATATTCGTGCCAATTCGTGTGCATTCGTGGGCAAATCTTGATTGGAGCGGAACCACGAAGACGCCAAGAGAACAGTCAATCGGTGATGTAAGAAGTCGTCCCTTATCAGGAGTGCGAACAGGTCCAGCAAAGCATTTTGTCAACCTATCGCGATGACTTCTCCAAGTACTCCACCAAGGCGGAACACCGGCGAATCGAGAAAGTCTTCTCTTCAATTCCCCAACTCGTCGGCCGTAAGTTCATGTTTAGCCATGTAGACAGGGAAGAACGTGCCCGCGAACTTGGCACGGCGCTCCGGCTTCTATGCCTGGCCCTCGTGACACACCAGATCAAGCACAGTCACGGTAATGGAGTTCCGCTCGGCGCCGAAACCGACGACCGCACGTTCAAGGTGCTGTTTCTCGATGTTGGCTTGCTGTGCCGCTCCTGCGGACTTCGCGTGCTCGACGTCGAGAAAGTCGCCGATTTGATTCTGGTTAACAATGGCGCCGTCTGCGAACAACTTGCTGGACAGCATCTTCTGATGTCCGGTGCTTTCTATGAGGATCCCAGCCTGCACTGCTGGATGCGAGACAGGCCAAATTCCAACGCGGAAGTGGACTACCTGATTTCCATCGGACCGCATGTGATACCCGTAGAAGTCAAGGCCGGGGCCACTGGCAGACTGAAGTCGCTCCATCTTTTTCTATCCGAAAAGAATCGCGGATTCGGATTGCGGTTTAACAGCGACATCCCTTCCCTGCTGGATACTCGGAAGGCTCAGGTTGGCACAGAGGCCAAGCCATTCCGCTTGTTGTCCCTGCCCTTCTAC
>CAIYGI010000099.1 GCA_903925685.1 uncultured bacterium
ATCAGCGCACTCCTCGCAGATTTAACCCACGCCGCTTTTTACCACCCTGAAACCGGCGCGCGTTTGATCTACGAACTCGCCTGATAAATACCAGAAAAGTGCCAACTCATTTTCCTCCGAGATCAGGAAGTGTGAATTTCCGACCCTTGAGCCGGATCGAGCGATACCCACCAAATCTCGCCCCGAGTGATGGCCGGCTCGCTCATTCGGTCACTCCATCTTCAAACGATTGCCAATCTTCAATTTCCCGTTCAAGAACCTTGTCGCGATTAGCTGCTCGACAGGCCATTGCAAGCGAATCCTCGTGCTTCGCCAAAACGCCCTCCAACAGATGGGCAATTAAGCGTGATCGTTGGCGGAGGGGGACAGCCACCTGGAAACGGTGTGCCACGGTGTCAGGGATGGACAATGTCATTCTCATGGCTACATAATACGCATTGTGACTTATGATTGTCAATTTTCAAACGGTTTGAATTCGGAGGAAACACGCTTGTAGTACCGGCTTCAGCCGGTCTTGGATGATGTCCAACGGACTTATTAATCGTTTCCGAGGTAACGGCTGGCGCGGGCGACGTATGTCAGAGGTCGGAAGAGTGTTCGGTAAGATTGCGACTGCGCTGATTGTACTTGATCCATTCGCTATTCGCGAATAGCATACGCGGCATGGCGATGAAACCACAGGATATTGTCGTTGTTTTCAAACTGCTCACGTCGGGCTGGCCGGGGAGTTTTGCTGCATTGGCTCGGGATGTCGGATTGAGCGTGTCGGAGGCGCATGCAGCGTTGCTCCGTGCGCAACAGGCGGGCCTTGTAGAGCCAATGGGTAGGCGCCCGAACAAGTCGGCGATCGCCGAGTTTCTGATACACGGTATTCGGTACGTCTTCCCTGTCTCTCTGGGCGCCAGTTCACGCGGCATGCCGACCAGCCATGCCGCGCCTCCTTTGGACAAGGAGTTTCCGGCGGCCGTAGATGGAGACATGCCCGTGTGGCCCGACCAGGATGGTGAACATAGGGGATACGTGCCGCCGCTTTGCCGTTTGCGAAGAGCACCATTATTTTGATTCCGTTTTTCTCGTAGTAACGAATAGTTCGCATCGGATCGATTTTATTGGAAATCGTATTCGTCGGCGTTCCGTAGCGTTGGTCGCATTGTGCGACCGTTTCGCCAAGGCGTGACTTCTCGTCACCTTGGGCATAGCCTGTGCCCGTCGAGATCACGAGGAGCACGATTGCCGAACACGCAACCACCAAATACCGTGCTGACTTGCTCATACCGATCCTCCAATTTATAGGAACATTTGGGTCAGTTTACATCCTTTTCCCCTGCGCCTTTGTCACCCACGGGGTGTGTGATCGTTGCCTGAATGCGTGTGCGCTTGGAACCCTCGTATAGTTCGAACAGGAAAAGGCGGCAATCGAGGCCGCCGCTGGAGAAGGAGATGCGGCGGCGCGGGCGCAGGCCTACGCGCTGGCCGAGTTCCAGGTTGCCGGTGAAGACGCCGCCGAGGTAGCCGCGGCAGCGCTGTTTGAAAAAATCGCCGATGCCGCGGTAGAGCGGTTCCAGCGTGGCGGCGTCGCCCATGCGCGCGCCGTATTCGGGATTTAGCAGCACCAGGCCGCCGCCCTCGGGAATGGGGGTCTCGGCGAAATCGCAGACGCTGAACTCGATCCGGTCGGCCACGCCCGCGGCGCGGGCGTTTTCGCGCGCCGCTGCGATCGCGGCGGGATTGATGTCGCTGGCGATAATGCGTCCGCTAAAGGCGCGCGGCGCCGCCTGCGCCGCCGCCAGGCGCGCCTCGCGCCAGCGCAGCGGATCGAAACCCAGCAGGTGTTCGAAGGCGAACCCCGGACGGGTCAAGCCGGGCGCGCGGCCGATCGCCAGCAGCGCGGCCTCGATGGCCAGCGTGCCGCTGCCGCACATGGGGTTGACGAAGTTGGCCTGTCCCGTCCAGCCGCTGGCCATTACGACCGCGGCGGCCAGCGATTCCTGCATCGGCGCTTCGAGCGGTATTTTACGGTAGCCGCGGCGCGAGAGGGTTTCACCGGAGGTGTCGAGATAGAGAATGGCCGTTTCTTCGTTCCAATACAGGAAGACCACCGCGCCGCTGCGTTCGTTGCCGGAGTCGGGCCGGCGGCCATGAAGCTCGCGCAGACGGTCCACGATGGCGTCCTTGCACCGCAGCGTGGCGAAACGCGGATCGCGCAGCGATGGATTGTGTACGAAGGACGTGACGGTCAGATAGCCGTCGGCGGGTATCCAGCGTTCCCAGGGCATGCGGCGCACATGGCTGTAAAGGTTGTCAACCGTGCGCACGCGACCGTAGCCGACTTCCCAAAGCACGCGCTGCGCCGTGCGCAGTTGAAGGTTGAGGGCAAAGATCTCCGGCCAGCCCCCCTCGGTTTCCACGCTGGTCTGGCGGCTTTGAATGACCGGCAGGCCGAGCGCGCACAGTTCGCTTTCCAGCACCGGCGCGGTGCCGGGGGCGCAGGAGGCGATCAGGCGGCCGCGCTGCGTGGCGGCGGGGGGCGCAAGTGACGTTGTTTGGTCTGGGGCGCTATTCATGGGGTGGAGGGTGGAGGGTGGAAGGTGGAAGGTGGAGGGTGGAAGGTGGAAGGTGGAGGGTGGAGGGCAAAGTTATGGTGGCTTTACACTGATAGCACTGATAATCGACAAGTACAGTTCAACTACTAAACACGCGAAAGGCGCGAAAAGAATGGCTTGGGTAATTCTAATACCATTGAAGTTAGTTGGCACTTACTAACCTTCCCATATTGAATTCACCGCGAGAGATCGCAAAGATTGCAAAAGCAAGACAACACACAATGCAAGGACTCCACCCTCCACCCTCCACCCTCCACCCTCCACCCTCCGCCGGGGGCTTTTACGCCGTTGGGAACACAACCGCTCCATACCCGACAACCCACTCGCCGCGGCTTTCGGGGAAATCGTCGCCGCTGTTGCGCGCACATAGGCGCACTCCCTGGCGGCAGCCCATTTGTGAGGCGAAGCGCAGCATGGCGAGCACGGGGGCGATTCCGCAGCAGACTTGATGAGCGGGCGACCAGGCGCGCGCCAGGCCCGGCGCGTCAAGCGCGACGATCTGATCGAGTGTGATGGCGTCGCATGCGCGCACGGTATCGTAGTCGGGATCGTGCAGGAGATCGGTGCTGGCGATGACCACGATCCTTTGCCGGCGGGCGAGGGCGGCGAGGCCGTCGGTCAACTGGCGGATCGTTTCCGGCTCATGATCGCCGAGCAGGGCCAACACCAGCCGGGCTTCCGGCAGGGCCGTCTGCACGAAGGGAATCTGGTTCTCGGCGGAGTGTTCGCCGAGATGCGGGCGTGCGTCCACGACAATCCGGCCGCCGGCGGCGCAAAGCGCCTCGCGCGCCTCGCCGTCGAGCGGCGTCTGTCCGAGCGGTGTGGCGAAAAGGTCGCCGTCGAGCAGCGCCACGCCCTCGAATGAAACGCGGTGGCCGAAGCCGAGGATCACGGCCGTCCGCGGCTGGCCGTGGGTCACGGCGTTATCGCGCAAGGCGCGAAAGGTGTAACCGGCGATGGGGCCGGAATATTGGTAACCCGCATGCGGCGCGATGCCGCCGAGCAGAGGTTGGGCGATTGCGGGCACGCGGGCGGCATCGAGGCTGCCCTCGACGGCCCGCCGCAATTCGTCAACTTGGGCGGGGAACCAGCGTCCGGCGCCCAAGGCATGACGAACGACAGCTTTTGAATTCATACATTCAGAATAGAGCCATTTGCGGGTAAGAGGCAAGCCGGACTGTCCAAGACCGAATAACCAACAACCGACAAGGAATGTCCAATATCCAAGTGAACATCCTTCGGCAACATAGGCGCAGTGTCCTTATGCGATGATTTTGGATCTGGCGGTGGCTTGCGTGAGTGGCCTTGGTTTGATATGACTTACTCATGAATTTACCTCTGCCACAACATAACACGTTGGGCGCCCGTTTGGGGTTGACGGTTCATGTGTCGGCCTTGCGATTCAGGCTCGCAGTCCTGATGCGGCGTTATCCTTCCGCAACGGCAGCCTGTCTGGAGGATTGGCTGTTGGATGTTGCCAACCGCCGCGGGGCGCGCATTGTTGTCAGGGAACCTTCGGCTCCGGAAAGTTTTGCGCCTCCTTCTCCTGAAGAGTTCACGCAGGAGGAACTTGTGGTGGCTATTTGTCAGCTTCAGGGAATGGATCGGCCGCAACTTCTGCGTCTGGCCGCCCAACTTATTTCCCGGGGTGAACTGGATTTTACAGCATTGGCTCGGGCGGCAAGGCGCGAGCGGGTGGGATCCGTCCTCAACGCGATGGCCCAAGAGGCGCTCAAAGTGTCGCCCGGGCATCCCTGCTGGTCTTTTCTGGCCAAAACCTTTGCCGAGGTCTCTCAACCGCGCGATGTGGTCATGCATTGGACCCGTTTGGCTGAACCGGTGATGGCGCACGGAAGGGTCAACGCCGCGGGATGGAGGCTGGTGGCATGACCAATGCCGTAAAATTGCTTGCGGCGTTGGATGAGAAGCTGTCCGGGAAAGTGGAACTGACGTTATATGGGAGGGCTGCCCTGCACCTTGGTTTTCCGAATCCACCGCTGGACTACGCGCTGAGTCGAGATGTGGACGCCGTGATGTGGATCGGTCAGGCGGAGGATCTTCTCGAACGCACGAATTTCTGGTCCGTGATTGAGCAGGTGAACGCTTTGTTTTCCGATCAAGAGTTGTATATCAGCCATTTCTTTGAAGAATCGCAAGTGGTGCTGACCCCCGATTGGAGGTCGAAACGGGTTCCAATTCATGGACGGTGGCTCAATCTGGTGTTGTCTCGTCTGGGCAACGAAGATCTGTTTTTGAGCAAACTCATGCGCGACGATCCAATAGATCGGCTGGATGCCATGTTTATCGTCAAATCGGCGCCGCTTACGCCGGATCAGGTTCGGCGTGCCATCCATGATGCCCGGATCCCCCAAGTGCCGGAAATTGCGGAGCAGTTCAAAAGATGCGCCGGTCGTTTCAGGCTAAAAACGCCATGAGCGTTGGAGAAACTACAGGGGCGGCGCCGCGGGAGACGATCGAGGGATCGGTCGAGCGTGTCACCTTTCACAGCGAGGAAACCGGCTACTGCGTGCTGCGGGTGAAGGTGCGGGGAAGACGGGAAGTGGCCACGCTGGTGGGCCGGCTGCCGCAGGTGGTGGCTGGGGAGTGGGTCAAGGCCCAGGGCGGCTGGGTGATGGACAAGGAGCATGGACTGCAGTTCCGCGCCGAGACGCTCGAAACGACGCCGCCGGATTCGATCGAGGGCATCGAAAAGTTCCTCGGCTCGGGCATGATCAAGGGCATCGGTCCGGTCTACGCCGGGAAACTGGTGGCGCGGTTTGCCAAACAGGTTTTCGATGTGATCGACAAGCAATCGGCCCTGCTGGAAACCGTCGAAGGCATCGGGCCGGTGCGCCGGCAGCGCATCAAGGACGGCTGGCAGGAAGCCAAGAGCGTGCGCGCGATCATGACTTTCCTGATGGGTAACGGCGTCAGCACGGCGCGCGCTTTCCGCATCTACAAGACCTACGGCGAAAACGCCATCGCGTGCGTGCGCGCCGATCCTTACTGCCTGGCGCGGGATATCTGGGGCATCGGCTTTCAGACCGCCGATCAGGTGGCCGAACGGCTGGGTATCGAGAAGACCAGCGACCTGCGGGCGCGGGCGGGGATCGAGTACGTGCTGCAGGAGACCCAGGCCGACGGACACTGCGCCTACCCGCGCGAGGCGCTGCTGGCCAAGGCCGCCGAAATTCTGGGGATACCCCTGGAGATCGTGCAGACAGCGCTCGATCACGGGCTCGCCGAGAAGCGCATGGTGCTGGACCCCGGGGACGCGGAACTTGGACCGCTGATCTACCTGACGCCGCTTTTCAACGCCGAGGTGACGCTGGCCGCCGCGCTGCTGGAACTCAGCGCGGGCGCCCATCCCTGTCCGCCGATCGACATTGCCAAGGCCACCGAATGGGTGGAGGCGCAAACCAAGCTCACGCTGGCCCCGGCGCAGCGCGCGGCGCTGGCCATGGCGGTCCGCTCGAAGGCGATGGTGATCACCGGCGGGCCGGGCGTCGGCAAGACGACGCTCGTCAACGCGATCCTGCGCGTGCTGACGGCGAAAAAGCTGCGCGTCGTGCTGGCGGCGCCGACCGGGCGGGCGGCCAAGCGCTTGACCGAGACAACCGGGCGCGAGGCCAAGACGCTGCACCGGCTGATGATCTACGATCCGCGCACCGGCGCCTTCCGGCACAATCGCGAAAACCCGCTCGAAGGCGACGTTTTTGTGGTGGATGAATGCAGCATGCTGGATTTGCCGCTGGCCTGCCACCTGATGCGCGCCGTGCCGCGCTACGCGGCGCTGCTGCTGGTGGGCGATGTGGACCAATTGCCGTCGGTCGGACCCGGCACCGTGCTGCACGATCTGATCGCGTCCGAACGGCTGCCGGTCTGCCGGCTGAGCGAGGTTTTCCGCCAGGTGGCGTCAAGCGCCATCATCTCCAACGCCCACCGCGTGAACGAGGGGGAGATGCCGTTGACCGGCCAGGCGGGCAAGACGTCGGACTTTTACTTCATCCCCGAGGACGACGCCGATCGCGCGGCCGAACGGCTGGTGGCGCTGGTGCGCGACCAGATTCCGAAAAAGTTCGGCTTCAATCCGCGCGAGGAGATCCAGGTGCTGACGCCGATGCAGCGCGGCGTGCTGGGCGCGCGCCATCTGAACCAGCGCCTGCAGGCGGCGCTCAACGGAGGCGGCGACGGCGTCGAGCGCTTCGGCGTCGCTTTCCGGGTGGGCGACCGCGTGATGCAGACGCACAACAACTACGACAAGGAGGTCTACAACGGCGATCTGGGGCAGATTGTCAAACTGCGCCGCGACGAACGCGAACTGGTCGTGAGTTATGGCGATCGCGAGGTGCCGTACGATTTCGAGGAGTTGGACGAACTGACCCTGGCCTACGCCGTGACGATTCACAAAAGCCAGGGCAGCGAGTATCCTTGCGTCGTGATACCGCTCCACACCCAGCACTACATGCTGTTGCAGCGCAACCTGCTCTATACCGGCATCACCCGCGGGCGTAAACTGGTGGTGCTGATCGGTTCGTTGAAGGCCGTGGCGATGGCGGTCAAACGTCTGGACACGCGGCAGCGCATCACGCGCCTGGCCGAGCGCCTGCGCAGCGGCCAGCCGGGGCAGCCAGTGCGCATACGGGGCGCGGGTTCCCTGCCGGCATTTGGCGATTAAGCGCGATATGGATGACCAAGCATGAGCATCGTAGATGAAAAGCCGGCGAAGGCGCGGCTGCCGTCCTGGATCCGGGTGCGGGTGGGCGCGGGCGGCGCGCCGTCGGCGGTGGCGGGAATACTCGGCGAGGCGGGGCTGCACACCGTCTGCGCCAGCGCGCATTGTCCCAACCAGTCCGAGTGCTTCGGGCGGGGCACGGCGACCTTTCTGATCCTGGGCGATCGTTGCACCCGGCGCTGCCGCTTCTGCGCCGTGGAGGGCGGCCAGCCGGCGGCGCCCGATCCCGGCGAAGCGGGACGCGTGGCCGCGGCCGCCGCGCGACTGAAGTTGCGCTACGTGGTGGTCACCAGCGTGACGCGCGACGATCTGCCTGACGGCGGAGCCGGAGCCTTTGCGGAGACAATTCTAGCCCTGCGCGCGGCCTGTCAAGGGGTGCGCGTCGAGGTTCTAACGCCCGACTTCGGCGGGCGCGAAGCCGATATCGACACGGTGCTAGACGCGCAACCGGACGTCTTCAACCACAACCTTGAAACCGTGCGGCGGTTACAGCGGACCATCCGGCCGCAGGCCGACTATGCCCGTTCGCTGGCGGTGCTGGCTCACGCGGCGCGGCGCGGACGGGAGGTTGTGGTCAAATCTGGCATGATGGTGGGATTGGGTGAAACCGACGAGGAATTGTTCGAAGCGCTGGGCGATTTGCACGCGGCCGGCTGCCGGGCGCTGACCATCGGCCAATATCTGAGCCCCTCGCCGGCGCATCAACCCGTGGCGCGCTTCGTTCCTCCGGCGACCTTCGAGGAATATCGCGCGACCGCCTTGCGGATGGGTTTTAGCGCCGTGGCCGCGGGGCCGATGGTACGCTCGTCCTACAATGCCGAGGCGCTGTGTTCTACGCCGACTTTGGGGGCGCCTGCTGGTATCGCGCACGGGTGCTGAGTCGGGTGATGGTGGAAGGTGGATGGTGGAAGGTGGAGGGTGGAAGGTGAATACTGCCGGTGAACGAAGCGGACGGGTTACACGGTCCGGGGAATCGCCAGTCCATGACGCATGTGGACCTGCCGGGGAATGGGCTGGAATTGATGCGGACTCGTCCACCTTCCACCTTCCACCCTCAACCAGACGCCTGCGCGGTTGCCCCTTACAGGCGGCGCCATCCGCTTTGGCGCGCGGTTGTGTCGTGATCCCTGCCTATCGCGAGGCGCGTTTTATCGGCGATCTCGTGCGCCGGGTGCGGAGCGTGATCCCCGATGTTTTCGTGGTGGATGACGGCTCGCCGGACGCGACGGCCAGCGCGGCCGGGGCTGCCGGCGCGACGGTCTTAAGGCACCCCGTGAATCGAGGCAAGGGCGCGGCGTTGGAAACAGGATTGGCGCAGGCGCGCGCTGGCGGCTTTGCGTTCGTGGTGACGATGGACGGCGATGGCCAGCACGACCCGGCGGAACTGGCGCGTTTTTTGCAAGCCTATCGCGACGGCGGCGCACCGGTATTGGTTGGAAACCGCTTTCACGATTTGGCGCGCATGCCGTGGCTGAGGAGGGCGACCAATCGGGCCATGAGCTGGCTGCTCAGCCGGGAGATGGGGCAGCGTGTTCCCGACACGCAGTGCGGTTACCGGTTGTTCGGACGGGAAGTCCTGCCCTGGTTGTCCGGCGGCGCGGCTACCAGGTATGCGGCCGAATCGGAGGTGTTGTTGCGCCTGGCGCGGCGCGGCGTGCGGATCGGCAGTGTGCCGGTGACGGCCATTTATGGCGACGAGCGCAGCAAGATCAATCCCCTGAGCGATACCGTGCGCTTCCTGCGCATGCTGCTGCGGTTCCACCGACAATCGCGCCGCCGGACGGCGGAGGGACTCCTCTAAGAACGTTAAACGTTGAACGTTAAACGTTGAATTCGGCGGATCGAAGGCAGGCAGTTTGCGGCACAACAGGGTGGGTGGTTTAAGTGTAGTGGTCATGTTGGGACTACGAATTGCGGCACCAGGCGTTTGAGCGTTTGGATCAGTTCCGCATCATTGGCGAGTTTCATCGCGGCGGTGAGATCCATCAGCCCGGCGTCCAGGGCTTCATGCGAAACGTTTGCGCCGGGCATCACGAAAACTTTCGCGTGTTGCGTGCGCTGATAGGTCTCGCCTTCGATGAACAACTCCTCCACCAACTTCTCGCCGGGCCGGCAGCCCGTAAACTGAATCTGAATGTCCCGGTTCGGCTCCAGTCCCGACAGCCGGATCATGTCCCGCGCCAGATCCAGCACCTTGAGCGGTTCGCCCATGTCGAGCATGAAGACTTCCCCGCCATGTCCCAGCACGCTGGCCTGCAGGACCAGTTGCACGGCTTCGGGAATCGTCATGAAAAAACGCTTCATATCCGGGTGGGTGACGGTAACCGGTCCTCCCTGCGCGATCTGCCGGCGGAATAGAGGCACCACGCTGCCGCGGCTGCCCAGCACATTGCCGAAACGCACCGCCACATAATACCGCCCGGTGCGCAACGCCGCATTGTGCACCAGCATTTCCGCGACGCGCTTGGTGGCGCCCATGACCGAGCTCGGGTTCACCGCCTTATCGGTCGAGATCATCACGAAGCGCTCCACCCCGGCGGCATCGGCGGCCGTCAGCAGATTACCCGTGCCAAAGATGTTGTTGGAGACCGCCTCACAGGGGTTTTCTTCCATCAGCGGCACGTGTTTGTGCGCTGCGGCGTGGAAAATCACTTCCGGTTGAAAACGCTTGAAAAGCATGCACAACCGCTCCGCATCGCGGATGTCGGCGATGCAGCGCCTAATGACGGGCTTGCGTCCACGCCCCAGGTTATGCAATCCCTCAACGCGGCGATCCAGTTCGCACGAGATGTCGAAGACGCTGTTTTCCCCATGTCCCAGCAGGATGATTTCCAGCGGCTGGCAACGCAGGATCTGCCTGCACAACTCGCTGCCGATGGATCCTCCGCTGCCGGTGACCATCACCCGCCGGCCCTCCAGAAATCCCGCCACGGCCTGCATGTCGGTATGGATCGGTTCCCGGCGCAGCAGGTCGTCAATCTCCACCTCGCGCAAGGCGTTGGCCGTGATATTGCCAGAAACGATATCTTCCAGGCGCGGCAGGTTGCGGGATGGCACGCCGGCCGCTTCGCACATGTTGACGATTTCGCGAATTTTGCTGCCCGGCGCCGATGGCATGGCGATAATCACCTCGTCAACCTTGAACTCCGTCACCAGGCGGGGAATATCCGTCAACCGTCCGCGCACGGGAATGCCATGCAGTCGCATGCCGTGTTTTGCGGCATCGTCATCCACAAACGCCACGGGCACGCGGAGATCGTCGCGGCGCTGCTGCAATAGACGCACCACGCTTACGCCTGCGTCCCCCGCGCCCGCCACGATCACCCGGCGCATCGTGGATGCTTTCCCGGTCACGCCCGCCTTGATGCCATTTCCCGGTCCGAAACTATGCAGCATGCGCTTGAACATCCGCGGCCCCGTCACAATGATCGCGGTTACGAAACCATCCAGGATCGGCAGCGAACGCGGCAGGTGCAACGGCCAGACCGAACTCATTAGCGTCCAGACACCCATATTGGCGACCAGCAGCAGGATCGTCGCCAGTCCGACTCCTCGCACAATCGCCAGCATGTCGGATATCGTCGCGTAGCGCCACAAACGGCTGTACAACCCCGCCCACTTGAACACCAACAGTTTTACAAGCAGTGAGACCGCCGTGTACGTCAGCAGTTCCCTGCGGTATTGCTCAGTCAGGCAGTCCAGATCGACACGCAGAAATAACGCCACCAACGGTGCAAACAGCAGCAACGCCGCATCGCTAACCAGGAAGTGCAGGTTGCGTTCGCCGAAGGTGGTTTTTTTAAAAGTCATCGTAACGCTCAGGAATCAGGTTGTTTAGGCTGAAGACTGTTAGGCTGAATAAGGGGAAAGTATAACATTAACTGGTCCTGAAGCCAGGCTGTTTTTCCTCCAGAGAAGACGTTGCGTGAATTTGGCGCAGGGCGGCGGAAGCGATTGGGACAAAAACGAAACCGCCGTGATCGCCGCCCTGCGACAAATTCGCGCAACACTGGCATGGGAGAATACGGGAGTAACAGAAAACCGATGCAAGGCTTTATTCTCCGTGCCTCAGTGCCTCAGTGGTGAGCCGACGCCATCGCCATGGCAGTGATTCGTCTTACATAAACAATGGATGCATTTGAAGAAGAAAAATTTGTCCGACCGCCTACCAAATGACGTTGATTCCGGGGTAGCGGGGGATTACGGTGTCGCGCGAGACGAGCGCTAAACCGTGTGCGTTGCATTCGGAAATCAGAATTCGATCGAACGGATCGTTATGGATATCCGGTAAGGATACTGACGCCTGCGCCACCTGACGGGTCAACGGAAGCTCGATCAATCCATGCTGTGCGATGGCCCGGGTTAAATATTCATCAGGGGGCATGGGTAGCGTGAGACGTCCCCGCTTTACCAGCAGCGAAATTTCCCAGGCCGAAACGATCGAGATATGCAATGAGGCGGGATGGGCGCGAATGGCGGATTGAGCGACTGACGAAAGTTGCCGCGGATCAGAGGCCAGCCAGACAATGGCGTGGGTGTCGAGCAGGATCAACGGAGCTCCTCCGGCCAATCCTCTGGCGATAGGGAGGCGGTGGGATCACCGACAAATACGGCGCCTTTTAACGCGGAATCCGTGATAAGGGGATCGGATTTTGTGCGGAGCGGGACGATTTCGGCGATCGGAACTTTATGCCGATAAATGACGACATGAATGCCGGTTCGTTCAACTTCGCTGACGATTTTAGAAAAGTTTGCTTTCGCATTATAAATGTTCATTGCAGTTGTCATGGGAGAATAATCTCAAAAACATATAGTCTAGTCAAGTCAGACTATAATGTTGCAGTTCTGCTTCCAGCAGGGCCGGATCCATGTTCCAGGATTCTCGATCGCAATCGATGAACCGTAGTTCACATCCCTCGAATGTGGCGGGCGTCACACTGCCGATGAAGGTGAGGGTGGAAGCTAAAACCAGAGGTCGGAAGTCAGAAGGCCTGCTTGACGAACTCCAACTCGGCGCCGCCCATGTGCGGCGGCGAGAGGAAAATGCGGGGTGGATTAGGCTTTGTCATATTGAAAAAAGGGGGTATCCACTTGACGCAAACGACCACAAGGTGTAGTGTCCGTGGGCATGGACGACCGCATAGGACCCAAGGCCGGAATCGACTATCCGCGCACGTACCAGGAGTTTGTGGAATGGTTTGGGGATGACGCGGC
>CAIYGI010000100.1 GCA_903925685.1 uncultured bacterium
CAGTCTATACGATACCTATGTGAAGGTTCGCCAGTCCGTCTGACGGTTACACCTCTAACTGGAGAGCCGTATGCGGGAAATCCGCCTGTACGGTTCGGAGGGAGGGGTGCCGCGGAAACGCGGCATCCCTACCCCTATCAGGAACGGCGCACCGGGTGAGGATGGGTGCGGAAGGCGGCGGCTTGATCGGCGGCGGAACGCAGGTGGTTGTCAAAGAAGCGGTCCGGATGCCCCATGTGATTCATGCAGGGTAGAGTAGTCCTGGCGTCAATAGTGTGCAAGTTGTTTGCTGGAGAAGAGAGCAGTTCGGACTGGTTGGACGAGTAGGACAGGTCGGAGGCGGACGGGGCGGAGGTGGAGTGCGCGCGGGTGAGGGCGGCGGCGCGGGAAGAGCGGGTGTTTTTGGGGGCGCGGTTCATGGGCGTTTTACCTTGGGCGGGCTGGTTTTGACGCCGTGGCGGGCGAGGGTGCGGCGGAGGGCGGCGCATTCGCGGCGGGCGGCGGAGACCAGCAGCAGGTCGCCGAGGCGGCCGTTGGGGGAGAGAATGCGGCGGGAGCCGTCGGGTTCGGCGTTGTGCGTGGCGGCGTAGTGGGCTTTTATGCGGGATTTGAGCGCGGCCAGGGTTTTTGGCGCGATCAGGTCAAGTTCGCCCAGCCGGTAGAGGAAGGTTTCGGCCGACACGCCGAAGCGGTGTTTAAGGCGCAGGAGCAGTTCCCAGCTCCAGGCGCCGCGCGACACGCCCACCTGCCGCACCGTGGCATGCATGGCCTCGGCGGGCATCAGGAAAAATGCCGCGAACTTGCGCGCGACATGCTCGGCGTCGAGCGGCTTGGCGCGCCCCCGCACTTCGCGAAACTCGCCGGTGAAGCAATAGATGCGGCCGAGTTCGAGAACCAGATGGAAGAGCTGGCGCTCGGCATTCATGGCTGGGTGCGCGGCGACGAACAAAAAGGCGTTATCGGATTGCGCGTCATAACAGGCGGCGCTCTGAATATCGGGCGGCAGGCGGCAGAAGACGATGCGCAGGCCGGCGTTCTCGAACATCTCCAGGTAATCGAAAATCACGGCCGGCCCGACTCCGAAAAGGCCCCGCACGCGCATGGCAAAGTCTTCGATGCCCTGCTCGGTGTGCGGCATCGCCAATTGCAGGGGGATGGCGGCGCGTTTGGGCACCCCGCAAAGATCCTCCATCGTGAGAAAGGCGTGAACGAGGTCTTCAAACTGCGCCAGCAGCGCCGGCGCATAAGGCTGCGCGGCGGGCACCAGGCGCACCAGGCGCGCGGCAGGCGCCGCCGCGGCGCCTGCGGCGAATTGCGGCCGGGACGCGCGCGCGGCGGAATCGTGCGCGGGTGTTTCCGCGAGCGGACGGGCGTCAGGGGAATCCTGACCGGCAAAGTCGCACACATAGGGGGCGTAAGCATCCGACAGCAGCGCCTGCACGGGAACGTCGAGCGCCTGCGCCAGCCGCATGGAGACGGTCAGCGTGGGCAGATGGCGTCCGCATTCGATGGCATTGACCGGGCCGGGGCGCATGCCGATGCGGCGTGCCAGCTCGGTCTGCGTGAGGTGCCGCAAGCGCCGCAGACGCCTCAACCGCGGCCCCAGTTGCTTCAACGCGCGGGCTTCCAGGTTGGTGATATGACGTGGACCAGATTTCATTAAAAGACGATATAAAGAATCTTTGCGTGAGTGTCAATGAATGTTTTAGAGTATGGCGTCGGACGGGTCGGACTTGTCGGACTTGTCGGACGGGGCGGACTGAGTTAATCTAAAACCTGGCTGGAGGAATGATCATGAGCGATTCGGATGGGGTGCTGCTGCCGCATGGCGGCTATGAGCACTTACGGAGTTACAAGGTGGCCGAGGCGGTTTATGACGCGACCGTGGTTTTCTGCGACCGTTTCATTGACAAACACTCGCGCACTCATGACCAGATGGTGCAGGCGGCGCGCAGCGGCGTCCGCAACATCAGCGAGGGTAGCGGCGCGGCGGCGACTTCGCGAAAGAACGAGATGAAACTCACAAATGTGGCGCGGGCCAGCCTTTCGGATGAATTGCTCAAGGATTACAAAAGCTTTCTGATCCAGCGGGGACTGCGCGTCTGGAACAAGGATGCACCCGAGGCGCTGGAGATGCGCGAGCGGCTGAAACACGATGTCGCGCCCGATCTGCCGACGGCGCCGGAAGGAACAGTGCGGTTGACCGGACTGGCGGGGTTATCGGAGTATATGGCCAAGGCCGAGCCTGAATTGGTGGCCAACGCGATGCTGTGCGCCGTGAATCAGGCCGCCTACCTGCTGAAGCGTCAGATCGAGAGCCAGAGTCGGGAATTTGTCGAGCATGGCGGGTTCACCGAGCGGCTGTATGCGGCGCGGGTGAAAGCGAGGGAGGCGGGGAAGTCGGACGGGGCAGACAAGTCAGACAAGTCAGACAAGTCGGACATTCCCGTTTGCCCGCTTTGCGGCAAGAGCATGCGGCGGCGTACCGCCAGGCAGGGGGTACATGCGGGGCAGGCTTTTTTGGGGTGTTCAGGGTATCCGGAGTGCAGGGGGACACGGGCAATGTCAAAAGAGTCGGACGAGTCGGACAAGTCCGACCGGTCTGACTTGTCTGACCAAGGCGCCAATATATGAACGCTCTGGTCACCCGAATTCGATGCTGGGGCAGGCATCCAGGGCCAGGCTTTCGCTGAGGGTCGGCGGCGTCGCTAGTTTGTGCGCGGCGAGGCCGGCCACCATGGCGGCGTTGTCGGTGCAGTAGGCCGGTTCGGCGAGCAGCAGGCGAAAGCCGCGCTCGGCGGCGGCGGCGGCGAGCAATTCGCGCAGGCGGCGGTTGAGCGATACTCCGCCTGCCACAACCAGTGTTTCGTTGCGGCCCAGCGCCGTCAGTGTGCGCGTCACCAGTGTGTCTACTATGGCTTCCTGATAGCTGGCCGCCAGATCGGCCACACCGGGGTTCCCGTCGCGGCCTGGTGGATACTTGCGCAGATGGTAAAGCAGCGCCGTTTTTATGCCGCTGAAACTGAAGCAGGCGCTGGGATCGACGTCGTCCGCGAAGCGCGCATGTAGTTTGCGCGGAAAGCCGCGCGGGAATATCACGGCGCCGGGGTTGCCGCCTTCGCGCGCGGCGCGGTCGATCGCCGGGCCGCCGGGATAACCCAGGCCGAGCAACGAGGCGCCCTTGTCGAAAGCCTCGCCGGCGGCATCGTCCACGGTTTGTCCAATCAGGCGGTAGCGGCCGGGGGCCTCGACATGCAACAGGAGGGTGTGGCCGCCGGAGACGATCAAGGCCAGGCAGGGCATGACGCTTTCCCAGGCGGGGGCCTGGAGTCCGAGAAAGGCGGAGTAGAGATGCGACTCCATGTGGTGAATGCCGATCAGCGACCGGTCGAGGCGCAGGGCCAGACCTTTGGCGGCGGCCAGGCCGACGAGCAGACTGCTGGCGAGTCCGGGTCCGTAGGTGACGGCCAGCGCGTCGAGTTGGGACCACTCCAATCCAGCGCTGCGCACGGCCTCGGCGAGCACGTCGGACAGATGTTCGACATGCTGCCGCGAGGCGATTTCCGGCACCACGCCGCCGTAGGGGCGGTGCGCGGCGATCTGACTGTGGACGATGCTGGAGAGCACCTCGCGGCCGTCACGCACGACCGCGGCGGAAGTCTCGTCGCAGGAAGTCTCGATGCCAAGGATGTTCATTGCGGGGAGGTCAGAAAGCGGAAAGCGGAAAGCGGAATTGTTCACTGTTTACCGTTCACTGTTCACTTCTGACTTTGCGGGGGGGCCGTACACCGCTTCTTCCAGCGCGGCGCGCATGGGAGCCAGGGGCGGCGTGACGCCGGTCCAGATGCGGAACGATTCGGCGCCCTGGTGCAGAAGCATGCCGAGGCCGTTGACGGCGCGCGCGCCGGCCGCGCCGGCGGTGCGCGTGAAGGCGGTTTCGGGACGCATGTAGACCAGGTCCATGGCGCACTGGCCGGGACGGAAGGCGTTGGAGGGCAGGGGACTGGGATCGTCGGAATGCATGCCGACGGGCGTGGCCTGAACGATCAGGTCAGCCGTGCGGCTGGCTTGCGGCCAGGCGGCGGGGTCGGAACCGGCGGTTGCGACAACCACCGCGGGGGCCAGGGCGTGGATTTCGTCGCTGAGCCGCTGCGTGCGCGCAGGATCTATATCCGCCAGCATCAGACGGGCGGCGCCACCGGCGGCGGACGTTATGGCCAGCGCGCGGCCTGCGCCGCCGCAACCGAGCACGAAGAGCGCGCGGCCGGCAAGATTGAAATCGAAGGCTTCGGCGATTGCGCGCAGGAAACCGCAGCCGTCAGTGTTATGGCCCTTGAGGCCGTCCGGCATGATCTCAACCGTATTGACCGCGCCCAACTGCCGCGCCAGGGGATCGATATCGGTAAGACCGCGAAAGGCCACTTCCTTGAGCGGCACGGTCAGATTGATGCCGCCGAAACCCATGGCGGCCATGGCCGGCAGAACCTGCATCAGCCGCTCCGGGGCGACGTCGAAGGCCAGGTAGACGGCGTCGCGGCCCAGCGCCTGGAAGGCCGCGTTGTGCATGTTCGGCGAGAGGGTGTGCCGGATCGGATGACCGAGTACCGCATACGGCCGCGTGGCGCCGCTGAGGGTTGCGACGTTCACGCGCGGGACTCCTTGCGCGCCGGTTTGACGGCGGCCGCTTTGACGGCCGCGTTACGCAGCGCAATGCGGTTGACGCACGAGAGATAGGCGCGCGCGCTGGCGTCCACAATGTCGGGACTGGCCGCCTTGGCGCTCAGGATGGTCTGGTCGAACTGCACGCGCAAGGTTACTTCGCCCAGGGCATCCTGTCCGATCGTGACCGACTGCAGCGCGAAATCCAGCAGGTGTCCTGTGATGCCTGTGATGCGGTCGATCGTACGCAGCGCGGCGTCCACGGGGCCGTCGCCGGTCCCGGCGTCCTCGAGAGTTTCCTTGCCGCGGCGGATGCGGACGGTGGCCGTTGGTATCGTGCCCGTGCCGGCCGAGACGTGCAGGTATTCCAGCGCGTAGAGCCCGACGGCCGGCGATTCGGAGATTTCGTCGCGGGCGATGGCGAGCAGGTCGTCGTCGTAGAGGTTTTTCTTGCGGTCGGCCAGGGCGATGAATCGGGTATAGGCCCGTTCCAGTTCCGCGGGTGAGAGCGCGAGCCCCATTTTCTGGAGCTTGTTCTGGAAACCGTGGCGGCCGGAGTGTTTTCCCAGCACGAGTTCATGCTCTTCGATGCCGACATCCTCGGCGCGCATGATTTCGTAGGTGCTGCGATGCTTGAGAATGCCGTCCTGATGGATGCCAGCCTCATGTGCGAAGGCGTTGGCGCCCACGATGGCCTTGTTGCGCTGCACCGAAAGACCGGTCAGGCGGCTGACCAGGCGGCTGACGCGGTAGAGTTCGCGCGTGCGGATGCCGGTTTTGAGTCCAAAGACGTCGGCGCGGGTGCGCAGCGCCATCACCACCTCTTCGAGGGCGCAATTGCCGGCGCGTTCGCCCAGTCCGTTGATCGTGCATTCGACGCCCCGCGCGCCGGCCTGCACGGCGGCGAGCGAATTGGCCACCGCCAGGCCAAGGTCGTTGTGGCAATGCACATGGATGCGGGCCAGCCCTATGTTGGGGACGGTCTCGAAAAGGCCCTCGATCAGACGTCCGAACTCGTTCGGGACCGCGTAACCGACCGTGTCGGGAATATTGACCGTGCAGGCGCCGGCGTCGATCACGGCTTCCACCACTTCGGCGAGAAAGGCGGGCTCCGTGCGCGAGGCGTCTTCGGCGCTGAATTCGACCTCCTGGCAGAACTTGCGGGCATAGCGAACGGAGGCCACGGCCTGCTTGATCACCCCTTGGCGCGACATGTGCAGTTTGTACTCGCGGTGGATCGGCGAAGTGGCGAGGAAGACGTGGATGCAGGGTTTGGGCCCGGCGCAAACCGCCTCGGCGCAACGCTGGATGTCCTTGTCCACGCAGCGGGCGAGACCGGCCACCACCGGACCCTTGACCGTTTGCGCGATGCTCTTGACGGCCTCGAAATCGTCGGGCGAGGCGATCGGGAATCCAGCCTCGATGATGTCCACGTTGAGCGCGACCAGCGCCTTGGCGATGTCCAGCTTTTCACGCATGGTCAGGCTGGCGCCGGGCGCCTGTTCGCCGTCGCGGAGGGTGGTGTCGAAGATGACGATCCGCTGCGGGTCCGGGGCGGTTTTCATGGCCGGCCTCCTCTGGCAATGGCGATGATGCCTGAACGCGAGATATCGAGCATGCGGAACGGCGCCAGCAGATCGATGAAATCCACAATCTGTTTCGAATCGCCGGTGAGTTGCACGATCATCGCGTCGGTTTGCGACGCGAGCACGCGTCCGCCAAAGCGTTCGGTGAGGGCCGCAATTGCCGCGTGCTGCGCATGCGTCGCGGCGAGTTTTACAAGCAGGCACTCCTGATTGACGCATGGCGCGCTGGTGAGATCGGTAACATCGATCACGTCCACCAGTTTACCAAGTTGCCGCGTCACCTGTTCCAGCACCCGGTTGTCGCCCGGCACCTGCATGGTCATGCGTGAGACGGTCGGGTCGTTTGTGGGACCGACGTTGAGCGTTTCGATATTATAGCCGCGGCCCGAGATCAGCCCGACGACGCGCGCGAGCACGCCCGGCTGGTTTTCCACAAGCGCCGTAATTATATGTTTTTTCATATCATTTCTCCGAACGCAGAACATCGAACTCCGAACACTGAACACTGAACACCGAACACTTGTTCAGGCCAGACCTTGCAGTAATTCGTTAAGCGCCTTGCCTGGGGGCACGATCGGGAAGACGTTTTCCTCGGCCCGCACGAGGCACTCGACGACCACCGGACGACCGGCGGCCAGCGCCTTGACGAGCGCGGGGGCCACCTCGTCCTGCCGTGTGACGCGCATGCCCAGCGCGCCGTGGGCCTCGGCCAGTTTCACGAAGTCCGGCCGGTAGGGGCCGGCGGCCCGGATGGTTGCCGGAATGCGCTCGTTAAGGTGGCGTTCGTCGCGGCCCAGGCGGACGCCGGAGTATTCGCGCTTGTAGAAGAGTTCCTGCCATTGGCGCACCATGCCGAGGTAGCCGTTGTTGAGAATTACGACCACGATGGGCAGGTCATGTTCCACGGCCACCACAAGTTCCTGGAAGTTCATCTGGATGCTGCCGTCGCCGGAGATGAGCACCACCGGCTGATCGCGGCGGGCGGCTTTGACGCCGATCGCGGCGGGCAGGCCGAAGCCCATTGTTCCGAGGCCGCCTGAGGTGATGAAGCTGCGCGGCTTGGAATAGGGATAAAAGTGCGCGGCCCACATCTGGTGCTGTCCGACGTCGGTCACGATCAAGGCGTCGCCGCGGGTTACGGCGGCGATTTGTTCGATCACATACTGCGGCAGCAACTCCTTTGAGGAGCGGTCGTAGGTGAGCGGATGGCGCGCTTTCCATTCGGAGACCTGGGCCAGCCATTCCGGGCGCGCGACCGGTTCCACGGCTTCGAGCAATTTGCGCAGCGCGATTTTCACATGGCCGACGACCGGAAAATCCACCGGCACGCTCTTGCCGATGGCCGAGGGATCGATGTCGATGTGTCCCTTCAAGGCGTGCGGGGCGAAAGTGGAAACCTTGCCTGTCACGCGGTCATCGAAGCGCGCGCCCACCGACACGACGAGATCGCAGGCGCTGGCCGCGCGGTTGGCGGCCACGGTTCCGTGCATGCCGATCATGCCGAGCGCCAGCGGCGCGCTGCCCGGGAAGGCGCCGAGGCCCATGAGTGTGCTGACCACCGGCACGCCGGCCTTGACGGCCACGGCCGCAAACTCGGCGGCGGCATCGCCGGAGATAACCCCGCCACCCACGAGAAAGACGGGACGGCGGGCGGCGGCGACGGCCCGCGCCAGACGTTCGATGTCCTGGTCATCGGGATCGTTGTCGGGCCGGTAGCCGCGGCGGTTCATCCCTGCCGGGAACGGCGTGTCGCAGGCGGTTTGCTGGATATCTTTTGGAACATCCACGAGCACGGGGCCGGGCTTGCCGGTGGTGGCGATTTCGAAGGCCTCGACCATGATGCGCGGCAGATCCTCGACCCTTTTCACGAGGTAGTTATGCTTGGTCACGGCGCGTGTGATGCCGACCGTATCGGCTTCCTGAAAGGCATCGTTGCCGATCAGCGGCGAAGCTACCTGACCGGCGATGCAGACCACAGGGCTGCCGTCCATGTTGGCGGTTGCGAGCCCGGTCACTGTATTTGTGGCGCCGGGTCCGGAAGTTACCAGACAGACGCCCGCCTGACCGGTGGCGCGGGCGTAGCCGTCGGCCATGTGCGCGGCGCCTTGTTCGTGGCGCGCGAGGAAGAATTCAATTGGCGCACATGGCAGTTTGTCGAAGATGTCCAGAACCATTCCACCAGGCAGTCCAAACAGGGTTTTCACCCCGGCCCGCAGCAACCCCTCGATGACGATATCCGCTCCGGTTCTCATGTCGTTTGCCTTTTCTTATTTTACATGCAAACACGCATTATACGTGACTATAACGAAAAACCCACTGCGAACTCGCAGTGGGTTTGGCGTCAGCCAGATGGCGGGTGAATCACCCGCCGCCCACCGCGGGGCGCAAAATAACCAGCAGTCCCTCCAGCACCAGCTTGTAGGCCGGGCTGTGATCTGCCGTGCGGATTGCGGTGGATGTTATGTGGCGCATGAAAATTAGTATCTTTCATCCGGCTGGGAGTTGTCAACCGCATTTTTTGGGGAGATTTGCGCCACGAAATCGATCAGGCACAGACCGGTGTGGTAGCCCGGGTCGGCGTCGGGGGTGGCGGGAATCGCCGTGGATGGATTGCCGCTGGCTTCGCGGGTTTGCAGGAAGAGGCCGGGAAGCGGCGAGCGAAACGGGCCGAAAAGGGCGCGGGCGCAATCGGCCGCGGCCGCGGCGATTTCCGCGCAGCGGGGGTGCGCGGGGGCCAGGCGAAGCAAGAGCGCGGCAGCGCGCATCGCCTCCGGCAGGGGCCACCAGGGCATGTCGCCGTTTAAGGGGGTGCGGGCAACCAGGTCGAAGGTTTTGCAGATACCGCCCAGCCGCCGCTGGAATCCGTTGGCGAACGCCGCCAGGAAGATTTCCGGTAAGCTCTCCCGGCAGGCTGCGGCGAGTTTGCGCAGTTCCTGTGTTGGTGATTTCCGCGCGCTCGCATGGAGCAGAAAGCGGGCCGCGAGCCCCGTGAACTCGATCGCGTGGCCAGGATCCAGTACAACCTTGCCCTGTTCCGTCCACGGCCTGCCAGCGTCGTCTGTCCACTCGACGAAATCGAAACGCCGCAGGGTGGTTGTGTCGCGATGAATCACGTGACGGTCGAGCAGATGCTGAAGAAAGAGCCTGCCGCCCTCGACCCACTCGTCCGCGCCGGGATAGAGATCGCACATCAACGCAAACCCGCCCAGCGCGATCATCCATGGCCCCTGCGCTTGGCGGCCGGGGACGGGCAGGGCTGGATTCTTGGGATCGAACGAAATCTGGTCCGAGGTAAAACTTCCGTCCCTGATCGCCGCGGCGGCGTTACGGAAAGTGGAGACGCCCAGCTTGCTCAACTCCGCGCGGCCCAGCCGGACCCCGGCGGCGGCCAGTCCCTTGCCCGTAAAGAGGTCGGCAAATCCCGGCGGGATTGAAGACGCCGGAAAGTACTCGCGCCTGCCGTCCGCTCCGCGGCGAAAGGTCCGGCCATCGGGGGTGAACAGAAATACGAACCGGCCGTTGTTCACCCGTCCGAATGCGGCCATCCGCGCCGCCACGGTTTCCAGCATCCGGTCGCAGCGCGCCGCCAGGTGCGGGGTGTCGGCCAGGAAAGCCGCGTGCCCCGCCAGCGCTTCCAGCCCGCGCCCCTGGATCCATCCGAAGACCGCGCTACGGCCACGGAAGTCGGTCTCCGGGTCGGCTGGCTCCGGAAAATCCCGCCCGCTGTTCGTGCTCAACTTGGTATCCACGAACGGATAGCCGGCGTTCTTTTCGAAACGCGATACAACCAGTTCGATGCCGTCTTGTAAGGCGGCGCGGCTATCGGCGATCAAGGCCTTTAAGGCGCCAGGAATAACGTCGTCCATGTATGTCATCCCACAGCCATTATTTTGCTTTGCACTTTGCTGTGATTGTGTAAGCGGCGGATCATAGCCTGAGCATACGGACGGCGCAATCAAGAGTTGTTTGGGTGTTTTTCGGCGGTCTTGCGCCGGAGGCGCGGGGATGACAGAATGCGCGGACGTGCGCCTGAAATGCGCGCGCCTATGCCATGGGATATTACTTGTTGCGCCGTTGTTTGCAGATGCTCCCCGTGCTGTTCGGCGTGGTGCTGATCACTTTTGTGCTTTTTCACGTCGTGGGCGGCAGTCCCGCCGTCATGGCGCTCGGAAAAAACGCCACCCCGGCGGCGCTGGAGGAGTTTGACGAAACGCGCGGGTTCAATCGGCCGCTGCTCTGGGGAAGCTGGACCTCAACGCGCGCCTGGACGGACTGGGATGCCCGCCGCGGCTCGGACAGGTCCGGAGCGTGGGAAGGGACGACGGGATCGCGGCTGGATGCGGCGGGCGCTGTGCTGTTCTCGCCCGGCGTCGGGGTTGTACCGCTGGCCTGTCCTCTGCGCGCCAACACCGATTATCGCTGGCGTTTGGATGTGCGCCAGCCGTCGGGCGGCGGCACGCTGGCGGTGACAGCGGAGGGTGGGGCGCCGTCCACCGCCGCCGTGCCGGTGCCGACGCGCTGGACGCGGCTGGTTCTGCCGCTCGCCGCCGGCGCGGGCCGCGCGGATGGCTTGCGGATCACGGTGACGGGCGGAGGGCCGCTGGAAATCCGCGCGGCGCGCCTGGAACGGCGCATGGCGCATCCCTGGGATTCGCAACTGGCGCATTACCTGGGCCAGGTGGCGCGGCTCGATTTCGGCGTCTCACTGGCCACCAACGAGCGCGTGGCCGACATGCTGAAGCAGGGAATCGGCCCGTCGCTGATGTTGACGGCGCCGATTTTCTTCGGCGGCTTGATCGTATCCATCGCCCTGGCGTTGATTTGCGCCTGGCGCCGCGACTCCTGGTTCGACCGCCTGACCGTGGTGATCGCCGTGGTCTTGATGAGCGTCAACTACCTGGTTTGGATCGTGGCCGGACAGTACGTGCTGGCCTACCACGCGGGCTGGTTTCCGATCTGGGGCTTCGATTCGTGGCGCTGCCTGCTGCTGCCGGTATCGATCGGTCTCGTCAGCGGTTTGGGCGCCAACCTGCGCTTCTACCGCACTGTCATGCTGGAGGAGATCAACCGCGACTACGTGCGCACGGCGCTGGCCAAGGGCCTTGGCACTCCGGCCGTGCTGATCCGTCATGTGCTGCGTAACGCCCTGATTCCAATCATCACCAGCACCGTGATTGCGATTCCATTTCTCTATACCGGCAGTCTGCTGTTGGAAAGCTTCTTCGGCATTCCAGGCTTGGGCGGACTCAGCATCAATGCCATCAATTCGGCCGATGTGGACGTGATCCGCGGCGTGGTGCTGGTGGGCGCGGTGCTCTACATGGCGGCCAACCTATTAACCGACCTCTGTTACGCGTGGGCCGACCCGCGCATCCGGCTGCGATGACAACCTTCGCTCCAGAATCGCCCGGCGTCGCCTTTGCAGGCGCGGATGCGGCGGCCGGCGGCCTGCGTGTGTGGCGCGGATTGCGCAGCGGCTGGCGGACGCGCGCCAGCATGATCGTGCTGGCCCTTTTCGCCGCCGCCGCGTTGTGGGGCGAAATCGTCTACCGCCTGGCCCAGGCGCGCGATCGCACGCCGTCCTATGCCCAACTCAACCTGGATGCCCGTTACCTGCCTCCAAGTCTTTTCCGCCACCCCTTTGCGGCGGCGGCCGGCGCCGAGGCGGACGCACCGCAAGTGGGCGCGCGCCTGTATGCCGGGTTGCGCGAACTGGCGCGGCATCCCTTCGGCACCGACAATCTGGGCCGCGATGTGGGGCAGCGGCTGATCCAGGGCGCGCGCATTGCTTTCCAGGTTGGTGTGATGACGGCATTGATCGCGATTCCGCTGGGTCTGCTGCTGGGCCTGCTGGCGGGCTATTTTGGCGGATGGGTTGACGATGTTGTGGTCTGGCTTTACTCGACCGTGGCCGCGATTCCGGGCCTGCTCTTCATCCTGGCCATTGCGCTGGTGGTGGGCAAGGGCTTAACCGGAGTTTATCTTGGGATCGGACTCACCACCTGGGTGGGCCTGTGCCGCCTGATCCGCGGCGAGACGCTCAAGCAGCGCGAGCAAACCTACGTGCAGGCGGCGCGGGCGATGGGGCTCGGACATGCCCGGATTCTTTTCCGCCACATTCTGCCCAATGTCTTTCACCTGGTGATCATCACCATTTCGCTGCGTTTTCCGGCCGCGGTCAGCACGGAGGTCTTTTTGAGCTTTTTGGGAATCGGCGTGCAGGGCGAGCCCTCCTGGGGCGTCATGCTCGGCAATGCGCGCCTGCGCCTCTGGCAGGGCATGTGGTGGGAACTGACCTTTGTGACCATCGCCATCTTCGCGGTCGTGCTGGCCTTCAATCTGCTCGGCGACGCCCTGCGCGACGCGCTCGATCCCCGCGCCGCGTCTAAATCAGAGGGTTGAAATTCTTGCTTTAACTGCTTAGGTGTTCTGATCTGAGACACCGACGTTAATGCTTTCCGCTTGGCACATCTGCCTCGTTATCTGAAGGTGGGAAGTAACGCATGAACTGCAGCGCGGATTTGGAGGGACGACCTCCGTGTCGTCTGAGTCAGCCGGAGCGGGAGGAACGGACGGGACGGAGCCCGTCCCTCCAGAAGGCAAGGCGCATCCGCAACGCATCGCAGATGAGCCTCATTCTATGAGAAACCAGGTTTTCACTACGAAATACGCCAAAGACGCGAAAATCAAGGCAAAAGATTGAGGTTGTTTTCGCGTCTTTGGCGTATTTCGTAGTTGAATCGTCTTATATTCAATCAGTCTGGCATGAGCGACGTGCTTGGATAGATGCAAATTTCCATTGGGTAAGATGAGTTTGCACTGAGCCAGGGGTTGATCCGAATCTGGCGTTGTGTCAAACTATCACCCTTGCAACCAACCGGGTGTCCACGAAAACATTGGATCGATGGAGACTGAAAATCATGCAGAAGCAGAGTATTGTGCAAGCGGTTAAGTCGGGGCGTGTCTTGGTGGCGGATGGCGCCTGGGGTACCTTTCTCCAGAAGAAGGGCATGCCGCCGGGCGAATGTCCCGAACTGTGGTGCGTGACGCACCGCACGGACGTGCTGGACATCGCCCGGAGTTATATCGCGGCCGGCGCCGACATGATCAAGTCCGACAGTTTCGGCGGCACGCGCTGCAAACTGGAATACTTCAATCTGGCGGAACGCACCTCGGAGCTCAACCAGGCGGCGGCGGAAATCTCCCGCGAGGCGGCGGGTTCCGACAAGTGGGTGATGGCTTCCGCCGGTCCGACGGGGTTGATGACGGCCACGGGCGATGTAACCGAAGAGGAGCTTTATAATTTCTTCAAGGAGCAGGTCGTGGCCCTCGCCGCCGGCGGCGCCGATGCCATCTGCATCGAAACATTCAGCGCGCTGGATGAAGCCGTGGCCGCCATCCGGGCCACCCGCGACAACACGGCCTGCGAGGCGCTTTGCACCTTCACCTTCGAACGCACCGTCAAGGGCGAATACAGGACCATGATGGGCGTCTCCCCGGCCGAGGCCGCAAAGGCCTGCCTCGCGGCGGGCGCGCATGTGATCGGCGCCAACTGCGGCAACGGCATGGAGCGCATGATCGAGATCGCGAAGCAAATGCGCAAGGCGGCGCCGGCGGCGCCGATCATGGTCAACGCCAACGCCGGTCTGCCGAAGAACGTCAACGGCGTGGATCTATTCCCGGAGACTCCGGCGGAAATGGCCGGCCGCGTGGCGGCCCTGGTCGCGGCGGGCGCCAATATCGTTGGCGGCTGCTGCGGGACGACGCCCGCGCATATCGCGGCCATCAAGCAGGCGGTTGTCGGCCTGAAGCAATGATTACAACCGAATCCCCGGCGCTGTTTCCGGAGCGTTCATGAGCACGGACATTATTCAATGCGAACGCTTGCTGGCTGAGGTGGAGATTTCCGATCTGGATGGCTTCTGCCGCGATCATGCGGGCAGCGCCGCGCTTCCGGCGCTGGCCGCTTTCCTGCTCGACCGCTTCAGCGTGGCGCTGGAATGCGATCCCGACATCGTCGCGGGTTTTGCCGGCGACAGTTCGAATCTGCCCGGCGCGGCGCAGGCCGTCGCCCGTCCGGACAATCCGCGCGATTGCGCCGTGATCTTGCGCGCCTGCACCCAGGCGGGCATCCCGGTCACGTTGTCCGGCGGAAAATCCAATCTCACCGGCAGCGCCACCCCCGATGGCGGCGTGGTCCTGTCGCTGGTGCGGATGCTGAGCGCCGATGGAGCAGGGGGGGCGCCGGTGGCGGTTGACGCCGACGCCCGTACGGTGCGCGGCGCGGTCGGGATGATCGTCGAGGACTTGCGCAAGGAAGTGCTGCGCGTCACCGACGGCAAACTTTTCTATCCGGTCGATCCCACCAGCCGCGCGGATGCCAGCGTGGGCGGCACCGTGATCTGCAACGCCTCGGGCTTCGTTCCCGGACACGCGGGCGCCACGCGCGAATGGGTGCGCGCGATCGAGCTGGTCCTGCCGGACGGGGCCTTGATTTGCGCCGAACGCGGGCAATATGTCGCGCGCGACGGCCGGTTTGTGCTGGAAGATTACGGCGTCCGGCGCGAATGGCCGGTGCCGCGCTATCCGCGCCCGACCATTAAAAACGCCGGCGGCCCCTTTTCCGCGCTGGATGGAGTGATGGATTTCGTCGATCTGATCGTCGGCAGCGAAGGACTGTTTGGCGCGCTGACCGGCTGCACCTTCGCTTTGCGCCAGAGTCCGGATGCCGTTCTGGATCTGTTTTTCTCGCTGCCCGAGGAGAAACTGGCGCTGGCCTTCTATCGTCAGGTCAGCAGGCACCTCAAGGGCGATCTGGGGTCGCTGGGCGCGCTGGAGTACTTTGGCGTCAACTGCCCGCGCTACATGAACCACCGCGACCGGCTGTTCCACGGCGACGACAAGGTGGGCATTTACCTGCAGGTTCCGCTTTACGGGCGCTCGCTGGAAGAGGCCGCCGAGGAGTGGATGGGCGTGATTCTCGAGAGCGGCTGCGGCGTCAAGGACGAGGCCGTCATGCTGCTGGACTCGGAGAGGAACTGGACCATGTTCATGGAGGCGCGCCATTCGCTGCCGGCCAACGCGCTGGAGGTGGTCAAACACCGCGGCGCCTTTACGATCATGACCGATACCGTGGTGCCGCCCGGCCGTTTCGAGGAATTCCTGAACTTCACCCACGGGATATTGGACGAGGCGAAGATGGAGTATCTGGCCTTCGGGCATCTGGGGGATTGTCACTTGCATTTCACCCTGCTGCCGCATCGCGAACAACTGGATCAGGGCGTGGCCCTGTATGACGCCATCGTGGCGAAATCCGCCGACCTGGGCGGCGTCTATTCCGGCGAGCACGGCACGGGCAAGCGCAAGCGCAAGGACTTTTTGCGCTGCTACGGTCCGGCGGCGGTCGAGGATGTCCGGCGTTGCAAGGCGGCGGTGGATCCCGGGTTCATGCTGAATCGCGGCAATGTGATTGAAGTATGAACCGCAGGCATATCGAACTCGAATTCGGCCGCGCAACGCTGGCTTTTGACGCGCCGGCCGACGCCGATATTTTGCGCCTGCCGGAGGTGCGCGCCCTGGCCGATCCCTCCGGCGCCATCCGCGCGGCCCTGGCGTCGCCGCTCGGCACGCCGGCCTTCTCCGATATCGTGCGCGCCTGCCGGGTCCGGCATGCCGATCCCGCGGCCGTGATCGTGATCAGCGACAACACCCGCCCGGTGCCCTACCGCGGCGCGGAGGGGCTTCTGGAGCCCTTGCTGGAACTGCTGCGGTCCGGCGGATTCCGCCGCATCACGGTGCTGGTGGCCACCGGCACGCATCGCCTGATGACCACGGACGAATTGCGCGGCCTGTTGACGCCGGCGGCCTTCCATGCCGGCGTGGAAATCGTCAATCACGACTGCCGCGACGATGCCTCGCTGCGCTGCATCGGCAACACGCGGCGCGGCACGGAGATCTGGCTGAACCGCCGTTATCTGGACGCCGACCTGAAGATACTGACAGGACTCGTGGAACCGCATTTCATGGCCGGCGTCAGCGGCGGACCCAAGTCGGTCTGTCCCGGCCTGATCGGCGAAAAGGGCACCTATGTTTTCCACGGGGCGCGCATGATGGCGGACGCCCGCGCCGCCAGCCTGCAGTTGGAAAACAATCCCTGCCAGGAGGAGGCCATGGAGGTGGCGCGCAAGGCGGGCGTGGATTTTATCGTCAACGTCACGATCGGCCGCGATCGCCGGCTGACCGGTGTCTTTGCCGGGGCGCTGCAACCGGCGCACCGCGCCGCCGCGGCGCGGGTGATGACGGAATCTGTCATCCCGATCGCCGGCGCGTACGATGTGGTGGTGACGCATGCCGGGTTCGTGGGCATCAACCATTATCAGGCGGCCAAGGCCGCGGTCGAAGCCTCGCGCGCCGTCCGTTCCGGCGGGACCATGATTCTGGCGGCGAATCACACCGATCACGACCCGGTGGGCGGACCGAATTACCGGCGTCTGCTGCCCATGCTGACGGAACTGGGGATTGACGAACTGGAGCGCCGGTTGCTGTCGCCGGACTGGACCTTCGTCCCCGAACAGTGGGAGTTGCAGATGTGGGGGCGCGCCCTGCGCAAACTGGGCCGTGCCGAACGGCTGGTGTACTGCAGCCCGCAACTGACCGGCGCGGCCTTTCGCGGACTGCCCGGCCGCGACGGCGGCGAGGGCCTGGCGGGCGGTGGCCCGGAATGCGAACTGGCCGCGGCCATGGTGCAACGGGCGTTGGACCGGGCCCTGGCGGAGCAGCCCGCCGCGCGCGTGGCGGTGCTGTTGGATGGTCCCTACGGGGTGCCCATGTGACCGTACGAATGGCCCGCCGCGCCTACTTCCGCACTCCCGTGATGGCCGCGGCCAGGGCCTCTTCGAGCATGCTCTCGGGCACGTACTTGATGAATCCGTCCTTGACCAGCGTGGCCGTCAGCTCCCGCGCGGCTGTGATGTCCCGCTTGGCGGCGGCGTAGGCCTCGTCCCATGTGAGCTTGATCCGCGCAACGCCTTCTTTGACCGCCTGCATCGCCACGTCGGCGGACTCCACGGGGAAGATGTCGGCCTCGTCCATGGTGGGAACCATGTTGTCGGTCGTGATGCCACGCTTGACCGCGTAGTCCGCCAGCGAGTGGGCCGCGCGGATGGCCATGCCGTCGGTGATCTTCCGCGACCGCACGAGCAGGGCGCCCTTCAGGATGCCTGGGAACCCGATGGAGTTGTTCACCTGGTTGGGGAAGTCGCCGCGGCCGGTCGCCACGACGTAGGCTCCGGCCTCCTTGGCCGCGTAGGGGTAGATCTCCGGCACCGGGTTGGCGCAGGCGAAGACGATCGCCTGCTTGGCCATGCCGCGGATCCACTCGGGCTTGACCTGGTCGGGGCCCGGCTGGGAGAGGGCGATCAGCACGTCGGCGCCTTTGCAGGCGTCGTGGATCGAGCCGAACCGCTCCGGGTTCATCTGCTCGCAGAGCTCCCACTTGCGGTAGAACCGCGGGTCCTTCTTGATGTCCTCGCGTCCCTTGTGCAGCGACCCCTTCGTATCGAACATGACCATCTTCCGAGGGTCGGCGCCGTCGGCGATGATCAGCCGCGCGATGCTCGTGTTCGACGCGCCGGCCCCGAGCATGACGATCCGGACCTTCGAAAGCTCCTTGTCCGCGAGCTTCACCGCGTTGATGACGCCGGCCAGGGTCACGCTGGCCGTGCCCTGGGCGTCGTCGTGCCACACGGGGATGTCGCACTCCTGGCGCAGGACGTCCAGCACCTTGTAGCAATTGGGCTGGGAGATGTCCTCGAGGTTCACCGCACCGAAACTGGGCTGGCACATCTTGACGAAGTCGATGATCTTGTCCGGGTCGTGCTCGCCCCTGGCGTTCCGCGAATCCATGCAGAGGGGCACCGCGTCGATGCCGCCCAGGTACTTCATCAGGAATGCCTTGCCTTCCATGACGCCCAGTCCTCCGGGGGGCGTGCAGTCGCCGTCGCCCAGGACGCGGGTCGAGTCGCTGACCACGGCCACCATGTTGCCGCGCGACGACAAGCTGAAAGACAGCTCGTTATTGTCCCGGATCGACGTGGAAACGGTTGACACGCCCGGGGTGTACCAGACGTTGAACCAGTTGAATCCCGGCACGGGGGCGCGGGGGACCACCTGGATCTTGCCGCCGTAGAAGCTGTGGGCCAGCAGGGCCAGTTTCTTGTAAAAGGCCGTCTTGGCCTTGGCGATCTGGTCGGGGGTAAAGTCCTTCGGGAACGTGCTTTCAAGGTTGGACAGATCTGCCTTCAATTTGCTCATGGGGGGGGAGCCTGCCAAAAGTGCGGATAAACGTCAATATCGCCAAGCAACAACAAGCCGTATTGACACAGCGTTTTTGCGGGACTACTTTGTTCCCATTGTAACGGTATGGCCGTTACCGACCGCGAAGCGGCGAAATCGGACCGTAAGGAGCGCGCAATGAAGGGACTGGAACGCAAAAAAGAGGACAAGAAGAAACCGACCATGACGCTGAAAGAAAAGCGGGCCGCGAAACTCGCCAAGAAGTCCGCCAGAAATTCCGTTTGACAACGGACGCCGGAAGCCGCATTTTACGCGGCAGTTCTTTGGCAGATTATTAAATTGAGCCGGGCGAAGAACGGAAGTCCGTTAAAATCGGACGCGGTCGCGCCGCTGTAACCGGATACGAAACCCCGAACGAACCACTCCATCCGCAGGGATGGGGGAAGGCGGGGCGGTAGGTTCGATGCCGGAAGCCAGAAGACGTTTTGCCCGGGTACTCATGGCCGCCGGCTTGTGCCGGTGGAGCCCTCTTTCGCGGATGGAGAGCTTGAGGTGGATTGTGTCGCACCCCTGGTTTTTTCATCGAGAAGAGACCAGGGTTTTTTGTTGCCGTTCTTTCTTCCCCGGTCTTTCCGTCCGCGTTTGGGCACTGCCAACGATGGTACGACCGCCCGGCCTCGACCGGGAGAAGGAACGCACGGAATGAAGCTACAACGGAAGATACGTGTTAGGAACGCGGGATTGTGCCTGGCCGGTTTGATGGCCGCCTGGATGGGGATTTCCCAGGCCACGGGGGCGGAATCGAACCCGGCGGCTGCAAGCAACAACCTGTCGCGCGCGAATACCAACCAGTCGGCGCCGATCGTGGTCACCGCCACGCGCCTGTCGATGCCGATGAGCGATGTGGCCAGCGCGATCACCGTGGTGGAGCACGCGCAGATCGAGGAACACGAAAACCGCAACGTGGCCGAGGTCTTGCGCGGGGTGCCGGGGCTGACCATAATGCAAAGCGGCGGACCGGGCGGCACGGTGTCGCCCTTCATTCGAGGCGCATTGCCGGAGCAGACGCTGGTGCTGTTCGACGGCGTCAAACTCAACGATCCGATCAATGTCGGACGCGGCGTCGATCTATCGCAGATCATGCTGACCGGCGTGGATCGCATCGAGGTGCTGCGCGGACCGCAAAGTCCGCTCTACGGTTCCGATGCCATCGGCGGCGTAATCAACATCATCCCCGGCCGCGCGGAAGGGCCGGCCAAACTGACCCTCCAGGCCGAGGCCGGGTCGTTCGATACCTTCGCCGAATCGGCGGGGGTCGCCGGCAGCGAACGCGACGTACACTATGCGGCGGGCGTTTCGCAATTCGACACGGCGGGCATCTCGCGGGCCGACAAGGCCAACGGCAACAGCGAAGCGGACGGCGACCACACCACCACGCTCTACGGACGCCTGGGCTGGACGCCGCGCGACGAGTTCGCCCTCGATGCCAACGTGCGCTGGATCGACGGCAAGTACCAGTACGACGATTACGATTTTGCGACCGGCCTGCCGGTGGATGCCACCAGTTGGGCCGACCAGCAGAACCTCCTGTCGCGCCTTCAGGGCCGTCTAAGTCTGATGGAAGGCTGGGATCAGCGTCTGGGTTTCAGCATCGCCGACAATCATCGCGACGATCACACGATCCTGGGTTCGTCCACCTTCGACAGCCAGTGGCGTAAAATCGACTGGCAGCACGACATCGTGGCGGGGCCGTACAACACCATGACCGCCGGGCTGGAATATCAGGACGAGCGCGGCCGTTCACGCTACGAGAGCGCGGGTTTGATCGACGAATTTGCCGAACAAAGCCAGCACACGACTTCGTTGTTCGCCCAGGATTGCGTCAAGGCGGGCGCCGCCGCCGCCGCCGCCGGAGTGCGCGTTGACGATACCTACGCTTTCGGGTCCGAGGCCACCTATCGCGTGGCGCCGCAATATACGGTCAGCAGCACGGATACCCGCTTCAAGGGCAGCTATGGAACGGGCTTCAAGACGCCCTCGCTCTTCCAGTTGTATTCGAGCTACGGCAACCGCGGCCTAAGCCCCGAACACAGCGCCGGTTGGGACGCAGGCGTCGAACAGGGCATCGCCGGCAAGTTCGCGACTGTCGGCGCAACCTGGTTCCACAACGACTTCCGCGATCTGATCGATTACGACTATCTGGCGAACCGCTACGACAATCTGGGGCATGCCAGTGCCTATGGGGTTGAAACCTTTGCCGAGATCCATCCATTCGAAATCTGGACCCTGCGCGCCACCTACACCTACACCGAAACGCGCGACGAGACGACCGACCTGCCGCTCCTGCGCCGGCCGAAGAACCAGGCCGGGCTGGAGAGCACCTGCGCCTTCACGCCGCGGGCGCGCGGCACGCTCAACCTGGCCTACGTCGGCGCGCGTCGCGATCTAGTCGGCGCGGGCGACATCACGATGCCGTCATACACGACCGTAAACCTGCGCGGCGAGTACGATCTTACCCGCTGGGTCACCCTCTTCGCGCGGGTCGAGAATCTGTTCGACGCCCATTACGAGGAAGTTTACGGTTACGGCAGCCCCGGCATCGCCGCCTATGGCGGCGTGCGGATGGTATTCTAATAGCTTTAATGCAACGCAGGCGACAAATCGAAATGGCGGCCGGTTTGGCCCTGGCGCTGCACGCCAGCGCCGCGGTCACAACCATAGGGTATGCCCGTTTCTGGACGCGCCATTCGATGACCGCGCCCGAGGTTGCGCCGCTAACGATGGAATGGCTGGCGGTGGCGCCGGACGTGCCTGACAAGGCGGGGGCGCAGGCGATCGCCGCCGCGCGCCCGCAAGCTGTAGCGCCGCCGCCTCCCGCTCCCGTGAAGCAAGCGGCGCCGGTAGCGGTTCCGCCGCCGCCGGCAGTTGTAGCGTCCGACAAGTCCGACAAGTCGGACAAGTCGGACAAGTCGGACATGTCGGACATGTCAGACAAGTCCGACATTCCATCAAGCGAACCCACGCCTTTTCCGGAAAAGGCCATGGCAACCGCATTCCCGGCTGGGGCAGGGGCAGTGCCGGATGCAGTCGCGGAGCCTCCTTCAACCGCCAGTGGCTCCCTGCCGACGGCCACGCCTGGTACAGAGGTCCATGGTTCTGCCGCTCATGGGCCGTATCCCGTGGCGCTGGCCGATATTCGTCCGCGCTATCCGCGTTCCGCGCGCTTGCAGGGCAAGGAGGGGCGGGTGGTGGTGTGGGCGGTGATTGATGAGACCGGACATTCCGAGCGCCTGGAAGTGCGTGAGTCGAGCGGGCAGCCGGCGCTTGACGATGCGGCGTTGGACGCCGTGCATCGCGCGCGTTTCCGCCCCGCCACGCGCGATGGCATACCGGTGGCGGGCGAAATCCGCCTGCCCTTCGAGTTTCGCCTGAAGTAACGAAAGCGCACTCGGTCATTGACGCGAGGGGCGGCTTTCGGTACTAAGTATTGGCTTTAGGCCATTCCTTGGCGGCGTAGCTCAGTTGGCAGAGCAGAGGAATCATAATCCTCGTGTCCGGGGTTCAAATCCCTGCGCCGCCACCATTCTACCGGCTTTGCGCGGACTGCACCTTTGCGGCGTAGTCGTCGAATTCTTCCCGCGTCCCGATCATCTGAACGCCCACCAGCACGCCGTTCTGCAGGATCAGCGCGCGGAACGCATTCGCCTGCCTGGTCTCCAGGACTTGCGTCTCGCAACCGGGACCGTCTGCCAGGCCGACGGCGTTGACCTCGAACCCTTGCGCCTTGTAGGTCAGTGGCAGCAGGACGGTTTTGTAGATAGCACCCGGCTGTCCACGCGCCGCCGCGACCGCGTTCGTGCCGGCCAGATGTCCCTGCGCCGCGGCTTCGCGCACTGCGCAGCGGGTTGCAAAGGGCAGTTCCGCCACGTCGCCCGCGGCAAAAACCCGCGCCGCCGAGGCTTGAAGCGTGGGTGCGACGACGATCCCGCGTCGCGTATGCAATGCCGAAACTTGCGCCAGGTCGAGCGCGGGACGCGCCCCGGCGCTGAGCAGCATGTAATCGCAGGCCAGTTGCGTGCCATCGTCCAGCAGCAGGCCAAGCGACTTCGGATCGGTCCGGGATTCCACGCGCGTCAAAGTGCGTCCGGTATGGATGCGGATGCCACGCGCGGTCAATTGTTCGAGCAGCAGCGCGGCGGCGCGCGGGCCGAATTGCGCCGGCATCAAATGGTCCAGGCGCTCGACGATGGTTACGGACTGATGCGCTTCGATGGCGCGCAAGGCGGCCTCGATGCCGAGAATGCCGCCGCCGAGTATGACCAGATGGCCGTCGGGATGTAATGCGGCATGCAGCGCGGCGGCATCGGCCATATTCCAGAGCACATGTACCCGCGGACCGTCCAGGCCCGGCACCGGAGGCCGCATCGGCGTGGCGCCGCAGGCCACAATTACGGCGTCGGCCGGTTCTTCGCCGGCGTCGGTGACAACCGCCAGTGGTTCGAGCTTGAGGCGCCGCGCGGGCGTATTCAAACGCAGCGCGATCCGCCGTCCGGCATACCAATCCGCCTGGTGCAGGCGGATCGAATCCGGGCTGGCTTGTCCAAAACCCATGGCGACCAGCCGCGGACGGAAGTAGGGCAGACTCGACTCGGCGGAGTAAAGCGAGACCTCGTCAGCGCCCGCCGCGGCAGCCGCGGCGGCGGCTTCCACACCGGCATGGCCAGCCCCGATGACGGCGATGCGCATGGCGCTTATTTGCCGCCGAAGGCTTCGTCGAAGACCCTGTCCGAATGCGGGAAGTCGATGTCCTTGACAAAACGGCAGGCTTCCTTGCCGCCGAATTCGCGATCCATGGCGGCATCTTCCCATTCGACCGAGAGCGGCCCGCTGTACTGGATCGTATTGAGCGTGCGGATGATTTCCTCGAAGTCCACCTGGCCGCGTCCCAGACTGCGGAAGTCCCAGCCGCGCCCCGGCGCGCCGAAATTCAGGTTGGACGACAGGATGCCGCTCTCGCCATCGAGCGTGAGCGCCGCGTCCTTCATGTGGACGTGAAAAATGCGGTCCGGGAATGCCTTGAGAAACTTGACCGGATCCACCATCTGCCAATGCAGGTGACTGGGGTCGAAGTTGAATCCGAAGCTCTGACGATAGTCCAGCGCCTTGAGCGCGCGGCGGGCGGTCACGATATCGAAGGCGATTTCCGTGGGATGGACTTCCAGGGCGAAACGCACGCCGCACTTGTCGTACGCGTCGAGGATCGGATTCCATAACTTGGCGAAATTGCGGAACCCCTCCTCGATCATGGCTTCGCTGACCGGCGGGAAACTGTAGATCAGGTGCCAGATGGAAGAGCCGGTGAAGCCGTTGACCACCTTGACGCCCATGTTCTGGGCGGCCTTGGCGGTGTCCTTCATGGCTTGAATGGCCCACTTGCGCTTGGCCTCGGGGTTGCCGTGCGTCTCCTTAGGCGCGAAGAGATCGGAACGGGCGTCGTTATTGAGATCGCAAACCAACTGGCCGGCCAGGTGGTTGCTGATGGCGAAGAGCTTGAGCCCGTGATCGGCCAGCAGGTCGCGGCGCGATCGCGCGTACTTCTTGTCGCGCGCGGCGCGGGCGGCGTCCACATGATCCCCCCAGCAGGCCAGTTCCATGCCGTCGTAACCCATGGCGGCGGCTTTCTTGCAGAGGGTTTCCAATGGCAAATCGGCCCACTGACCGGTGAAAAGGGTGACTGGTCTTGGCATGATGCGCTCTCTTTCGGTTGGCTTGAATTCAACCAGGTCAATTGTTAGCGCAGGCCCATCGCGCGCAGGTTCTTATAACTGATGGCCAGGCTCTTGAACGGATCGTTGGTGATCGGGCAGCTGTCCTGCTCGACGATGTAGTGTTTGACGCCGCTTCGCTTGCAGGCCTTGAGAATCGCCGGCCAGTTCAGGTTGCCTTCGCCGATCTCGGCAAAGATCGGCTGATTGTCCAGCATGGCGGCATCCTTCAGGTGGACCTGGTCCATGCGCCCCTTGAGACAGGCGCACCATGCCGCCGGGTCGCCGCCGCCGCGCGCGATCCAGTGCGTGTCGATTTCCGCCTGCAGGTAGCGCGGATCGCTGTTGGCGTAGAGAATTTCCAGGCCGGTCATGAGGCCGAAGCGCTGCATCTCGAAGGCGTGGTTGTGATATTGCAGCGTGATGCCTTCCTTCTTGAGTATCTTGCCCAGGCGCGTTAGCTCCTTTGCGCGCGCCTTCCAGGCCGATGCATCCTTGCGCTCATTCGCATCCAGGTATGCCAAAGCCGCGTAGCGGGTTCCCCAGGTGTGGAGTTCGCGAATCATCCCGGCCAGATCGTCGCGCAGCCTCTGTAGACTGGCATGATAACCGACGGCCAGCACACCCGCATCGTCCAGCATGAGTTTCAATTCGCCGGCGTCGATGGGGGCCAGGCCGGAAATCTGGACATTCTCGTAACCCATCCTGCGCACCCGCTTGAGCGTGGCGGCGATGTCGGCCGGTGACTTGAGAAAGTCCCGGAGCGAATACAACTGTGCGGTCAATTGCGAAGACCTGGTCATGGCAACATAATCCTTTCGAACTTGAAGTGGACGAAAACGGGCGCAAACAACAGTATTGTTTACACATCCGGCCCCCGATTGTCAACACGCCCGCCCAAAATGAGGCATGTTTGCTTTTGCCAAGATCGCCAAATCGATTGACAAACCTCCGCCCAAAGCGCATAAACATGCCCGTAGCGGGCGGTTTCCGGCCGCTGTTTTTCGCGGGCGTTGCATAGTGGTAATGCTCCAGCCTTCCAAGCTGGTTTCACGGGTTCGATCCCCGTCGCCCGCTCCATTCAAAAAAATCAAGCAAAAGCCCGTTTAATTGAGTGAAAGCACGTTAGGTCATACTGATAAAGGAAAAGATGGCCATGAACATGCCACCGGAAAGTCGCACTCAGTTCAAGGAGCTGATGACGAAATATTTAGACATGGCGGCCATTATTAAGGCGATCAAGGACGCTATGGTCAAACACTTCACTGCCGACGAGTTGAAGGCTCTCGCTGATTTTTACGGCTCCCCCGTAGGCAAGTCGGCCATGAAGAAGTTCGGCGTTTACATGGCTGACGCAATGCCGGTGATTCAAGCCGAAATCCTCAAGGCTCAAGGGGAAGCAATCAAGTCACAGGCGGAAGCCAATCGCCAGAAACCAGACAAAAACGAATGACCGAACCAAGGCGTGCATGCGCCGCGATGCCGTAGCAGTTCTTGCCGTCACGCCGGTTGGATGTGCCAGGTACACGCCAGGGGAATTGACGCCCTGGCTGCGCTGGCGACCATCTACTAGAGCGTAAGGCCATCGGGCAGGGCGGTCACAGCCTGGTCAGGTCGCGCCATGATTTGAGATATTGACGATACGCTTTACGTCCGGTGGCGGTCAGTGTGTAGTTGGTGTGCGGCTTGCGGTCGAGGAAATCCTTGTGTTCATCCACGTAGCCCCCGTTGATCAGTTTGGCCATATGTGCGGAAAGATTGCCGCGCGTCAGTCCCGCAATCGCCAGCAGCAGGTTGAAGTCCGCCGACTCGGCGTCATTGAGCACTGTCACCACTTTCAGTCGCGCGGCCTCGTGAATCAAAGGGTCGAGTGTCGTGGAAACAATGACGTCGCGGTGGTCTGTTGGGCGCATGCGGTTATTCCTCACCTGACTGTCCCCAGCAACATGAGTGGCCACTGCGAGATGGCCATGACTCGGCGCGCTTCGCGTTGGGCTATCCGTACATCCTGCATCACCGGCATCGATTCCGTTGTTTCGGGCAGCATAAAACCTCCTATTGTTGTTTGCAACGCAGACATGTTTGCATGGTTGGCGCGCGGAGTCAAGCCTCAAACATCGCTGTTGACATTCCGCCACCCGTTTAGTGTCATGTCCCACAGTCAAAGCCTTCGACAAGGCATGGAGTATGTCATGCATAGCGATTCCGTCGAGTTGTTGCGCGAACTGATCGGCACTGCAAGTCCGTCGGGCTACGAGTGGGGCATTCAGGAGGTCTTGCGCCGCTGCATGCAACCGGTCTGCGACGAAGTGCGCTCCGACGTGCATGGGAACGTGATCGGCGTGCTGAACGCCGGGGCGCCGATGCGCGTGATGATCTCGGGACATTGCGACGAAATCGGCTTCATGATCATGCATATCGACGAGAAGGGTTATCTGTACTTCGCCTCGGTGGGCGGCGTCGATCCGGCCGTGATCAGCGGCCAGCGGGTCATGGTGCACGCCAGGGATGGCGCGGTTTTTGGAGTGATCGGACGGAAACCGATCCACCTGCTGGAGGTCGAGGAACGCGGCAAGCCGCTCAAGATGCACGAACTGTTCATCGACATCGGCGCCAGAAAGAAAAAGGACGCCGAGAAGCGTGTGGCGGTGGGCGACTACGCCACCATCGATGTCGGTTTGCGCGAAATGTGCAACGGCCTGGTGGCCGGGCGCGGGTTTGACGACCGGGCTGGGGCCTTTGTGGTGGTCGAGACGCTGCGCCGGCTCAAGCAGCAGAAGCTCAAGGTGGCCGTCTATGGCGTGACCAGCGTACAGGAGGAGATCGGACTGCGCGGCGCGCAGACCAGCGCCTACGGCATCGACCCGCATGTGGGCATCGCGGTCGATGTCGGGTTTGCGTCCGACTTTCCGGGATGCGATCCCAAGCGCACCGGCGAGTGCGTGCTGGGCAAGGGCCCTGCGCTGCACCGCGGTCCCAACATCAATCCGGTGCTGAGCCGGCTGATGGAAGGTTGCGCCAAGAAGCACCGGATCGCCTTCCAGGTCACGGCGGAACCGCGGGCGACCGGCACGGACGCCAACGCCATGCAGGTGAACCGCTCGGGCGTGGCCACCGCGCTGGTGAGCATACCCAACCGCTACATGCACACTCCGGTCGAGGTGATCTCGCTGGAGGATCTTGACAACGCCTCGCGCCTGCTGGCCGCGTTCCTGGCGGAGTTGAAGCCCGGCCAGACCTTCATTCCGGGAACCTGATGCTGGAACGAATTGAAACGCTTGAGCAGAAGGTTGCGCGGGTGGTGAAGGAGGATGTGGCCGTTGTGCCATACGATCCCCGAGAACGGAATTCGTCATGTGTATAGGTTAGACAGCGGGGACATTCTTGAATGTGTAAACCCTTGATAAATGGAGTCAAGGTAAACAAGACCCGCTCACAATTAGGCCAGGTTAGGACCCCTCTGACCCACTCGTAATGAGCAGGTCATCAGTTCAATTCTGACCGTTGGCTCCAATGTTTGCAGGAATTCCAGCGGGAGGCTCGCGATGCAAGGACGCAAAATCAACGACAGCGTGTGTTGGATGGGCGCAGTGGATTGGAATCGGCGGCTCTTCGATTCGCTGATTCCGCTGCCCGACGGCACGAGTTACAATGCCTATCTGGTTCGCGGCAGCGAAAAAACCGCATTGATCGATTCCGCGGATCCTGCCAAGAGCGACGTGCTATTGAACCAGCTCGACGGCATTGCCCGGATCGACTACCTCGTGGCGAATCACGCGGAACAAGACCACTCGGGCTGTCTTTCGCTCCTGCTTGAGAAGTATCCCGGGGCAATCGTCGTTTCAACCCCCAAGGCCAAAGGGATGCTCTCCGATCTGCTCGGCATTTCCGAACAAAGGATCATGACCGTGGAAGACGGGCAGACGCTTGCGCTTGGCGGCAAGACGCTGGAGTTCATTCATACGCCTTGGGTGCATTGGCCGGAAACCATGTGCACTTATCTTCAGGAGGACGGGATACTTTTTTCCTGCGACTTCTTCGGCTCGCATCTGGCCACCACGGACTTGTACGTGGTCGACCAGGCCGCGGTCTACGAAGCAGCGAAACGCTACTATGCGGAAATCATGATGCCGTTCCGGTCGGTCATCCGGAAGAACCTGGCGAAGGTCGAGGCGCATCAGATCAAGATGATCGCGCCCAGTCACGGCCCCGTTTACGACCGGCCGGGCTTCATCCTGGATGCCTACCGGGACTGGATTTCCGACGCGGTCAAAAACGAGGTGGTGCTGCCTTACATCTCCATGCATGGCAGCACACAGAAGATGGCCGACCATCTGGTCGGCGCCCTTGCCGGGCGGGGCGTAAAGGTTCACCTCTTCGATCTAACCGTCACGGATATCGGCAAACTGGCGATCGCGCTGGTGGACGCGGCGACGATTGTGATCGGGACGCCCACCGTTCATTTCGGAGCGCATCCGGCGGTGTATTACGCCTCGCACCTGGCCAATGCGCTGAGGCCCAAGCTGCGTTATGCCTCGATCATCGGCTCCTATGGTTGGGGCACCAAGGCGATCGAGCAGATCGCCGGTCTGATTCCCAACCTGAAGGTCGAAATCATCGAACCCGTGATGTGCCGCAGTTGTCCGCAATGCGAGACCTTGGCGGCGCTCGACAAACTGGCGGACGCGATCGCCGACCGGCACGCAAAGTTGTAAGTACCGGCGGGGTTCTTTGCGAGATCCTCATTTGGCCGGGCTGGTCCACCGGCTGTTGCTCACACGCAGACGCCACGGCCATCGCGCATGGGGCCCGGCATAAGCTACGCCCACGCGCGGACTGGCCGTCACCTGACTCGGCGTCACGCTGCCCGCCGGGCCCTCGATCCACAACCTGTCTCCGCGCAAATCCGCGCCGTCCAGGGCCGTCGTCACGCCCAGGGCCCTGGTCAAGGCGCCGGGACCCGCTGTGATGCGCGTGTCGGGTTGCGTCATGCCGCGGCGCGCCAGCATTGCCACGATGCCCACCCGCGGTTCGATCGCGCGCACCAGAATCGCATGCGGAATGCCGTCCGAGTTGGTGACGACGTTGAGCATGGCGTGCATGCCGTAGCAGAGGTACACGTAGGCCACCCCGCCGGGCTGGTACATGGTCTCGGTGCGCGCCGTGCGCCGGTCGCCGTAGGCGTGCGATGCGCGGTCTTCGGGTCCGGCGTAGGCTTCGGTCTCGACGATCATTCCGCCGGTGAGCACCCCGTCCAGGCGTGTGTACAACATGGCGCCCAGCAATTCGCGGGCGATTGTCAGAACATCGGGACGGCGGAAAAAAGCGCGCGGCAGTCTGCTCATGGCCAGCTCCGCGGCGTTACTCCCATTCGATCGTGGAAGGGGGCTTGGAGCTGATGTCGAAGACCACCCGGTTGATGCCGCGCACCTCGTTGATGATGCGATTCGAAATGCGCGCCAGCAAATCGTACGGCACGCGGGTCCAGTCGGCCGTCATGCCGTCCTGGCTTTCCACCACGCGCAACGCCGCCACGTTCTCGTAAGTCCGGCAGTCGCCCATGACGCCCACGCTTTGAATGGGCAGCAGCACGGCGAAGGACTGCCAGACGCGGGCGTAACCGTCCCAGGTCAGCATTTCCTCCTGCACCCGCGCATCGGCGGCCTGGAGCAGCGCCACGCGCTCGGCCGTCACCGCGCCTAAAATGCGCACGGCCAGGCCAGGCCCTGGGAACGGCTGGCGCTGCACGACGAAATCCGGCAGTCCAAGTTCGCGGCCCAGCCGTCGCACCTCGTCCTTGAACAGTTCGCGTAGAGGTTCGACCAGTTCGAACTTTAAGTCCGGCGGCAGGCCGCCGACGTTGTGATGACTCTTGATGGTTGCGGACGGACCGCCCAGCGGCGAGACGCTCTCGATCACATCCGGATACAAGGTGCCCTGCGCCAGAAAGCGCGCGTTGCCAAGCTTGCGCGCCTCTTCGGCAAAAACCTCGATGAAAACGCGGCCGATTATTTTACGCTTTTGCTCGGGTTCCTCCACCCCGCGCAGCGCGTCGAGAAAGCGCGCGCCGGCGCGCGCCACCGTCAGGTTCACGCCCAGCGCATGCCCGAAAGTGGCCTCCACCTGTTCGGCCTCGTTTGCGCGCAGCAGGCCGTTGTCCACGAAGATGCAGTGCAGTTGCGGGCCGATGGCCTTGTGCAGCAAGGCGGCCACGACCGACGAATCCACGCCGCCGCTCAGGCCGCAGACAACCTGCCCGCCGCCGATCCGCTTGCGCCAGGCGGCCACGCTTTCCTCGATGAAACGGCCCATCTCCCATTCGCCCTTGCAGCCGCAGACATCGAAGACAAAATGGCGCAACACCTCCACGCCCCTCGGGGTATGCACGACTTCGGGATGAAACTGCAGCCCATAGAGGCGGCGTTTGGAATCGCCCATCGAGGCCACCGGACAGGTGGGGGTGCGCGCCAGCGTTTGAAAGCCGGTCGGCAGGCTCTCAACCTGGTCGCCGTGACTCATCCAGACATCGAGTTGCGCCGGCAATCCGCGAAAAAGCGCCTCGGGCTTTACGATTTCGATCGTGGCGCTGCCGTACTCGCGGGCCTGGCCGGGTTTGACCTTGCCGCCCAGCAGATGCGCCATCAGTTGCTGGCCGTAACAGATGCCCAGCACCGGAATGCCCAGACCGAAAATTGCGGGATCAGCCTGCGGGGCGCCAGCGGCGAAGACGCTCGACGGGCCGCCGGAGAGGATGATTCCCGCGGGCTTGCGTTCGCGCAAGACGGCGGCAGCGGTATCGAAACGCATCAATTCCGAGTAGACATTCTGCTCGCGCACCCGGCGGGCGATCAGCTGGCTGTATTGCGAACCAAAATCGAGAATCGCGATCCAATCGTTGTGAGGCATGGGTGACTCAGGCTTTCGCAATCAACTCACGGAATCTGGCGAACAGGTAGAAGGGATCGTGGGGACCGGGCGCCGCTTCGGGATGATACTGCACCGCGAACATCGGCAGATGCTTGTGCCGAAGGCCTTCCACGGTCCGATCGTTGAGGTTGATATGCGTAATTTCGATTTGCGCGGGGTCCAGGCTCTTGGGGTCCACGGAAAAGTTGTGGTTCTGCGAGGTGATCTCCACCTTGCCGGTCGCCAGGTCCTGCACGGGATGATTGCAGCCGTGATGGCCGAACTTAAGACGGAAGGTTTTGCCGCCGCAGGCCAGGCCCAGAATCTGATGGCCGAGGCAGATGCCCATCAGCGGGGTCTTGCCTAGCAGCGCCCGCGCGTTGTCGATCGCATATTTGACGGCCGCCGGATCGGCGGGTCCGTTGGAGAGAAAGACCCCGTCGGGCTTCATCGCCAGCACTTCCGCCGCCGTGGTTTTGGCCGGCACAACGGTCACGGCCATGCCCGAGCGCCGCAATCCGCGCAGGATGTTCCACTTGATGCCGAAGTCGTAGGCCACGATCTTGAGATCGGTCGGAGGGAGCGTGTCGGCGCTGCCCCAGGAAGTGGTCAGGCGTCCGTCGGTATCCCAGGCGTAAGCCGTTTTGCAGGTCACAAGCGCGGCATAGTCCTGGCCGTCCAGTCCGATCCAGGCCTTTGCGCGGCCGATGGCTTCGGACTCGTTCACCTCGCCGCGCACGCTCAAATAGCCCTTGATTGTGCCGTGCGTGCGCAGCCGCGTGGTCAACGCCCGCGTATCGATTCCGGCCAGCGCCGGAATGCCGTGTTTCAGCAGACTGTCCGTCAGGGTTTCGTCGGCGCGCCAGTTGCTGGGCTGGCCCGGCTCGTGAATAATAAAGCCGTTGGCGAAAAGCTGGCGCGACTCCATATCCGCCGCGTTCATGCCGGTGTTGCCGATATGGGGGCAGGTCATGGTCACGAACTGGCCCGCGTACGAGGGATCGCTCAATATTTCCTGGTAACCGGTCATGCCGGTATTGAATACCACCTCGCCGAGGCTGTCTTTCGGGGCGCCCACGCTGTAGCCCTTGAGCACGGTCCCGTCCTCTAACGCCAGAAAAGCGCCCCCTTCGCGTTGCTGCCGCCAGTTCCAAATTTTTGCTGCACTCACAAATTGCTCCCTGCCCGATGGCCGCGCCGAGGGGTTGCCGCCGTGGCTGTGGAGTCTACCCGCTCGCCGCCCGTTCGACAACCGGAGAATCTGTGATTCAGACAGTGGGGAGGCGGGCGGGTTGAGCGGGTGGTGGTTCGTGGGAAGTAAGGCGCAACTGGGACAATGGCTGCCGTGGCCGAGTCGCGTGGAGACGACGCGCGAAGTTCCGGTCAGGATGATGGCAGTTCGCCTATTTTCAAATAAAGTGCTTGGCGCTTTTTTGGTGTTTGCAAACTGTATAACAATCTGATATTGGTTATACATCTTATGGACGTTTCCCAATTAAGACAGCAATTGCGCGAGACCGGGCGGCAAATCGCCCGGCAACTTTGCACGCTCATGGAACACACGCCGCTTCTGCGCGGCGGCGTATACCGACTGCGACGACG
>CAIYGI010000101.1 GCA_903925685.1 uncultured bacterium
CAGGCCTTTATTAGTGATTAACGAAGTTGACGGAAGAGGCAGGAGTGCGTGGAATGCCCATCGGCATGGCAAGAAAGAGGATTGCGTACGGCGCGGCATTTGCGGCTGGAATACGACAGAGGCGCTGGGTGTCAGCGGACGGGGATGGGGAGCCTTTTCGGCCCGGATTATTCACCGCGAAAGATCGCAAAGAACGCATAGAGTTTGGTTCATGCGGAACCGCGGATTCCTTTATGTCCTTTTCCTCCGCGTGCTCCGCGCCTCCGCGTGAGTGCACTCGATGCGTTTGATCTCCCGATCGAAGTCCGAGATGTATTCCGCGTCTTGCCGCTTGCGGTAAACTTCGTATTCTCCTTCGGCTTTCAGTTTCGCCTCCAGCGCGCTGACCTTGCCCTTGTCTTGGAGAATGCAACTCGTCGAAGTAATCCTTGCCGAAGACCTGTTTACCCTGCTTCAGACGTTCGTCATCCAGAACGAAGCCCTTGATGACGAACTCCCGCAACGTCTTCGTCGCCCAGATGCGGAACTGCGTGGCTTGATGACTGTTCACCCGGTAGCCGACGGCGATGATGGCATCGAGGTTGTAGAACTCCAACTCGCGTGCGACCTCACGTCCACCTTCGGTTCGAACTATTTCCATTTTGGAAACATTATGGCAGAAAGGATGGTTTTGTCGCGGTGGGCTCGGGTCTCAAGGCGGTGGAGCGCCATAGCCATGGCACTGTAATCCATTCCGCCAGAAGCTCTGCCGAGTTCCGCAAGCGTCAGTCCGCCATAGTAGCACTTAAGGCGGAAAGCGGCGCGTTGAATTTGCGGAATATGGCCGTATTTCGCGAAATATGGGAGGCGGTGTTGGTAAGCATGTCAGTGGACTTCCTTCGCGTTGTTCAGCATACGATCGAAATCGGCTGGGGTGACGATCGGGATCAGATCTATCTCTCTCAGTGCCAGCAGGTCGCCGTCGCCGCTCACGATGAAGTCGGCCCGGCCGGCCAGGGCCGTCTGGAGGTAGGGTTCATCATCGGGATCACGACAGACGCCCGGTGCGGGATACTCGACGATATTGACGGGGTCGGCGATCTGCTCAAGTAGAATGACGAACGCTTCCCGGTCCTGCGGACGCATCTTCAGATAGCGTTGCAAACGAGGATAGTCCAGCGTCGCCCGCAGTTCTGCGAGCAACGCATCCGATGTCACCAACCGCACCGTTTCGCCTTCGAAGGCTGCGCGCAATATCCGTCCCGGCGCCGAAGCGGGTCGGATCAGAGCGCTGATAATGACATTGGCGTCCAGCACAACGCAAACCGGCGGCATGGACTCAACTCGCGCGCTTCGATGTCCGCGCCGCGCGCCGCGCGGAATTCGCCAGCGTCATGGCCTCCGTATCCGTCATCGCTGCGTTGGGCCGGGCCAGCCAATCGCCCAGGCGCAAGCGCGCCGCGCGCCGGATGGACGCCGCCTTCTCGACCGGCATCACGACCGCCAGGGGCTTTCCCTTGCGCTCCACGAGATATTCGTCGCCGCGCAAGGCCACCCGGTTCAGGATGTCACCCATGCGCTTCCGCACTTCCATGGTGGTAACCGTAATCATGGCACGTCTCCCAATTCAACTATAGCAACTATAATAGATGATCCCGCCCGCGTCAAGTATTTCTACGCCGCCACGTACTCGGCCAAGGCGACAATCTCCTTGCCACGCCCACCACCGCTTGGGCGCATCTGCGAATCGTTGCGGATGCGCCTTGTCTTCTGGAGGGACGGGCTCCGTCCCGTCCGTTCCTCCCGCTTTGGCTGATTCGCGGACGACACGGAGGTCGTCCCTCGTGCGCCCGTGAGGGTGCCAAGTCAAGGAGGTGGAAGTCCTCCTCCGAGCGGTTCGCTGACCGATCGGTAGTTGAACGTAACTGCGTCTGTGAAAACGGAGGTGGAGAGCAACGGGAAACGAAAGTGCCGTCC
>CAIYGI010000102.1 GCA_903925685.1 uncultured bacterium
CATCGTGCCCGGTGTCCCTTCCCCGCTCCAAATCCGCCACGAAACCAGCCCCGTTCGTCTCGTTGCGCTCCTCCTTGCCCGCTCCTCACGCTCGCTCCGCCCACTCCGGGGGCGTCACGGCCCTTACGCGCGGATTTGGGTTGTGCGCCTGTACGAAAGCATGCCCACCGCCACCCGCTCAAATGATTTTTTGCAAACGCCAAGAGACTCTTGACAAATACTCAAATCGCAGCGATACTTTCCTCAACTTCGGAGTCATTAGTATGCGAATAACCGTCGAACTCGATGAAAAGGACATCGCTTCGGTGCATCGGGCAACCGGCATCCGCAAACGTTCGCCAGCGGTGCGTAAAGCCATCGCCGATTATGTGAAAGATCTGGAAAAAAAACGCTTTATCCGGTGCGTTATGGACGGCAAGTCCGATTACGCACTGAACAACGAGGACCTCGAAGCCCGGGACACCCATGACGCTGATTGACACCTCGGCATGGATCGAGTTCCTGAGCAGAAATGGACGCGCAGAAGTCAAGCACCGCGTCGCCGCCTTCCTCGATATGAACGAGGCTGCCTACTGTGGGCCGATCGAGTTCGAATTGCTGAGCGGCGCCCGTGCGAACGAGATGGCGGATATCCGCGACGCCTTCCGCTTCAGCGAACGCCTCGACTTCCCCGCCGACTGCTGGCAGCGCGCGGCGCAGATCGAGCGCGGCCTCCGAATGAAAGGCGTCACGATTCCGCGCGACGACCTCTTCGTGGCCGCCGCGGCGCTTCACCATAACATACCCCTCTATTCGTGCGATCCGCATTTCACCATCATTCGAGACAAAGGCAACATACCGCTCCAACTGGTGTCGCCATGCCCCAATCTTCCCTGACATGAACTCCTCAACCACCAATTCGATCGCGCAAGATGACGCCGGTCTGCCTCCACAACCGGTCTCGCAGCGCGTCGCCGCCCTGGATACGGTGGTGGAAATGGCGCCGGCCATCACGCCTCCCTCGGACGCCCATCGCCGCCTGCTGGAAACCTATGGCACGATTCTCCAGGAACGCGCCCTGCGCAATCCCGTTCCCTACCACTTCGTCCGCGAACTGGGCAAAGGCCGCCAGGGCGTCGTTTTCCTGGCCATTCGCCAGGGCGCCCGCGGCTGCCTCACGCGCCATGCGATCAAGCTTCACGATCCGGGCATCTATTCCTCGGCCGAAGCCTATTGGTCGGATATGGCCCGCCTGGCCAGCCAGGTCTCCAAATTGCAGCCGGTCAACAGCGACAATCTTTCCACGCGCGAGGCCTACGACGAGGAAGGCGGCATCGGCTATCTGCAAATGGCCGTGATTGACGGGATCGACCTCCAGTACCTGCTCGCCGGCACCCACGTCGCCATCGCGCGCAGTCAATCCACAGACGAGGAATGGGAACACTTTCTGAAGTTGCTCTTTCGCGTCGATGAAGGACGTTTCCGCCTGCAGCCCGGACTGGCCTTCTACATCCTGCGCAAGGTGCTGATGGGACTGGCCGTGATCCATGAGGCGGGCTACCTGCACGCCGACATCAAGCCCTCCAACATCATGATCGACCGCAACGGCGGCGTGAAACTGGTGGATTTCGGCCGCGCGGTCGGCATCGGCGAACCGATCACCATCCTGATCGGCAGTCCCCTCTACATGGCCCCCGAAACCCACCGGCTGGAGCCCGGCTATCCGCAGGCGGATATCTTCGGCGCCGGCCTGGTCTTTTTCGAAATGCTGCGCGGCCAAACCATGATCGATTACGCCAATCTCGCCGATGAACAACTGCTGAAGTTCAAACTGGAGTTGCCGGATCGGCTCGAAACGCTCCTGCCGCCACACCTCGCAGGTTCCAAAAAGCTGCTGCGCATGTTGCTCCGGCTGATGCATCCGGATTATCACCGCCGCTTCGCCAGCGCCCGCGAAGCCGAGGAATACCAATACCGCACGCGCGGCATAAATCGCGAGCTGGAACTGCCGACGGATGCCGAGTATGACCGCGAACTGCAGTATTATCTCGAAAAAATCAGCGACCCTGAAACAGGACACCTGAATCCGAGACTGTAGAGGAGAAGGTGTTCGGTGTTCAGTTGTGTTGGATATTGGACATTCCGTGTTGAATATTGGATATTCCTTCCTTGGCCGAACACTGAACACCAAACGCCTGAATGCGTGACCCACGATGAAGCGTTTCCTTCGACACCGTCCCCTGCTCTGGCTGCTGCTGGCCGTGGCGCTGGCCTATCTTCCAGGCGCGCTCTGTCAGCGAGGTTTCTGGGTTGCGGACGAAACGCGCTACGCCGGCGTTTTGCGCGAGATGGTTTCCGGCGGACACTGGATCGTGCCCTACCTGCCGGTCGCGCTACCCGACGGACCCTCGGGAATTTTCTACCCCGACAAGCCGCCGCTCTATTTCTGGGGCAGCGCGCTGGCCTCCATTAGCCTCGGAGGGATCACCCCTTTCGCAGCCTTGCTTGTCACCTGGCTGAGCGCCCTAGGCTGGGTGATCGTCACCTGGCGGATCGGCCGGCGCATCGTCGGCGACCGAGCCGCCTTCACCGGCGCCATGCTGATGATCCCGGCGGTGCTCAGTCTGCTCTGCGCGCAGATGGTGCGTATGGACATGACCCTGGCCTGGCTGACGGCCTGGGCGCTGCTGCTCTTTTTGCGCGCCGCCGAACCCGGCTCGCGCGGCCGCTTCACCGGCTTCTACCTGCTCTCGGCGCTGGCCATGCTGACCAAAGGCCCGCTCGGACTGGCCTTTACGCTGCTGCCCGCCGCGGCCGTGCTGATCCAACGCCGTGACGGCGCCACGGCGCGCCGTTTGCTGTTCAGCCCCGGCTGGCTGATCGTCATCGCGCTGGTCGGCGGCTGGCTGGCCACCGCCTGGGAACTCGGCGAGCGCGACTACCTGCGCAACATTTTCGGCACACAACTCGCCGGCCGCGCGCTGCACAGCGGCTTCCACGACGAACCGGTCTATTTCTACATCCTCGTGCTGCCGGCGCTACTATTGCCATGGACGGGGCTCTTTCCGCGCGCGCTGATCGAAACATGGCGGCGGCGGCGGGAACGCGGCTGGGATCTGCTGGTCTGGTGGTTTCTCGCGGGACTGGTAACGATCTCGCTGGTGCGCGGCAAACTTTTCATCTACGTGCTGCCGCTGCTGCCGCCGCTCTTTCTGGCGCTCGGCGCCGCCGTGACACGCTGGACATCCGCACGCGACGACGACAAAGAGACATCGTGCCCCACGCGCGTCGAGTGCGGGATCGGTCCGACGGTCATCTTTCTGGGACTGGCGCTGCTGCCGCTGGTGCCGCTGGCCTGGACCTGGATGGCGTGGATGTTCGTGCTGCCGGCGGACGTCGTTACCACGGCCAACGCCACGCTGGATCGCGCCGCCAGCCTGCCGCTCTTTCCCGTCGGCCTGATGGCATTCATGGCCGGATCGCTGACCCTGATCGCGGTGCGGCGTCGTTTGACAGTGCAGGCGCTCTGGACCACCGGCGTGGGGATCGTACTGGTTTCCGCCTGGTTCCACATGGCGATCGCGCCGCGCGCCGACGCCTTTCTCTCCGGCCGGCCGCTGGCCGAGGCCGTCAACCGCCTGCAGACCGCCGGCAAGACCGTTGCCACGGTCGGCGTGCAGCGCGGAATTTTCGCGTTCTACGCAAACAAACCGCTGGTTGAAATCGAACCCGCCGCGCTGTCCGCATACCTGACGGCGAATCCCGCAAACGTCGTAATCCTCCCAGCCGCCCGCTACGCCGCGTACCCCGATTGGCAGCGCGCCGCGCCACGCGTGCTCGGCACCAACTTCGTCGCCGATCGCGACTACCTGCTCGTCACCCCCGCGGAACCGTGACTCCACGATTTACGTCGTCTTTGAGAAACTGGGTTAAAGCGTTCGGTGTTCGTAAAAAACGGAATATCCAATATCCAACAAGGAATTTCCAATAATGGAAAAGGGGGTATCCATGTAACGCAAACGCCCCCTACAGGTTGTGTTTTCTTTCGACGATCTGTCGGTAGGGCAATGGGGCGGTCTGCACGGCTTGCTCTACGAGACGATAAAACAGCAAGCCTCGTGATTGAGATGTGC
>CAIYGI010000103.1 GCA_903925685.1 uncultured bacterium
CATCGTGCCCGGTGTCCCTTCCCCGCTCCAAATCCGCCACGAAACCAGCCCCGTTCGTCTCGTTGCGCTCCTCCTTGCCCGCTCCTCACGCTCGCTCCGCCCACTCCGGGGGCGTCACGGCCCTTACGCGCGGATTTGGGCCCTTGAAACCCTATTGGCGCAAGGCGTCGGCGGGTGTATCCTGATCACGCCATGCGGCCGCCAACTTTTACACGCCATGTCCTCGTCGTCGCCGGTGTTCACCTGGGGATGCTGGCGCTGGTGATTCTGATTTCCGTGATCCCCGGCTGCGTCTCGCTGCCGCCGCCTAACAGCCCGGTGGAATTGATCGTCGAGATTCCCGAACACGAAATGGGACCCGACACGCCGCCGGACCAAAAGACCGATCCGAAGGCCGCGCCCGATCAGATCAAAGAGGTTAAACCGGAACCGAAACCGCTAAACGATGTCAAACCCCCGCCCGAAGCTCCCAAGGACGAGGACGCGATTCCCGAGATCAAGGACAAGTCGAAAGATACGGTCAAGCCCGATAAGGAGCCGAAGAAGCCCAAAAAGATCGAGATCAGCCATAAGATCGTCCGGCGCACGCTGAACCTGCCTGAAGCGACCAGCAAACGCAAGACCACGCTCACCCCGGATGAAATCCGCCAACTGATTCTCCACGGCGCCACGCCCGGAAAACGCGCCACCTTCTCCGACGCCGACATGCGCCGCCTGGCGAACTCCGACATGCGTTTCGGACGCGGGGTCGAAATGTCGCGCGACCTGCTCTTCCTTGACCAAATCAAGCAGATTATGTACAGAGCTTGGACGCAGCCGGGGTCGGTGGACATCAGTGGACTGGTGACCAAGGTGCAGATTTCGCTGCGCGCCGACGGCACGCTGGTCGGCAGCAACATCGTCAAGGCTTCCGGCAATTCCGTGATGGATCAATCGGTCATGCAGGCAGTCCGTTCCGTGGCGCGCATTCCCGGCGTGCCGGCGGAATTTCTGTCCGCACACCCAAATATCACCATCGCATTCGAACTGACCAATTAAAGGAACCGCACATGCAGAACCGTCGTACTTTGCTCGCCTTAACCCTTGCCGCATTGCCATTGATCGCCCCCGCACAGGAGGTCTGGATCACCAAGAACACGGCGGCCAAGTTCTCGGTGGACCTTACCGAACTGCGCGCCTCCGCCGGCGGTGGCGCTCTATTCGTGCAGACTCTGCAAAACGACCTGGTGCGCTCGGGCTGGTTCAACATCGCCCGCCCGGCGACTTTTACCGTTCGAGGCACCGCCGCGGCAGGCGCCGGCATGAGCGCGGCCTGCGAACTGTTCGACAACAGCCGCAACCGCGCGCTGTTGAATAAAGCCTACAATGGCACTGCCGCCGAAACCCGCCGTCTGGCCCACCAGGCCGCCGACGACATCGTTTTCGCCGCCACCGGCAAGAAGGGCATGAACGGCGCGCGATTGCTGCTCGCGGGCCGCATGGGCGGCGGCAAGGAAATATTCCTGTGCGACGCCGACGGCGGCAACCTGCGCCAGATCACCCACGACAATTCCATCAGCCTCGCTCCGCAGTGGGCGCCGAATGGCGAACTTTTCGTCTACACCTCCTTCCGCCGCAACAACTTCCAGGAGATTAATCTCGTGGACCTGCGCAGCAACCAGCGCACGGTCATCGCCGCCTATCCCGGTATCGACATGACCGGCGGCATCTCGCCCGACGGAGGCAGCATGCTGATGACCCTTTCCAAGGATGGCAATCCCGACATCTATGTGCAGGGCCTGCGCGGCGGAGCCCCCATCCGCCTCACAAAGTCCATCCACGCCGGTCAGGCCAGTCCCTGCTGGTCGCCCGACGGCAACGCCATCGCCTACGTCTCCGACCATTCCGGCCAGCCGCAGCTCTACCTGATGAGCCGCGGCGGCGGCGGCGGCAAACTGCTGACCAGCCGCGGCTCGCAAAACGTGGCCCCCGACTGGGGCAGCGAAGGCATCGCCTATTGCAGCCGCCGCGGCGGTCGTTATGTGGTCTGCGTCATCAACCCCGCCACACGCGAGGACCGGCAGATCAGTCCCGGCGACTGCGATTACGAGGACCCCAACTGGGCGCCCGATGGCCGGCATATTTTCTGCACCCGCACCTCGGGCTACCGGCCGACAATTTGCATGCTTGACACAATGGGAGACCCGCCTCTAGCATTGCCCCTTGGTAGCGGTGATTGGACATCGCCAGCCTGCACGCGTTAGCGGTGGCGAATAGGTTTTTTTGAACGGAAACTTAAGCGAACAAAGGTACACGAGCAAACAGGGAGAGAATCATGACGGCGAAAACTTGGATCATGGCGGCATTGGTGGTTTCGGTGGCGGTCACGTTTGGCACGGGATGCAAACGCACGAAGGCTAAAACTGGGTCCGGCCTGGGAAACGGCGACCTGATAAACGGCACCGGCACGGCCGGGGACCTAACTGGCTTGGCGGGACGCGATGGATTCGGTGGCAAAATCGTCGACGGCCAATTCCCGACCGTATATTTCGATTTCGACAGCGCCCAGGTCAAGGAGGGCGAACGCGCCAAGGTCGCGCAGGTTGCCGAGTACCTGAAGGCCAACGCCGGCGCCACGGTCGTGTTAAGCGGTCACACCGACGAACGCGGCAGCCAGGAATACAACACCTCGCTGGGCGAAAACCGCGCGCTGGCCGTGCGCGAGGCGCTGACGCAGGACGGCGTGGACGCCGCCCGCATGCAGACCCGCAGCATGGGCGAAGAGCAGCCCAAGAATCCCGGACACGACGAAGCCGCCTGGTCGCAGAACCGGCGCGTCGAGTTCCAAGTGCTGGGCAGCAAGTAACACGCTGCGCCTCGCGCGAGGCGCACTGTCAGGGCGGAGTCCAAACGGGCTTCGCCCTTCTTGTTTTAATCTCACGCCTGCCGTAGCATGACGGCGTGAACGGACTGCCAATACCTTTCCCGGTGGCGATGTTCTTTGGGTCCGACGGGCCCATGGAATGGATGGTCATCGCACTGGCCGTGCTGATGCTATTCGGCAGCCAGCGCCTGCCTGACATGATGCGCACCCTGGGCCGCCTGAGCGCCAAACTTTATCGCGCCCGCGACGAGTTTCGTAAAGAATTCCAGAAAGCGATCGAACTGCCGGAGGAATCCGAGGTCGGAAGGCAGAGGTCGGAGATCGGAGATCGGAGGTCGGAGGTCAGAAATCGGAGATCAGCTGTCGGATGTCGGAGGTCGGAGATCAGCCTGTACTGACCTCCTGTCTCCCGCAATCCACCTCTAACCTTAAACTTCCGGCCTCTCCCATCCCGACGGCTGAAGTGCAACATCAATGCTTCGAACTTTCTCTTACCACCTCTCAACCTAACACCTTTGCCCCTCCACTCCGCACCGCTAACCTCAAACCTCCGGCCGCCACTTCACCGCCCACACTCCCCGCTTCTTCCACCCTCCACCCTCCACCCTCCACCCTCCACCCTCCACCCGGCACCGCTAACCTCAAACCTCCGGCCGCCACTTCACCGCCCACACTTCCCGCTTCTTCCACCCTCCACCCTCCACCCTCCACCCGGCACCGCTGACCGCAAACCTCCGGCTGCCGGACCAGGCCATACCTCGGAGTCAGAGGTATGAGCATGACAGATGCATCCAACGGCCTTTTACCGGCCGAGCCGGAGGCTCCCGTGGAGGGTGGTCCATTCAAATCCTTTTTGGGGCACTTGGAGGATTTGCGCCGCTTGCTCTTGCGCAGTGCGGCCATAGTTGCAGTGCTGTTCTGCGCGGCGCTGGCATTTGCGCCGCAACTTTTCGCTTTTCTAAAGTGGCCCTTGCGCCGGGCGACCATTGACCCCGATCATTTCCTGCTCGCCTTTACCGTAACGGGCGGCATCCAACTCTGGATGCAGATGGCCTTTTGGGCGTCGATCGTGGCCAGCGCGCCGCTGTTGCTGGCGCTCTGGACGAATTATCTCCTTCCAGCCTTGAAAAAGCACGAACGGCAGATGCTTGTTCGCGGAATGTTGCTCGGCGCCCTGCTATTTCTTGCCGGCGCCGCGCTTGCCTTCCTGGTCTTGCTACCGCCCACCCTGCGCGTGATGCTGGATATTTACGCCTGGCTGGGCATACCGGTGACATTCTGGACGGTGGACGATTATGCCGGCTTCTGTCTGAAACTCATGCTGGCCTTCGGTATCACCTTCGAGATGCCCGTCCTATTGCTCGCGCTGGGTTATCTCGGCATCGTCACCGCCGCCCAGTTGGCGCGCTTTTGGCGGCACGCCATCGTGATCGCGCTGATCGTATCCATGGTCGTCACGCCCACCACCGACCCCGTCAGCCAACTTGTGCTCGCCGCCCCGCTGGTGCTGCTCTATGCGCTGAGCATCCTGCTGCTCTGGCGGCACGAACGGCGGCAGGCGGCGTTGATGTTGTAATGAAACGTCAGAGTGGAAGGCGTTGTTAGGTGTTAGGTGGTAGGTGGTAGGTGGTAGGTGGTAGTCGCGCCGGCGGCAGGATGGGGCGGAGAGTGAGACGTGTGTAGCCGCCTGCTTGCAGCAGGTGGCAGAGCCTGTCACGAACCAGTTGCCGTAACCGTTACGCGACAGGCACGCCACCGCGCGCAGCGCGGCGGCGACGACCAGGATCAACACGAACGGCGGTGCCTCAGATCAGGTGGTATAGCGGCGAAACATGCAGTGATTTATGTCTGAACAATCCCATTCAGCGCCTTTCCTTGAGATGCGCGGCATCGGCAAGTCATTTGCGGGTGTCCGTGTGCTGGACGATGTTCAGTTGACGCTGCATGCCGGTGAGACACACATCCTGGCCGGCGAGAACGGGGCCGGCAAAAGCACGCTGATCAAAATTCTGGCCGGCATTCATACCGGGTTCACCGGCGAAATCCGGTTCAACGGCCAGCCGGTGCGCTTCAAGAATCCGCAGGCCGCGGCCGCACTGGGCATCCGCGTGATTCATCAGGAACTGTCGCTGGTGCGGGAGATGAGCGTGCTCGACAATCTTTTCCTGGGCCGCGAGTTATGCCGCTTTTCCATGCTCCGCTGTAGAGTTCAACTTGAACAGGCGGCGGCGCTATTACAGCGCCTGGGGCTCGATCTGGATCTTCAACGCGCCGCCGGTTCCTACCCGCTGGGTCTGCAGCAGATGATCGAAATCGCCAAGGCCCTGCTGGGCGATGCCAGAGTGCTGATCCTCGACGAGCCCACCAGCGCCCTGACCGACATGGAGGCTGAAAAGTTGTTCGCTTTCATGGCGGCGCTTAAGCAACACGGTTGCGCGCTGGTCTATATCTCGCACAAGATGGAGGAAATTTACCGGCTGGCCGACCGGATCACCGTACTGCGCGACGGCCGCTGGATCGGCAGCGAACGGGCCAGCGCGTTGCCTAGGTCCGAGATGATCCGTTGGATGGTTGGACGCGAGTTGACTGGGCATTTCCCGGCACGCTCCGCTCCGGCATCCTGCGCGCCGACACTCCTGCGATTGACCGGCTTCAGCGTCGCCGATCCGGCTGGCAAACGCGATTTTGCTGTCAAGGATGTGTCGCTAGAAGTCCGGCGCGGGGAGATCGTGGGTCTGGCCGGTTTGCAGGGCGCCGGCAACTCGGAACTGTTGCTTGGCCTCTTTGGCGCTTACCCGCGCGCCGCGCGCGGCCGGGTTGAGGTGGAGGGAAAGGCCCTTGCGTCGGGCTCGCCCGCTGGCGCCATCGCCGCCGGACTGGCTTTGGTCACCAACGACCGCAAGCAGACCGGACTGATCGCCGATCACAGTATTCGCTGGAATCTCACTTTGGCGGCCTTGCGGCGCTTCTCGCCGGCGGGCTGGCTGCGGTCGCGGCGCGAAAAATCCTGCTCAATGGATTATCTCAAAACGCTTGCGATCCGCGCGTCGTCGCCCGAGCAAATCGTGGCGACGCTTTCGGGCGGCAACCAGCAGAAGGTCGTGCTGGGAAAGTGGCTCGCGACACGGCCGCGCGTGCTCTTGTTGGATGAACCGACACGCGGGGTGGACATCGGCGCCAAGCATGAAATTTACGAAAAGGGGGTATCCATGTAACGCAAACGCCCCCTACAGGTTGTGTTTTCTTTCGACGATCTGTCGGTAGGGCAATGGGGCGGTCTGCACGGCTTGCTCTACGAGACGATAAAACAGCAAGCCTCGTGATTGAGATGTGCG
>CAIYGI010000104.1 GCA_903925685.1 uncultured bacterium
CCGATCCAAACCCACCGCGAAACCAGCCACATTCGCCTCGTTGCGCTCATCCTTGCCCGCTCCTCACGCTCGATCCGCCCACTCCGGTGGCGTCACGGCCCTTACGCGCGGATTTGGGTTACTCCTCCTTTCTTGACAGCAACCCGGATGCTCCTGAAGACCAGCGCTTCAAGGCCATCTATGTGCCCCTTGACGGTGGCGGGCTGCATGTCTTCGGCTCCCCTGACGGAATTCGTTGGAGGGCATTGGCCGACAAACCGTTTATCACCGGAAGTCAAAGTCATGGCGGCTTCGATGGACAGAACGATGCCTTCTGGGATCCATTACGCAAACTCTATGTCTGCTTTTTTCGGGATAATACCGGCGGCTTGCGGCGTATAGGCATGTCCACTTCCAGGGACTTCCTCACGTGGACCGATCCGGTGTTGGTGACCTATGCGGACAGCCGTAAGGAACACCTGTACTGGCACGAAATCCGTCCGTACTTCCGTGCGCCGCATCTCTATGTCGGCACGCCGCCAAGGTTTGTTGTCTGGCGAAAAAAAGAGCCTGAATATCCTGATGGCGGGATCAGCGACGCCATCTTGATGTCCAGCCGGGACGGATTGCTCTTCGAGCGCTGGGAGGAGGGCTTTGTCCGTCCGGTGGCGGATCCAGATGTCTGGACGGAGCGCAATAATTACCCGGTCATGGGTGATGGCATGGTGCAGACATCGCCCGAGGAGATCAGCCTGTATTGGACTGAGCACTACCGGCATCCGGGCTGTCGGTTACGGCGCGGCACGATTCGCACGGATGGGTTTGTCTCGGTGCATGCTGGGGGCCGGGATGTCGGCGAAATGCTGACCCGTCCGCTGATTTTCACCGGCGGCCAACTCGAAATCAATTACGCCACCTCGGCGGTCGGTGCCCTGCTGTTCGAGCTGTGCGACGAGCAGGGGAAAGCGATCAAGGGATTTACGCTGGCCGACAGCGAAGTGCTTTTCGGCAACGAGATCGAACATGTCGTCCGCTGGCACGGTGCCGGCAATCTGGCCGCGCTGGCCAGGAAACCGGTTCGGATCCGCGTGCGCCTGCACGATGCGGACCTGTATTCCATCAGATTTGCGCCAAATTGATTGCCGACAGACGCCAAGGAAAGAAAACAGTAATTGTAATTGCAGGCAAGGAAATCAGTTATGGCTCATCAAGGACAGGATTGTGCAACGAAAGGCGGCACCGTGACTCTTTCAGACATAGTCGGGGACATTGATTTTCCAACCCAATGGACGATCTTCGCCCCGTTGGCGCGGAATGCGCCGGTGCTCACCGGCGACCGTTTAAAAACCATCCCCAAGACGATCGTCGTGGCCGGTAAGACGTTGAAAGCCCGGACGGTGGTCTCCACATGGAATCAGTTCGACTTCCAGCCCTTTTTCGGGGAACGGCACGATCCAGCGGCCTTTGAGAAGACCGCGTATGTGTTTGTGCCGCTGAAAGCGAAGACGGAAACCGAGGTTACCCTGGGTTTGGGCGGAGACTATTGGATTCAAGCCTGGGTCAACGGAGAGCCGATTCTTGGCGAAAAGGAGGTGGAAGACCAGCATGCTCCGCCTTCCATTGGCGACATCAAGATCACGGTGAAACTGAAGGCCGGGGTGAACGTGCTGGCCGTGCGTTTCATCGCGGGCAAGGCCAGTTCCGTGCTCGCGCTGGGCGGCCCGCGGGAATTGCGCGCCGGTGATTTTCGCTCGATCCTGACTGACCTGTTCCTGAACGATGCGCGGTGGGCACGGCACGAATTGCGGGCAAAACCGGGGACGAAACCGGTCGTGAACATCGGGTCGCGCCGGGAACTGTTCATCGACGATTTCCTGGTCGACCGCATGACCGGCGCCGCCGAACGCCGCTTGCATCATCCGATTCCGAGGGAAGTGGCGCTCGCGTGTGGCCAGAACGGCAAACCCTGGGAGGACAATTGTTGCGGGTATTATAACATTATGCAAGATGGTGACAGGATCCGGATGTACTACACCGCGGCCGCGACAGAAACGGCTGAAAACCAAAAAACCTGCGTTTTGGAAAGCGCCGATGGCATCCGTTTTACACGCCCCGAACTGGGGCTTCATGAATTCAACGGCTCGAAGAGGAACAACATTGTCTGGCACGGCCCGTCTGGGCACAATTTTACGCCCTTTCTTGACACCAATCCGGCCGCTCCCGCGGATCAACGCTTCAAGGCCATCGCCTATCATCCGAAGGGCGGGGGCCTGGGCGCGTTTGTCTCCCCGGACGGAATTCGCTGGAAATTGTGGGTCGAAAAACCGATCGTCACCAAAGGTCATGGCGGCTTCGACTCGCAGAATCTCGCCTTCTGGGATGCTTTGCGCAAGCGATACGTCTGCTTTTTCCGGGATTATACCGGCGGCTTGCGGCGTATAGCCACCTGTACGTCCAGGGACTTCATCAAGTGGACCGAGCCCACGCTGGTGCAGTATAAGGACGGGCGTCTCGAACACATGTATATCAATGCCATCCGGCCGTATTTCCGGGCGCCGCATATCTATATCGGCACGCCGGCGCGGTTTGCGGTCTGGCGCACAAAGGTGCTGGATCATCCCGGTGGATCAGGAGTCAGCGATGCCATCCTTATATCCAGCCGGGACGGACTGCTCTTCGAGCGCTGGGAGGAGGGCTTCGTGCGTCCGGTGGCGGAGCCGGAGGTCTGGACCGAACGGAACAATTACCCGGCCTGGGGCATGGTGCAGACATCGCCCGAGGAAATCAGCCTGTATTGGACCGAACACACCCGGCATCCGGGAAACCGGTTGCGGCGCGGCACGATCCGCACCGACGGCTTTGTCTCCGTCCATGCAGGCGGACAGGATGTCGGCGAGATGCTCACCCGTCCGCTGATTTTCACAGGCGGTCAACTCGAAGTCAATTACGCCACCTCGGCGGTTGGCGCCCTGCTGTTCGAGCTGTGCGACGAGCGCGGGAAACCGTTCAAGGGCTTTTCGCTGGCGGATAGCGAAGATCTCTTTGGCAATGAGTTTGAACATCGGGTGCGGTGGCACGGCACCAACAATCTGGCCGCGCTGGCCGGGAGACCGGTGCGGCTCCGTGTGCGGTTGCATGATGCGGACCTGTATTCGTTCCGCTTTGCATAACCTTCTAAATACTGCGCTTGCAGAACCGACGAAGGAGGTTTTGCAAGCACCTCGAAAGGTTATTCCATGAAAAAGCAACGCATAGGTCTGTTGGTCGCACGTTATTTATTCGCCCTTGTCTTGCTATCGACGTCCGCCATCGCGCGAGCCGCCGAACTCGTGCTGGGCGAGAACGGAAAGACGGACTACCAGATCGTGATTCCTGACAAAGGCAAGGATGAGGTCGTAGACAACTGGCTCTTCGCGGCCGCGAAGCTGATGCAGGCGTCGTTTCAAACGAACGGCTTCCGGATCGACGTCGTGCAGGAGGGTGCAAAGGCGGCGGACAAGCCCGGCATCTACCTCGGCGCGACCGAATTCGCGAAGAAAAACGGGATCAAGGTCGAACAGCACGACGACTGGACATATTACCAAAAAACCGTTGGCAAAGACCTGATCATAGCCGGGAACGACAAGAAGGATCCTGGCAACACCATCCGGGGTACAAAAACGCCGCTCGCGCTGCTTGGAACGGTCAAGGGTGTCTGCGACTTTCTGCGCGAATATACAGGCGTGCGGTTCCTTTTCATAAACATGGAACAGAACCAGTACTCCAATGGCGACAAATGGGTCGCATACGACACAGGGGACACATTCAACAAAGACGGATCCCTCAACATAGACACGAGGAGCATTGCGTTCATCCCGGCGAAAAAGATCGCGGTGCCGGAAAAACTCGACCTCAAAAAGACGCCGATGATGCGCGCCAACTGCGATTACGCTTATGAAACCTTCCAACTCATAGCGATGAACTTTTTCCCAATGCTGAGCGGCGTCGAGGGGCCTGGAGTCAGCTGGCACAAAGCCATGCCGTCGGCCGAATACGCCAAGAGCCATCCGGAATATTTTGCGCTGAACAAGGACGGGGAACGCGCATGTGACATAAAAGTTCATTACTCAGCAATGGCGTATTGCGTGACGGATAAAGGCGTGCAGGATCTCATGTACAAGGAGGCTGAAAAACTGATAGCGAACGGCGCAAAAACGATCTCGCTCGGAATTCAGGACGCCTACGGACTTAGCCAATGCAACTGCGAAGAATGCAACAAGTTTTTCGGCATGAAGGCGGAAAACTGGGATCAAATCGCTGCCAGAGGCCGTTCAGGCAAGCTCTGGCAGGCGTATTTCAAGATCACGGAACGCCTGCGCGAAAAATATCCAGATGTGAAGATTGTCCTGCTCAACTACCAGGACACCCCGATATCCGCGGAGATCATCAAGAAATTTCCGGAGAATGTGATTCCGCAGATCCAGTTTGCCTCGCAGGCCCATTTCGACACGCTAAAGGGTGTTGAATTTCCCGCAGGGATCTGCGGCTTCGAGGAGACCTTCACCACATTCGGGCAGGCCGGGCCGTATCTGCCGGAACGGACCCCCGAGCATATGTCGGAAGTCGTGCAGGTCCTGGTGCGCAACAACGTGAAATGGTCTTCGCGCGACGGATCGCTCGGCTATGTGCGCGGGATGCAGGCGCCGGCCTACTACGTCTACGGCCGCATGATGGACGACCCCTCGGCCGACTGGAAGGCCATCTACAAGGAGTTTTGCACAGCCGCGTTCGGCAACGTGGAACCGCAGATGACAGGGTTCTTCGACCTCCTGCATAGGCAAATCGCGGTCTATTCCGACTTTTTCGGCGTCATGATGCCCGCCTGGGACCGCAAGTATTCCCGCTCCACCTACCATGACAGCAAGTGGCACGTGATGAGCATGTATCCGCCGGAATACTGCGCCGACGCGGACGCGCTCCTGACCTCGGCGGAAAAGGCGGCGAAGAATCCGGACGTGCGGGCGAGGCTCCATCTGATCCGGATCGAATTCGATTATATTAGGAAGATGGCGCGTATCTTCTTTCTTCAGAACGTATGGACAATGAATCCTTCCCGGGCGAACCTGGACCCGCTTGTCGATGCAATAGATGATTGGCACATGTATCTTGAAAATCTTTCCGGAGGCGCCGCGAGAACTGTCTTCAAACCCTTGAGCGACTGGCCCGAAATGCATCCGTTCCCCGGCGCGCGCTACCCCCATGCAGCGCTTGAAGTTAGCAATTATCAGCAGCAGTGGGCGAATACGTGCCTCAACTGGGACGCGAAGGCAATCCGCGCCGGAATCCTCACGGACAAGCACCAAATCAAGGTCGTCACGGTCGAGGAATCGCCAGGAATTGACTCGAAAGCGTGGGGCAATGCGCCAGAATCGGTGTTCAAAGTCCGTGGTGGCATGCCGTTCATCAATGCGAGGACGACCCTGAAAGTCCTTCGCGACAAGGATAATCTTTATATCCGTATTGAAAGCATGAACCCCTCGGGAAACATCTCAAAAAAAGAGCCCGATGGCGATATCTTCAAGCAGGAATACGTCGAACTGGGAATCATGCCGCCGAACTCGGATGGAAAGGTCTACCGGCTGGCTGCCAATCCTGTCGAAGGCTCTCGCTACGATTCTGTCTTCACGCCTGACCCAGCGAACCGGATGACCGAGGACGTGAAGTGGAACGGCAAGTGGGAGTACGCCTTCAGTCCCAGCAAGTCCCCGCTTATAAGAATCTGTACGCAGTGGTACAAGATCCCGTTTTCCGATTACGGGGCCAAGGCGCCCGCGGCGGGCGAGGTCTGGGGCTTCAACGCGGCCAGAAACAGGATCGGCCAATACATGCTCTGGAGCGACGCCCAGGGTGTGACGGACACCAAGGCGCTTGGCCAGCTCGTGCTCTGAGGGTTGCGAACGGCATCGGATACCTGGGGCGCGGCTTCGCCCGTGTCCGCTGTGCCCATTGTTCACTCTTCCTGACGGCGGCGCTGGTTTGTGGTGATCTTGACGTTTATCCGAGTTTCTGGCAGGCTGCCCAGGCATGGCGATCTTTTGCGGTTTCAGGCATGATTTCGACCTATGCGGGCAGGACGAAAAGCGATTTCTTATCGATTCAATCGAAATAGTTGGAACGGGAAAAGCATTGTGACATCCGGATCGAGTTCATGTCCTGTCAAGACGGTCGCGGCGGGCGCTGGCGGGGCGGCAGACGCCCATTCTCCCGTTACCCATGTGCCGGAATATGACGCGCAAGGGCGCAAGATCTATCGCTGCGGAACGCTGACCTATACCAAGCGCGGGCTGCTGTTGCTGTTCGCCTGGCTGCTGTGGGGCGACTTCTGTTTCACCCTGATGGAGACCGTGGCCCCGAGCATTATGCCGCTGAAACTGCGCGCCCTGGGCTCGCCCAACTGGATCATTGCCGCGATCATGAGCACGCTGCCCGGCGTGTTCAACACGACGATCTGTCCCTGGGTCAGTTTCAAGAGCGACCACCATCGCAGTCGCTGGGGCCGGCGCATGCCCTTCATCATCTACACCATGCCCTTCCTGACGGCCTCGCTTTTGTTTATCGGCTTCAGCGACACCCTCGGAGGCTGGCTGCATGCCTGGATGTTCAGCGGCGGCACGATCAAACAGACGACGGTGGTCATCTTTCTGATGGCCGTGTTCGCGGCGATGTTCGATCTCTTCAACATGTTTGTGGCCTCGGTGTACTACTACCTTTTCAACGATGTGGTCCCGGAGCAGTTCCTGTGCCGGTTCTTCGGTTGGTTCCGGCTGGTCGGCGTGGTCAGCAGCGCGATCTATAACTACTTCATCTTCCAGTACGCGCTGAGTCACATGCAGCTGATCTACACCTGCGGAGCCGCGCTGTATTTTGTCGGCTTCGGGATGATGTGCTTCAAGGTGAAGGAGGGCGAGTATCCGCCGCCGCCGGACGCCGATCTGCGGCCCAGCCTGAAGCGGGATATCAAGAACTTCACGAGCGAATGTTTCTCCTCGCCTTTCTATTGGTTCATCTTTTTGAACACCATGTTCGCGGCCATAGCGAGCACCATCGGCGTCTTCGGCGTGTTCTACTCCCAGTCCTTGGGACTGGATCTGAGCCTGATCGGCAAGGCCGGCGCGGTCTCCGGTGTCGCGCTTGCCATCTGCCTGACGTTTGCGGGCGTTCTGGCCGATCGCTGGAATCCCGTGCGCGTGGACGCATACGCGCAGACCCTGGGGGCCTTTCTTGCGTTCACCGGTCTGATCTGGATCTTCATCGATCCGCCCTCCCCCCTCGTTTACTTCTGGGTCTCGGTGAGCGTCATCCCGTTCAGCGTCCTGCTCTCCTCGATTCACAGCACCGCGGCCATGCCCCGGTATATGACGCTCTTTCCCAAGGGGCGATTCGGCGCATTCTGCGGGGCGCAGGCGCTCGTCCGTTCCGCCGGCACCATGATCGGCGGACTTCTGGCCGGCGTGTATCTCGATATCATCAAGCGCTTCTTTCCGGAAGGCAGCCTGCGTCCCTATCGCTACGTGACGGCATGGCAGTTTTTCTGGTGCCTGCTTGCCTACTATTGCTGCTATCGCGTCTATCGGTTTTGGAAACGCATGGGGGGCGACGCCGGCTTCACGGCGCCGTTGGCGCCGGTCCAGTTTGCGGACCTGCCGAAGGCCCGGGACACGACGCTCCTGAATGGCATGCTGGTTCCGCTCATCATCTCGTGGTGCGGACCGCTGCTGACACTCGGGTTCTACTGTTTCTATTTCATTCGCATCGCTCCGAACCCCCATAACGCCATGGCATGCGGCGTCATGACCGCCCTTGTGCTCCTCGCGCTGCCCCTGTATCTTCGCTTCCTTCAGTTCATGGAGCGCCCATAGACCGAATCCACATCGGGTCATCAGGAGATGACATGGCATGCTTTCGCATTGAAAACCTGCCCCCCGATTCAGTTTTTCTGAGAGTTGCAAACAGCTATAATAAAACAAAAATGAAGGGGATCCGGCGATGGAAATAAAATATCGGCAATTGTCGCTTGTAGATGCGCTTAGAACTTATGCCGACTGGCTGCTTGAGCAGCAGATTGAGGAACCGGCCAGGTTTTTCAAGTGCTGCGAGCACGGGCGGGTTTGTTTCGAATGGTACATGATATTGTGCCGGACTTTCACTGGCGGCGGGCATAACGAAAAATGCAGTGTTCAATCTGAAGGGTTGAACGTAAAGAGGCACGGATGAATTCCAGGGAAAGATTTCAAAAATCCATTGCCCATGAGCTTCCGGACCGTCTGCCGGTCGACCTTTTATGGCCGCGAGCCGAAACCATCGCCCAATTGAAGGAGCATTTCCAGACGGATTCCAATGAAACCATGCTCCGCAACCTGGGCGTTGATTTGCGTTGGATGGGGGTGAACGAACGGTATCCCGAGTTTGAGAAAAGCGTGAACGGCGAACTCACCGGGAATGCGCCGGGCGCCGGCAAAAAGTACATCTTTCACGACAAGCAAACGTTTGAGGATCATTGGGGCATCATGCACCGCGTCGGAGATGACGGGAAATACCTGGAATGGAAGGGGGGACCGCTGGTGGGAAGGGAGACCCTCGAGGGGTGGGATGTCCCGGCAGTGGAATACCCCTCGCTCGAAGCCATTCGTAAGAGGTTGCAGCCATTTAATGAATACGTGACCATTACCGAGCTGGAATTTCCGTTCAAACTCGCCTGGCACATTTGCGGCTACGAGCACTTCATGTACTTGATGGCGCTCAATCCCGGCATGGTTTCCGAGCTTTATGACCGAATCTACGCCTTTCAGACACGAAAGGCGGTGCTTTGCGCGCAGGCCGGCTTTGACGTCATTGCGGTGGTGGGCGACATTGCGGGCCAGAACGGCATGCTGTTTTCTCCGGATATGTTCGCGGAATTCGACGTGCCGAGGTTTTCAAAACTCATCCGTGAAGTCAAGGCCGTGAATCCCGCGGTGAAGGTCTTTTACCACAGCGACGGCAACATGGAGGCCGTTATTCCGCATCTCGTAACGTGTGGCATCGACATCCTCAATCCCATCCAATCCGCTTGCATGGACCCGGCCAATATTAAGGAAAAATACGGCAAGGTTCTTTCGTTCCACGGCACCATCTCGGTCCAGGACACCCTGCCGCACGGCACGGTCGACGATGTTCGGCGCGAGGTCATCGCACGGATTGAAACCGTGGGGTATAACGGTGGGTTTGTTGTGAGTCCGGAAAACAGCATTCCCTACGATGCGCCGCTTGAAAACGTACTGGCGCTTTACGAAACCGTCCGGGATTACGATTACCGAAAACTTGCGGCGCAAATGTGAGTGGTTAGGGCTATCTGATCAAACAGAGACGATTTTCACCGGTTTGAATTTCCGACGCCGGTTGTGGTCGAGCGGATGACCTTCGGGTCTTCGGGTCCTGAAAAAATTGCTTTGGCAAGCGGAGGAGTGCTATTATTCCCGCACGGAATGGATCTTGCACAAGGAGGAGCAAAAAAGATCACTGGCGCGACGGATTTGGACGGCCAGCGGCGCATTGACCCCGTCTCAGGCATCGTTGATAGCTCCTGCTGTATTCCAAGGTTGGATGGACCCGAATAAGTTGTGATTAGGCGCTTGCGGCGCCTCTCCGATTTCGATAGATTCAGGGTTTTCGAGAAACGTTATCAATTAAGAGTCAGGCAGTTGTGAAATAGGCTCACAATAAAGCAAAGGAGCGAGGTCCATGGGTAAAATCCGTTTGGGAATCATCGGCACGGGGCAGAGGGTCTTTCAACATGGAGATGTGGTGTTCAAGAACTGCACGGACATCGCCGTCCTCGCCGCCATCTGCGACAACAAGAGCGACCGGCTGGCACGCGTCAAGAAGGAGTATGGGCGGGAATTCGGTTACGAGGCGAACGCATACCTGGATTACCGGGAGATGCTGGCGAAGGAAAAGTTGGACGGCGTGTACATCGCAACCCCCAACGACATGCATTTGGATGTGGCGCTGGCGGCGTTCAAGGCCGGCGCCCATGTGCTGTGCGAGAAACCCATGGAAGTGTCCCTTGCCAGGGCCGACCAAATGATTGCCGCCGCCAAAAAGCACAAGAAGCTGCTGGGCATGGCGATGCAGATGCACTACCGCCGGCGCTACCACAAAGTGAAGGAGATCATCGACAGCGGCAGAATTGGCAAAGTCGCGCAGGTGTGGTGCACGGAATACCGGCCGGAGTACTCCGCGTTGAAGGAGTGGGTATGGGATCCCGCCCGCTCCGGCGGCGCCATCCACGAGAAGAACTGCCATCACTACGACATCTTCAACCTCTGGCTGGAGAGCCGTCCGACAACGGTCTACGCCAGCGGCAGCATCATCAAGCACGCAAAGCCGCATGGCGTCGCCAGCGCCATTATCGACAACGCCTGGATCATCAACGACTTCGAGAACGGGGCCCGAGGCATGGTCGGGATATGCTTCCTGGCGGGGAAGGGGCAGGAGCATACCAGGGAGTTCGGCGTCTGGGGCGCCGGGGGGAAGATCACGTTCGACGTCACGGACGATGAGATCATCCATGTCGAACTCGCCAACGGCGACAACGAGGAGTTCAAAATGATGAAAGATGAAGAATTCAGAGGCGGCGTGTTCCGCGACTTCGCCGATTGCATCGTCAGCGGGAAACAACCGCTCGTGACTCCGCAGATGGGGCGTGACAGCCTGCTTGTCCCGATGGCCGCCGAGTTGTCGATCAAGGAGAAGAGGATCGTTAACGTTTCCGAACTGAAGTGAAAATATGATTGACCATTGCGGATGACGGCGCCTGGGCGAAGAATGAAACGATCGCGGAGCGCTGATCTAAAAAGGCGATTAGGCTGAAGACTGTTAGCCTATTAGGCAGAAAACGAGTGAGACTCTTGCAAAACCCCTTGTGGCATGGGCGTCCCGCCCATGAATCACGGGCAAGATGCCCGTGCCACGTTGGTTGGCGGGGGGGGGGCAAGCGGCTCCAAAGCAAACAACAGCGCGACCGGACATCCGGCCGTGGACAAAGGAGGACACAATGGGTGCAAGAACGTATAAATTCAAATTGTTTTCGGATGATTATTTCCGCTTGATCAACCAGACCGGCGTGCGGCAGCGCGTCGGCCTTTGCGGTCTTGACTACGCCAACTGCTGGGACTTGAATGTTTCCCCGGATGGCATCGTTTATTACGCCCCCTGCGATGAGACAGGCCGCAACCGCCACACGCGGCTGATCGCCTATGATTACCAGGCCGACACGGCGAAAATATGCGTCAAGGCGGAAGAGGTTGCCCTGCCGAAATTTCGCCAGCTTCCGGCCACAAAATTTCACGAGTCGATCTGCTTTCTTCCGGATGGCAGGGTCTTTGCAACCACCCACACGACCGACCGCGCTCCGGCGCATCCCGAATTCATGCTTATCGCCCACCATACCCACATCTGGGAAGGGTGGCCGGGCTCGACGATGGTGTGCTACGATCCGAAGACGGGCAAGGCCGAGAATTGGGGCGTACCGGCGCCGCGCGAAACCATATACGGCGCCACCTACGACGCGAAGCACAACGCCGTTTACATGATCGGGTTCACACGAGGCCACGTGTACCGATTTTCCCTTGACGACCATAGTGTCAAGGATTTGGGCAAGGCTGCCGAGCTTTACTGTTATCGCCTCCATCCCGGGCCCGACAAGCACATCTACGGCTGCACAAAGTCGGGGTATTTGTTTAGAATCAATGTGGATACGGAGAAGATCGAGGATCTCAACTGGCGCGTTCCCGAGTATCCCGGCAACTACTGCAACAACACATGGTACCGCTATATGAGCCAGGCTCATAACGTGGACGACCACACGTTTGTTTTCGTACCCAGTTGCTCGGACGAGTTTTTTAAGTTTGACACGCAAACCCTCAAGGTTGCGTCCATCGGGCGAAAGGCGCCTTTCGACGAGTTTGTGGACTGCATGCCGACGACCATGACCATTAACGAGTCCGCGATGGACAAGCACGGCGTGCTGTGGTACGTCATCGGGCCTAACCCCTTGCAGTCAATGGACGATTTCCGCGTCTACGCGGGTCCCGGCTACCTGATGCGCTGGGATTACTTGAACAACAAACAGCCCGAATGTCTCGGCGCGACGGGCACACCCGACTACCAGCAAAGACGCGCATCGTGTCTCTGCATTGACAAGAAGCGGGATATGCTTTACGTGATTGGCGGCCACGAAGGCGGTCTGAGCCTCCTTTGCATCGACCTTGAGAAGTTCCGTCCGCACATGTACGAGCCAGGCCCGCTGTCCACAGACCCGATTTTCCGCCCCAGGGACATGACGCCCGAGGAGAAAGCGCTCAAGATCAAACGCGGCAAGGCGACCGAAGAGACCACGGCATTTAATTCATATTACGCCTTTCCCATCGAAAACATCACGCCCGTCCGACTCTGGAGAAACGTCCCTCATACAAACATCGAGGACTCCAAGGTCATCGGCCTTGTATGGGATGACGACAATCTGCTCCATGGCCTTTGCGGAGACAAGACCCGGTACTGCTTCACGATCAAGGACAAGAAGGTTGCCAACTTCGCGCCGTTTGACGAGGCCGACGGGAAATACAAGGCATGGCTTCTCAACGGCATTTATCCCCGGGCCTGCGTTTTTGACGACACCATCGTTCTCCCTCACGTTGTCGGCCGCCAATATATCGCGAAAGCTTCTGCTGTCGCGGAGTGGAACGGCGGCAGGAAGATTGTGGGGACGAAGGACGGCCTGCTTGCCATTGTCAGCGGGTCCGATGTTTATGCCCTGGGCAACGCCGCCGCCTACGGACCGGTGCGCTGTCTTTGTGTCAATGCGCTGAAAACCAGACTGTGGGGCACCGCCGGCGACGATGAAGACCTGGGGACGGTATTCTATTATGATGACAAGGTTGGGATCCGGCAGCTCGGTTTCCTGATGTATAACATCCACGGCTATTTTGACGGCCCCTCGGCCAGCAATATTCTTTCCAGCATCGTCGTCAGCAAGGATGAAAAGCTTATCGCCGTCGGCGGCGCCGACCGGATGGGTGCCATTCATATCGCCGACCTCAAGTAGGCAGCCGAAGAAATAATCCATCGGGGGTGCCGTGGTTTTGCGCGAGGCTGCACAAAACAGGAACAGGGAAAATTTAATCATGATGCGCATTGGAATTGTTGGAACCGGCCGCCGGGCCGCCAGTTTCGCCGAGGAGCTACTCAAGTCGAAACACTTCTGCCATCGCGCACAACTTGCCGCGCTCTGCGACATCAATCCCAAGCGCATGGCGGCTTTCCAGTCGCTCTATGCGCCGGGAGTCGCGACGCACAAGGATTACGACGCGTTTCTGGAGAAAGGGAAGCTGGATGGCGTAATCGGCGATGTGGTCATGGTCTCCGTTGTCGAAACCCTGGAGGGCAGCAACCATTTCAACCGGTGGCACCGCCATAAGGCCATCAGCGGCGGCATCATGCTCCAGAAGGGAACGCACACGCTGGATCTGATCATTGGAGCGCCATCGCGGGCATCGCCGCCGAACAATCCATGGCGGAGCGGCGCATCGTGAATGTCGCGGAAATGATCCGCTAACATGGCAACGGGGAGGATATCGTATATGTCGACCTTTATTCCTTACGGCCAGATGGTACAGGAGTACTATGTGAACCGGGTGCGCGCTCTGGCGGCGGAACGGCGCCGCCGCCGCGCGGCGATTCGCACCCCCGCCGCCGCCGCGCGGCTGGTCCGGGATGTCCGGGCCAGGATCGCCCGTTGTTTTGGCCCGTTCCCGCCGCGCACGCCGCTGGCCCCGGTTGTCACCGGCGTCGTCCTGCGGGAGCGGTATCGGATCGAGACCGTGATGTTCAGCAGCCGCCCGGACTTTCCCGTCACGGCCAATCTGTATGTGCCGCTCAAAAGGAATGGCGCCTGCCCGGGCGTGATTTTCAGTTGCGGCCACAACCCACTGGGCAAGGCGGCCGTCAACTACCAGACCTTATGCCGGAGTCTCGCCAGCAACGGATTTGTCGTCCTGATCTACGACCCGATCAGCCAGGGTGAACGACGGCAATACGTGAACGATCGCCATCCGCTGGCGCCCAAAGCGCTCTGCGACGAACACAACATGCTGGGTAACCGCATGTCGCTGACCGGGGAGTTCTTTGGCGCCTGGCGGGCGTGGGACGGTATCCGCGCCCTGGATTATCTGTTGACCCGGCCGGAGGTGGACCCAGCCCGGATCGGGGTCACGGGCAATTCCGGTGGAGGTACGCTGACCTCTTTTCTCAATGCGTTGGATGACCGGGTTGCGATGGCGGCGCCGAGCTGTTATGTGACGACCATGTTGCGAAACATCGAGAATGAACTGCCGCAGGACAGCGAACAGATTCCGCCCGGTTTCCTGGCCGCCGGTCTGGACATGGCGGACTTTTTTATCGCGCGGGCGCCGCGTCCAACCTTGTTGCTGGGACAGCGGAATGACTTCTTCGATCCCCGCGGGCTGCGGGAAACCTACGAGGAGGTGCGGCGGGTCTACGCTTTGCTCGGGGCGGAGGATCATGTCGCCTGTTTCATCGGCCCGGACGAGCACGGGCTGCATCGGGAAAACCGGGCGGCCATCGGCCGGTTCATGGCGAGATGCGCCGGGATCCGATGGATGCGGAACGAAGCGCCGATTCCCGTCGAAGACGAAGCAACGCTTTTCTGCACACCGACCGGACAGGTGGAGGCCGCCATCCCCGCTTGCCGGAAAGTGCCGGAGTTGACCCGGAGCGACGCGGACACACTGCGGCGCCAACGGCGGCGGTTTACAGGGTCCGCGCTTCGCACGCGGGCCGCGGCCATGCTTGCTCTGCCGCCTGCCGCGGGTGTTCCCGCTTATCGCGTGTTGCGATCCATTTCGGATCTTCCGGTCAAGAAAGCGAAGTATGTCAGCCGGTTTGCGGTGGAAACCGAACCCGGGATTCAGGCCATCCTCCATTACATTTCGAATAAGCCTGAGGCGTACCGCAACTACCTCGATGGGGGGGCTGCGGCCGTTCTGCATGTCCCCCACCTTTCCAGTTGGACGGATATACAGGACGGCGAAATTCTAGGGGCAGACGGCGGCACCGATGTATTCGCGTTGGATCCGCGTGGGGTTGGGGAGTCATTGCCGATACGCTGCAGCATGACGGATTTCTTTGCGTCCTATGACAGCGATTTCTTATATGCGTGCAACGGTAGTTTGCTGGGCCAGCCTTATCTCGGCGGCAAGGTGTTTGACGTGCTGCAGACGCTGGCGTTGCTGCATGAGCGGGGATACAAGACAATCCATCTGGTCGGGCGTGGACTGGGCGCGATCACGGGGGCGTTTGCGGCGCTCTTGTCGGAGCACGTCACTCGGGTGACGCTGAAGAATGCGTTGCTTTCTTATGATGAACTCGCTCGCCAGTCGGCCTGTAAATGGCCGCTTTCCCATATGCTGCCCGGCGTGTTGCGCCATTTCGACCTGCCGGATGTTTATGCCGCCCTGGCGGCCAGGAAGCTGGAGATCATCGATCCGTGGGACGAGCAAATGCGGCTCTGGAAGCCGGTGGCGGGGCGTCGGCACGCCGCGCGTCTGGGTATCAGAAAGGTTAGAAAGGGTGTATGATGGACAGGATTTCAGAAATGAATACAAACTCCGATCCGTATCCCCATTCTCCCGACGTTCGGGCCCGTGAAACAGAGGACAACGGTTTTTCCAAAGGGTTGGGCCTTCACTTTCAGCCGAGTGAGGCCTATTGGCTGGATTGTCACAATCACTGGGCTGATAATCAGTGGACCCCTGCTGTGATTTACCGGAATCTGGATAAATTTTTCCTGGCCTTGGACGCCTACCGGCTGGGGCGGATGGTCGCCATTATGAGGGATGAAAGTGCTTTTCCTGTCTGTCAGGATGTCGCCGAGCACGACCCGCGTTTCGGCTGGCTGTACCGGTTAGACTGCGACAAACCCGATCCGGACGGCGTGCAACGCGCTTTGGATTGTGGCGCATTAGGGCTCAAACTGCATAATGCGCCTCTGATGAGAGGCGCGGCGGATCCGGACATCTGGCTGAGGCCGGAATGGAGCGCCGTGTTCGAGCGACTTAGTCAGGCTGGCCGCGCCGTCTTGTGGCACGTTACCCAACGGGTCAGTGCTTCGCCGTATCATGGAGGAGGGAAAAACTCCTACTGGAAAGACGCCCAGGGCGGCAGTAAAACCTCCAACGAACACCTGTTGCAGACGACCTTGGAGGTGGCGCGCCGAAATCCCTCGTTGACGGTGATCGGCGCGCATCAGTTGCATCTGGGGCTCGAGCGCCTGGCTGCTTTGTTCGACGAGCATCCGAATCTTTATATCGACACAAGCTGCTCGTTTTTCCTGAGGTGGGCCGACGAACTGTATGAGAATGATCGCTCCATCCTGCGTCAGTTCTTTTTGAAATACGCCGATCGGATCCTGTTCGGAACGGATGGTTCGATCGAGAACGGCGCGCTTGATGCGAATGCGGTTGAGGCGTTTTTATGTCACGCCCGATTTATCAAGCAACTACGGTTGCCGGATGGCGTTCTTCAACAGGTGGCCCACGCGAACGCCGAACGTGTGTTTAAATGGGCGGCCATAACTCCGACACACCCGGGCAACTCCAGGCCCTGAGAGCGCCAGGACAACTGTCGTCGCTGGTCATGGACGCTGCCTTGAAAAGCGGGAAAGAGCTTTGTTCTGATACCACTGCCGCATCCAACGCGGCGTGATTGAGGAGGGCGTCCTGCAAGAGGCCTGCGTTTGGTGGCGTGAGTCTGAATTCGGAACCACGTACGGTAAAAGAAAGGAATACTATGACTAAGAATAGACTGAGAATTGTCGTGATCGGCGGCGGCAGTTTTGCCTGGACGCCCACTGTCGTGCGGGACATGCTGTTGACGCCTGCGCTAGGCGATTCCGAATTTGTGTTGCTGGATATCAACAAGCGCGCCAGCGATTTGACAAAGCTTTTTCTTGAAAAACTAGCCCGTGAACTGGGTGTGAAGGCCCGCTTTGTCTCCACGGACCGGCGGGATGCGTTGCGGGGCGCAGACTATGTAGTCATCACCATTTCGACAGGCGGGTTCGATGCCATGGCCCACGATTTGGCGATTCCGGAGCGGTTCGGCGTCTATCATACCGTCGGCGATACATCGGGGCCAGGTGGCTGGGCGCGATTGATTCGCAACTTCGATGTCTTTGTGTCGCTGGCGCATGACATCAACCGGTACGCACCCGGCGCATTCGTGCTGAACTACACCAACCCGATGGCGACGCTCACCGACGTGCTGGCGCGCCTGTGCCACGGTCCGGTGGTGGGGCTATGCCACGGACTGTTCGAAAATCTGGAGCTGATCCAGAAGTTCTATCGGATCGAGAACGAAAATCGGATCGCGGTGAACTATGCGGGCATCAATCACTTCTTCTGGATCACGTCCGCGTATGCGGATGGACGGGACGTGCTGGCCGACCTGACGCGGCGGTTGCGGCGCCAGAGCCTTACGGATATCTTCTCGTCCCCGCACATGGACCAGAGGGGTTTTTCTTCGAAGCGTGAGGTTGCCACCGAATTGTTTCACCTGACCGGCATCCTGCCATACATGGGCGACCGTCACACCTGCGAGTTCTTTCCCGAGTACATCACGAACAAGTCCAACATGAAGAAGTACAAACTGGTGCGCACCACGATTGCCGAGCGTCGTCGGGTTAACAAGATGGAAGGAAAGCAAGTGGTGAACATGATCCGCGGGCAGATCCCCGATCATTACAAGAAACGCACACGAGAAACGGCCGCGGACATTATTGAAGCTCATTCGCAGGGGAAGGTCTTCATTGATGTCGGCAATGTGCCCAACATTGGCCAGATTGCGAACCTGCCGCGCGGCCTTGTCGTCGAGACTGCGGTGCGCGTGGACCGCAACGGCGTCACGCCGCTCGTCTTCGGCGAGTTGCCCCGCGTGGTGCAAGGTTTCATCGAACCCTACGGGCATGTATTTCCCATGGTGGTGGATGCCTGTTTCCGGCGCGACAAGAAACTCGCGCTGCAGGCGTTGCGGCTAGACCCCGTATGCGCGCATCTCAACGGCGCGCAGGTCGCCGATTTGGGCGAACGACTGATCGCCGCGCATCGTCGGTTCATTACGGTATTTTGAGCGTCTTTGTGCCCGACAAATAGCAGAAACAAAAGGAGACTCTTATGTTGCGTTACAATGGCATGCCGGTCCTGACGAGCGAAGCTGCGGTCCGTAAAGCGGCAGATGTGACAGTGGAGATTGGGGCGCCGCAGATCGTCGCCTCCAGGGACGAATCGCCGGACGAGGGGACTTTCGTGGCGCCCAAGTTGCAACGCTTCGGCAAGACCATCTATTTGAACTGGTCGTTTTGGTGGGATGCGGAAGCCCCTTCTCTACCCGACAAACCCAACGGCCGCCTGAGTGAGGACGGAGGACTGACCTGGAAGAAGCAGACCGTCCTCTTGCCGTCGGGTGGGTTCGGCACATGCCAAACCGGCGAGCGCGAGATCACCTCCTGGTCCTCGGATTCCTTTGAAATCCCGGGCCGACCCGGAGTGTATAAGATCCCCACTTGGCGCTCGTCCGACTTGGGCCAGACGTGGACGGGTCACACATGGACGACCGTCGAGTATCCCGGAACCAAAGGGCTGGATGCCTACGATCCTCCCGAAGAGTATCGCAAGCGGGACGGCAACTACCTGCGCGGAGCAACCTTGCCGACCCCGCCCGCTTACCTTGAGCCCTATTTTCGCGAGGTGTCGCGCCTGCGTCCCCTGATGTGGTATGGTATTGTCCCTCAAGGCATGGATCAAGATGGAACTTTGTACAGCCTGACATATGGTAGATACCTCAAGGATACCACCGGTATCCGGGATTGGGACCGCGAGTACTGGCAACGCCTGAACTGGTTCCGCTACGCCGTGCTGATGCAGGTGTCACGCGACCATGGCCGCACCTGGACTTTCGCCGGCGTGCCGGTGGACGGGTCGGACTACGAACCGCGCCTGGGCATAAAACCCGGCGGGTCCCAGTACAACGAAGATTCGTTTGTGATCAATTCTGGCAATCAAATCGGAGCCGGCTTCAAGGGACGGGTGGACTTCTGTCCTGGCGATGGCTTCAGCGAACCCTCCATGGTTATTTTCCCGGACGGCGAAATGCTCTGTGCCTTGCGCACGGGCGCCAACAAGCCGCTGTACTGCGTCCGCAGTTACGACCGGGGCCGCACATGGACCCGGGCCGACCTCTTGTCGCCGAGGTATATTCAGCCCATCTGCGGGAAACTGCCCCAGTTGGTGCTGCTCAAGAACGGCATCCTGGCACTGCAAACCGCTTCGCCCGACTGCACGGTCCATTTCTCAAAAGACCGGGGCCACACCTGGTTCCTGAGCGAAACGCTGTTCGCCACCCCCCAAACGATTACCTGGGACGGGATTTATGCGGGAACTCACGGCAATAACTCCATGATCGCGGTGGACGACAACACGTTGCTTTATGTGCATGATGCCTTACGCCCGGACCCCACAGCATCCATCGCCTGGATGCGGCATGCCGGACATGGACTCGTCATTGCGCGAAGAATACAGGTAAATGTCTGAAATGCGTCATGGATTCAGGAGTTTCATAATGTGTAAAGGCAGTTTTTGAAGATAAAGAAGAGGGGAGCTCGATTTTTGTATGGATTCAAAGGATGTTTTGCACCAGGTCCGGTATGACAATGCCTTCAGCGACTGGTCCGAAGCCCTGCCGCTAGGCAACGGCCACTTCGGCGCGATGGGTTATCTCGACCGCGAAGACGGCCTGGTTTTTACGTTCAATCATTATGACGTGTACTATCGGAGCAACCTCTCGCCAGAGGCGTTGGCTGCGGGAAAGCCGTACGACCGCAAGGGATGGCGGGAGGTCGATCGCGAAGAGATGAAACGTCGAGCGCTGGAGGCGCATGCGGATCCGAATCATCCCGCGCATCAAAACTACAATGTTTGCTTTTGGCCCGAACTTGCGACGCGTTGGGGCTTTCCGACCCTTCTATGCCCTGGTGGCGCCCTGGCGATCGCCGGATCCTTGCGGCTGCTCCCGCGAAAAGGGGCGCTTGAGTCGTCTCCCCATTCGACGACGCTGGAAATCGAAAAGGCGAGGGTGCGGTTCTCCATGCCGAATCTCGAATTGCGGTCGTTCGTCGCGCAGGGTTCCGATATATTCGTGGCGCGGGTGGCCCAGACGGAGCCGGGCGCCTTCGAATCCCTCGAGCTGTCCGTCCCGAAAATGCGGTTGCATCCTATCGTTCCCGTGCGCGCCGACGGGGCGAATGGCTCTGTGTTTTTCATCGAAAACAGCTTCTTCCCGGGCGGGTCGAATCAGGGAGCGGCTCCTTACCACTACGTCATCGCGGTTAAACTCATCGGCGCAAAAGGCGAACTCAAACGTCATGCCGACGCCGATGTCCTGGACGTTGTTCTGCAACAGCAAACGAAGGACATGACGATTCTGGTGACGGTGATTCCACCGGACGAAGGGCCGGACCTTGTCGCCGCCGCCTGCCGCAAGTTGGAGGATGCGGCGGAACAACTGGACAAAATCGAAACGGCGCATCAGAAGCATTGGAGCGGTTTTTTCAGCGCGTCGCGGGTCTCTCTGCCGGATCGGATGCTTGAAACGCTCTGGTATCTCCACCTGTATTCGCTGGCCTCGTGCAGCGGGGAAGGCTCGCGCCTGTACGGCGAGGCTTGTGGCCTCAACGGATTGTGGAATATCAAAGGACCGACCCAATGGGGGAGTTCCTGGTACTGGGACGTCAATATCGAGCAGGCGTACTGGCCTGTTTTTACCAGCAATCATCTGGAATTGGCCAAACCGTTCCACAAGGGACTGCTGGCCTGGGTCGACGCGGCCCGCGCCCATGCCAAGGAATACCATAAGTTGGACGGCATTGCGTCCGATTACCCGTTCACCTATTTTATGTCCATCTGGGCCTGGTGCGCGCAGTATTTCTGGTGGTATTACACATATTCCGGGGACGAGTCATTCCTCAAAGAGACCGCCTACCCGCTCTTCAAGGAGATCTTACGTTTCTACGAGGGGTATGCCGAGTACGACAAGGAAACCGGGAAACTGGTGATTTTCCCGGATGTCTGTCCGGAGCAGGGCCCGCTGACGCGCAACTCGATGAGCACCATGAGTTGCTTGAAGTTTCTCCTGCGAATGGGAATTCAGAGCAGTGAAACGCTCGGGTGCGATGAGGATCTGCGCAACAAATGGAGGAACATGCTGAACCGGTGCGGGGAATACGCCTGGAACACGTCGCATCAATTTGGCGAATATTACATGGACTGCGAATGGTCGGAAGACCTGCTCTACCTGGGCCACAGCGGCATTCTGAAGCCGATCTACCCCAATCGTGAAATAACCAAGCGCAGCCCGCCAACGGAGCGGAACAGGGCGCTGGGCACCTTTCGCTACTGCGACGGGCTTCAGGCCCACTGCACGCACGCCATCTGGCCGGCCGCCGCCGCCGCCGTCCTCGGGCTGGGTGACGAAGCGGCTCGGATCCTTTATGACCGGGGCATCTCGTTGCAGATGTCGGCCAGCGGCATGTTCTCCGAAGAAACCGAACGGTGGTTGCAAAATTGCCTGACCTACTCCTTCCCGGTCTATAATCCGCCGCTGATCGAGGCCGGCAGCACGGTCGTGGCGGTGATCAACGAGATGCTCCTGCAAAGTTACGACGGAGTGATCGAGGTTTTCCCGGCCATCCCGGTCGGCGCGCCGACGAAGCGCTATCACAATGACTGGCTCAACCCGCCGCATTGGGCGCCGGCGCCGGTTCATAAGTGGGAGGAATGCGCTTTCGAAAACCTGCTGGCCGAGGGCGCGTTCGAGGTTTCGGCGTGGTTGCGTGGCGGAAAAACAGCCGCCGTGCGCATCAAGAGTCGCAAGGGCAATGTCGTGCGCTTGCTCGATCCGTTTTCCACGGAAGCGGCGGTTGTCAGAAACGGCGCCGCCAAGGTCGCGCACACATGTCAGGATGGGATTCTGTCGTTCCCCACAACCGCCGGTCAGACGTATGAGATTTCCACGGGCGGAGAAGCGCAGGCACCGGTCGAGAAGACGGACGCGGACACTACCCTGCCGCTTGTCGCAACGGCGTTCACACGCCGCCGCGTTTTTATCGGCAAAGACCGAAATACGGAATTTTACCGCGCCTTGGACTGCGCGTTTCTCGATTTCTATCCAGGGGATATGCCGCAATCCAAGTGGACGATTTACAAATTCGACTTCACCCAGCCCCCAGTTTGCAAGGACTACTTCAAGGTCGTTTCCTGGCAGTGGCACATCAACCGCAAGGCCGGAGGGGAATTCGTGCCCATTTCAGCCGACAGCAAATATGACTACACGGTGGGACGCGGTTGGGCTGACATTGAGCATTTGACCTATATAGATCGGGGCGCTCCGGACGAGCTGAGGAGGGACTTCGTCTGCTCCAAGACAGCCGCGGAATTCCTTGTGTTCCTGCGCGCCGGACAATACCAGATTATGCTTGTTTCCGGGGACCAGGAGGCTGCCAGTGGTATCTCAGTGAGTGTGCCGGGGGGCACCTCATGGGAATCCGGGCCGCTCGCCCCCGGATCGTTTGCCGTGGGCACCATACTGCTCAATCACGTTCGGGATGGCGCCGCATCCTTCCATCTCGATTCGCCGAAGCCGTCTCCGGGCTGGGCGCTGTGCGCGTTGCTGATCAATAAAATCATATAGGAGAAGATCATGCTGAAACAACGGAAGAACGTTGTGACGATGTGGACGGGACTGCTGCTGATGTCCGGGAGTCTGGCCCTGACGGCGGACTTGACGGCGGGCGCGGAGACCATCGGGGCCAAGGCTTCCAAGGAGCCCTCCGCCCAGGAAGTCTACAGCTGCGCCAAGATTAACGAGTCCATCGTCGTGGACGGCAGACTCGACGAGAACGCCTGGGCGAACGCGCCCTCCATGAAGATCGTCGACATCGTCAAAGGCACGGACCCCTTTTACCGGACCGAGGCCAAGGTGCTCTGGGACGACGAGCGGCTCTATGTGGGGTTCCGTTTCGAGGATCCAGACATCCGCGGCTACTGGGCAATGGATGATGCCCATACTCCGGAGGACTTCAAGCTTCCGGAAAGCTTCGACATAGGCCGCAGAACAGGGAACCCGGAATGGGACAGGAAAGAGTGCGCAATCATGGTGATGGACCGATTCGCCAAAGTCTTTCTCGACCCGGACGGCGACGGGAGCAACTATCTGGAGTTCCAAGTGAACGCCCTGAACAACGTGTTCGACGCCTGGTATAAGCAAGGCTTACACAAAGCAGGGGGGCGGTTTCCGCATGTCGCTTGGAAGTGCCCCGGGCTCATCACCGCCACGCATATCGATGGTTCCATCAACAACCCCACCGACATCGACCGCGGCTGGTCGATCGAGATGTCCATCCCCTGGAAATCTCTGAAACCGTTCACCAGGGGAAGCAGCCCGCCCAAGGACGGCGATGTCTGGGGCGCGCACCTCGGCAGGGTCTTCCACAACCACGACGGCTCGCACACCTATTGGGTCTGGCCTTTCATCGGAGCGGTCGAATGCCATAGTCCCAACCTTTACGGCAAACTGGTTTTCTCGGACAAGCTGCCAAAGTTCGAGCGGTTTTTTGCCTGGGGCGGCAAGGATGACGAGGACTTCATCAAACGCGCCGCCGACATTGGTGTCACGGATTTGATTGGAGCCCCGCTCACCCCCAAACTGGTCGAACTCTACGCAAAATACCACATCAAGCCATACTCGGTGGTCACCCTTGCGCTGTCGCCCGCCTGGAAGGCGCGTCATCCCGATCTGCCCGTTCCCTTCCAAGAACTCTCGGATGCGGAGAAATTGATTCTGGACAAGATCAGCGGCAAGACGTACCAGGAGGATGCCCCCGGCACGACAGGCCAGCCGGAGAACTGGCAGGTGACGCCGGCGCAGAAGGCGCTGATCGAGGCGATGGGCAGGAAGAACTATAAAATCCAAAGCGCCTACGCCTGGGGTGGCGAGCCCGACGGGAAATTTTTCGGGGGGCAAAAACAGGAGATCATGTCGACGGGCGCGTTGTGCTTCCACCACCCGGAGGTCAAAGAGCTGGCCAAGGAGGCTGTGGCCAAAGCCTTGGCGGTGAATGGGGTGGCGGGTGTGGCTTTTGACGGGATCGGCTACGAGAACTACCACTCCTGCCACTGCCCGCTCAGCATGAAACTCTACGGGGAGTACTGCGCCAAGAACCAGCTCAAGCCTAGCGATGAGTCGCTGAACCGCTTCTCGCTCGACACCCTGGTGGACTTCCAGAACGAGATGGTGGATTACGCCAAATCCATCCGGCCGGACGCCGTGACCGCCAACCACATCTGGCCGGTCTTCCAACCCGACCCGCTCTACGGCAACCGCTTGAAAATCGATTATTGCGCGCAGACGGCCGCATGGTTTTTCTATTGGGATCCCTTCCGGATCGCGTCGTACGCTAAAATCATAACGGAGGAGCAGAACAAGTTCTTCCCGGATGTCAAAGGCGTCGCGTTCATCGGGTATTACGACGCGGCCCTGTCGAACTATATCTTCGACCACAAGAGCCCCCAGCGGGTCGAACTGGAACTGCGATCCATCCTGAAAGGCGGATCGCGAATGCTCTCGATGAACAATCTGAACGATTTGCTTGCGAACCCGGATGTCGCTGCGGCATTCAAGAAGTTCATGAAAGGGGCGACGGCAAGATAAAACATGGAATGGCAATGTGTGGGATCGGCGCGGCGCTGCTCGTGGTGGCCGCCGGGTGCATGGAGACGCTGGAAAAGGCGCGGCAGAAGGATGCCGAGGTTCGGGCGGCACCGCTGACCTTGGTGGACAAGGGCCAGAGCCTGGCGCCGATCATCGTGTTCTCGAATGCGCCGCCATTCACCCGCAAGGCGGCAGACGAGTTGGCCGCCTATATCGAGAAGGTCGGCGGCGTCAAGCCGCAGGTCATCGAAGGCTTGCCCGATCCCGTGCCGGCACGCGCCATCTGGGTCGGATTCCAGCCTAAGGTGAAGGAACTCTTCCCGAAAACGGATTTCGATTTCAAGAACCCGGAAGAGATCCTCATCGCCGCCAACGACAAGAACCTGGTCATTGTCGGCCGCGACCGGTGGGATCCCCAGCACATGTTTGTGAAATCATGGTGGCCCCCCCCCATCAGAAGATCGAGGGCTGGCAGCAGGAATACGGCACGGTCAACGCGGTGTACACGTTTCTCCAGGATTATCTGGATGTGCGCTGGCTCTGGCCGGGCGAGATCGGCGAGGACATAATCAAGAAGGACACGATCGCCTACGGGCCAAGCCTGCCGGCGCCGCTCAAGAACAAGCCGGACGACAACGTGATCGTCCTGTTTTGCTCAAACTGGTTCGCGGAAATGGGCGACAAGGATCGCGGATCTCTCATTGGCACAACGTTGTCGCAGGAATTCGCCAACTGGGCGGCGATCGGCGCGAATTTGTGGTGGCGCCCCAACATGAGCGGTGCTGGCGGCTACGATTATGGTCTTCCCTACGTGCCTTTTGGGCGGGTCATGGCAAGCGTGCGCCATATCGTAAAAAACAATTGCACAGGGCTATGCTCACTGCGAAACCAACGCAGTATATGCAGATAGCTAATAGTGTAGCCCAGAATTGGCTGGACCCGAACAAACTGTGATTAGAGCAAGTCGCCAATCAGCCAAGTGCCGCGATAAGCTCGCCGAACTTCAACGCTGACGTTGGTGCAGGAGAGTACAGATCGTTGGTAAGCTCCTAACTCCGGGGCCGAACAGGGAAAAATTATTACAAGGAGTGTTGCTTTTTCAGGAGGGGCGGAGTATTATTATTTTTTGTTCTTTTGATTTAGCATGTAACACGAAGGAGGCGAGCATGAAACAGCGGAAGAGTGTTGTGACGTTGTGGACGGGACTGCTGGTGATGTCCGGGAGTCTGGCGCTGACGGGGTTTGGGGCGGAGGCATCCACGGCCGCGGGCCCGGGCGTCGCGGAGAAGGCCGGCTGGACGCTGGTTTTCAGCGATGATTTCAAACGGGCGGAATTGGGGAAAGACTGGGAGGTGGTGGACGGGAACTGGAAGATGGAGGATGGCGGACTGCGGGGCAGCGGCGAGTTGATATCCGCCCATGGGTTCCCATCGGATTATCCGCCGGGCTTCCTGCGTATGGAATTCGAGGCCGTCTCGGCTGTGAAGCCGATCATCTTTTTCAAGAATAGGCCGACGCCGAAGGTCGGGCTCTGCGACTTGAGTTCGTTCATCCATGTCGACACAAACAAAGGCGCGTTTAGCTCTGGATATTTCTTTCAGTTTGGCGGGTACTTGAACACCCAGAACAAGTTGCTGAAAAACGGGCAGCAACGGCAGTTCGATGCGGCGCCGAAAAAGCTGATTTCCCAGGACGCTCTGCACAAGGTGGTGCTGGAAAACGACCAGGGGCAGGTGCGCTGTTTTGTCGATGGCGAACTCGTGTTGCACGATACGGATAAGCAGCCGGTCGTGGGCGTGGGCTACGACAGGGTTGGTTTTTATTTTACGACCGCGTTCAAGGTGTCGAACGTCAAGGTGTACGTGAAACGGCTGCCGAACGATATGAAATAAGAGAGAGGAAGACGCATGAATCGCATGAAACTGTTTTCGATTTCGTTGCTGTCGGTTTCCGCGCTGGTTCTGGCTTCGGCGGTGTATGCCGTAGACACGGCTAGTTTGCCATCCTCGGCCAAACGCGGGGAACTGGTGTTAACGGAGAAAGGGGCGAGCCTGGCGCCGATCATCGTCTTCAAAGACGCGCCGAACTTCACCCGGAAGGCGGCGGATGACCTGGCCGCCTATATCGAGAAAGTCAGCGGCGTCAAGCCGAAGGTCATCGAAGGCCTGCCCGATCCCATGCCGGAGCGCGCGATCTGGGTCGGATTCCAGCCCAAGCTCAAGGAACTGTTCCCTAAGACTGACTTCGATTTCAAGAATCCCGAGGAAATTCTGATCGCCTGCGACGGCAAAAACCTGGCAATTGTCGGGCGGGATCGCTGGGATCCCCAGCACATGGTGGAAAAAGCATACTGGCCCCCCTTCCCGAAGATCAATGGCTGGCAGCAGGAATACGGCACGGTCAACGCGGTGTATACCTTTCTCCAGGATTACCTGGAGGTGCGCTGGCTCTGGCCGGGAGAGATTGGCGAGGACATAATCAAGAAGGAGAAGATCGCCTTCGCGCCCTTTGAATATCGCTATCGCCCCCGGATCCGTTCGCGATGGACAATATTGTGGGATACAGCTATCGGGGATCCCCGAGGCGGTATTTCCCTGGACTGGTCGCGCTTGCAGCGCATGCTGCTGGATTCGTCAAACCTCATGTACCTTGGTTTTCCCTCTGGGCACTGGAGCCCGGTTAGGAAAGGTGAAGATTTTCTCAAGACGCACCCGGAGTATTATGCCCTCCAGCCCGACGGCACGCGCGGCACCTGGCCGACGTATGGGGTCAAGCTGTGCAAGTCCAACCCGGCGCTTTGGGATGAGTGGCTGAGAGAAGTGGAGGAGCAGCTCAAAGAGGATCCGACGCGGACCATGTTCAACGGTGCGGTCAACGACAACACCCTGGGCGGATTTTGCGTCTGTTCCAATTGCATAGCCTGGGATGTGCCCGAGGCGGAACCGCGTCTGTTGCTGTGGAAAGGCTTTTCCCAGGAGCACGTGGCGCTGTCCGACCGGCAGACGCGGTTCGCCAACCAGTTGGCGCGCAAGCTGCGGGCGCGCTACCCGGACAAGGAATATTACGTGCTAATGGACGGCTACGGTACGAGCCTGCCGGGGCCGCTCAAGAACAAGCCGGACGACAACGTGATCGTCATGCATGCCTCCACTTGGTTTGCGGAAATGAACGATAAGGACTCAAAATCACCGCTGGGCACAACCTATTCGCGGGAATTCGCCGACTGGGCGGCGGCCGGCGCGAAGAATCTGTGGTGGCGCCCCAATATGAACGGCAATGGCGGCAAGGATTTTGGTCTTCCCGACGTGCCGTTGGGACGGTTCATGCAAAGCTTGCGCCATGCCGTCAAGAACAATTGTACCGGGATCTGCCTCTCCGTCTTCGATCATTCCTGGCCGACGCAGGGACCGCTTTACTACCTGATGGCCCAGTTGGCCTGGAACCCCGATCAGGACGGATACAAGATCCTCGACGACTATTATCGGCGCGGCTACGGGCCGGCGGCCGGGCAGGTGAAGGCGTACTGGACCCTGATGGAGAAAACACGCAACCGGAAGGTCGATGGCAATCTGGCGTATTGGAAGGCCTGGGATGACGCGGTGCTCAAACGCGCGGCCGGGCTGCTGGACGAGGCGGACGCCGTGCTGGTCAAGGAGCCGGAGATCTACCGGAAGAGGATGGAGAATGTGCGTTTCGGCCTCGATTTTACGCGTCTGATGGTCGAGACGATGGAGTTGAAAGAGCAGTATGCGGCAAGCCAGAAACTGGACGGCAAGATCGCCGGCAGATTGCGTGAGAACATGAAGAAATTGACGGGTATGCTCACGGCGAAACCATCGCAGTATATGGGGCTATCTGCGAGTGTAGCCCGGGGATGGCTGGATCCGGATAAGCTGTGATTAGAGTGAGTATTCGAACTGAAGCTGAAAGATGGAGGTTATCATGCCTACTCAACAGAACATGGGTATTATGAAGCGGTTTTCTATTGGGTCGCTATTGAAGAGAAGCGTTCTGACGGTCATGCTGTTTTGGGCGCCGCTGGCCTTCTCCGCGGATTTCAAGTACTTCCACCAGAAGTACCAGGAGAGCGTGGCGGATGGGCTCATGCAGGATAAGAACTATCCGGCGGCGCGCGAGGCCTTCGAAAAGCTGGCCGCCACAGCCAAAGACGCCATCGAAAAGGCCATGTGGCAGGCGCGTGCCGCCGAGGCTGTCGGGCTTCAGAATGGCAAATTCGATGAGGGGCTGGCGCTGGCGAAAGCCATCGACGACAAGCCGTACTCCGTGCAGATCCAAATTCAGCTCATGTTTGCGAAAGGCGACTACACGGGCATTGTCAATAGGTTTGGCCAGGAGAGCATTGCCGCCTGGCCGCCGCGCCGAATCGTGCAGCGGGTCGGGTGGTTCAAGGACGAGGATGCCCGCGGCATGGCGTTGTACCACCGCGGCCTTGCGTACTATCGCACGGGCACCGGCGCGGCCGCCGAGAAAGACCTTGAGCAGGCGGCGGAGCTCGCCGTCAACAATGACCAAAAAGTGAGCGTCTATCGCAACTTGGCCGAGATGGAGGCGCAGCTTCTCAAGAACAAAGCGAAAGCATTCGATGCCAACATGAAACTCACGTATCTTCAAGGAGGGGAGCCGGTCCTGATGGGCTTCCTCCGCGCCGCAGACTACCTGCGGGAACAGAAAAGGTACGACGAGGCGCTGGAACTTCTGCGCAGGATGCCTGTGTCTGCTGAGCTACAGGATGGCGACAGCTGGACGCAATGTAAACTTTACGCCATGGGGCAGGCGCTCGCCGAGGCCGGCAAGACGGAAGAGGCCATCGCCATCTACAACAAACTGGTCGCATCAGAACAATGCAGCGCTTACTACAAAACAACCGCGAAAAAGGCGCTGGAAAAGCTCCGAAAGGGAAACACATGAATCGCATGAAACAGGTTTCAATTCGGTTGCTGTCGGTTTCCGCGCTGGTTCTGGTTTTGGCGGTGTACGCCGGATGCACGGCCGATTTACCATCGTCGGCACAACGCGGGGAACTGGTGTTGACGGACAAGGGTGCGAGCCTGGCGCCGATAATCGTGTTCAAGGACGCGCCGCCATTCACCCGGAAGGCGGCGGATGAACTGGCCGTGTATATCGAGAAGGTCAGCGGCGTCAAGCCGCAGGTCATTGAAGGCCTGCCCGATCCCGTGCCGGAGCGCGCGATCTGGGTCGGATTCCAGCCGAAGCTCAAGGAACTGTTCCCTAAGACTGACTTCAATTTCAAGAATCCCGAGGAAATTCTGATCGCATGCGACGGACGGAACATGGTCATTGCCGGGCGCGACCGGTGGGATCCCCAGCACATGGTGGAAAAATCATACTGGCCCCCATTTAAGAAGATCGAGGGCTGGCAACAGGAATTCGGCACGGTCAACGCGGTGTATACCTTTCTCCAGGATTACCTGGAGGTGCGCTGGCTCTGGCCGGGCGAGATCGGCGAAGACATTATCCGGAAGGAGAAGATCGCCTTCGCGCCCTTTGAATATCGCTATCACCCCCGGATCCGTGCGCGATGGACAATATTGTGGGATACAGCTATCGGGGATGTCCGTGGTGGTGTTTCACTGGACTGGTCGCGCTGGCAGCGCATGCTGCTGGACTCGTCAGACTTGATGTACAGGGGTTTCCCCTCTGGGCACTGGAGTCCGGTTAGGAAAGGTGAAGATTTCCTCAAGACGCACCCGGAGTATTATGCCCTCCAGCCCGATGGCACGCGCGGCACTTGGCCGCCGTATGGTGTAAAGCTGTGCAAATCCAACCCGGCGCTTTGGGATGAGTGGCTGAAAGAAGTTGAGGAGCAACTCAAAGATGATCCGACTCGGACCATGTTCGACGGTGCGGTCACCGACAACAGCCGGAGCGGATATTGTGTCTGCGATAACTGCCTTGCCTGGGATGTGCCCGAGGCGGAATCGCGGCGTCTGTACTGGAACGGGCTTACCATGGAGTATGTCGCGATGAGCGACCGGCAGACGCGCTTCGCCAACCAGTTGGCGCGCAAACTGCGGGCACGCTACCCGGACAAGGATTATTACGTGTTAATGGACGGCTACGGTCCGAGTCTGACGGCGCCGCTCAAAAACAGGCCGGACGACAACGTGATCGTCATGCATGCCTCCAGTTGGTTCGCGGAAATGAACGATAAGGATCAAAATTCAAAGGTGGGCACAACCTATTCGCGGGAATTCGCCGACTGGGCGGCGGCCGGCGCGAAGAATATGTGGTGGCGCCCCAATATGAACAGCGCCGGCGGCAAGGATTGGGGTCTTCCCGACGTGCCTTTGGGACGGTTCATGCAATGCTTGCGCCATGTCGTAAAGAACAATTGCACCGGAATATGCCTCTCCGTCTTCGATCATTCCTGGCCGACGCAGGGTCCGCTTTATTACCTGATGGCCCAGTTGGCCTGGAACCCCGACCAGGACGGATACAAGATCCTCGACGACTATTATCGGCGCGGCTACGGGCCGGCGGCCGGGCAGGTGAAGGCGTACTGGACGCTGATGGAGGAAACGCGCAACCGGACGGTCGATGGCAAGCTGGCTTATTGGAAGGCATGGGATGAAGCGGTGCTCAAGCGCGCGGCCGGCCTGCTGGACGAGGCGGACGCCGTGCTGGCCAGGGAGCCGGAGATTTACCGGAAGCGGATGGCGCATGTGCGTTTCGGCCTCGATTTCACGCGTCTGATGGTCGAGACGATGGAGTTGAAAAAGCAGTATGAGGTGAGCAAGAAGCAGGACCCAAAGATCGCCGACAGATTGCGTGATCACATGAAGAAATTGACGAGTATGCTCACGGCGAAACCCTCGCAGTATATGCAGATAGCTAATTCTATAGCCCAGAATTGGCTGGATCCGAATAAGTTGTGATTAGAGCAAGTCTGCAAGCAGCCAGTCATGCCATCTTTAGTTCGCCTTTGCACTATCGTGGTGGTCCGGGCGCTCCGCGCCCGGCCTGCTCGCGCGACGCGGCGCGCGAGCCACCTGATGGAATCAGGCAATTGCACTCTGCAACCAGTATAAGGCAAAGTGGCGTATGAATCCCCGGGCCGCGCCGTTCGCGGAAGATGTCGGACCAGACTGGCCGTAACTTCTGGGCGCTACGCCCGACGCCGATTGCGTCTAAACAAAGGAAGAGAATATGTTCATCGACGGTAATGCTAACCCAAGTTTCGCGGGTACTCAACGGTTTCGGGCAAAATCGGTTCGATTTCAGTCGCAAGTCCCTGATATATCGTGTGGGTTTCGGTTTGTAGTGCCCATAAATGCCTGAGTTCCATTGACGCGCGTGGGGCCGCAG
>CAIYGI010000105.1 GCA_903925685.1 uncultured bacterium
GGACGACAACACGCTGCTCTATGTGCATGATGCGATGCGCCCGGACCGCTCTGCGCCCAACGCCTGGCTGCAGCGCGCCGGACATGGACTCATCATTACGCGAAGGATACAGGTAAATGTCTGAGAACATGGAGGAAACGAAAGACCAGAGTCGGTAAACAAATTGCGAAGCAAACCTGTCGTGAACTAAGGAGAGACGATGACATCCCGTGAACGCGTGCTTCTGGCTATCGATCATAAACCCACCGATCGGGCGCCGGCCGATTACGAAGCCCATCAAGAGGTGACGGATCGACTGATGCGAAAAATCGGAGTGACGGAAATGGAGGAGTTGCTCAACTATCTCCATGTTGACATGCGATGCACCGGGATTCTCCACAATCAGGCGGATAACGCCGTCGATGCCGAGGGCTACACCCGCACGATGTGGGGGGCGCGGTCGCGCAAGAATAATCCCGGCGACAGCCGGCCCGATTGTATCTTGCCGTTCAATGAAGAGACCACCATAGACGACGTTCTGCAACACCCGTGGCCGGACGCGAACAAAATCGATTATTCGAAAGTCAAAGACGAATGCCGGAAGTATTACGGAACCTATGCCATTTATGGCTCGCCGTGGTGTCCCTTCTTTCACGAGGCGGGCTCGTTGATTGGCCAGGAAAACTTTTTTGTCTGGATGCATACGAAACCGGACGTGGTTCATGCGATTATCGATAAATTTGTGGATTACGAAGTGGAGGTCACGCGCCTCTTTCTTCAAGCGGCGGACGGAATGATTTGACCTATTTTGGAAACGACTTCGGAACGCAGCGCGGGCTGGTGATTTCTCCGGCGATGTGGAAGGAGTTTATGCGTAAACCCTTGAAGCGTTTTTACGATGTGTCTCATGAATATGGCTGCAAGGTCATGCAGCATTCCTGCGGCGCCATACGGGACATTATCCCCTGGCTGATTGAAGATGGGGTGGATGTTCTTGACCCGATTCAGGTCGCCGCCAGCGGCATGGAACTGACGGGCCTCGCAAGGGATTTCGGAAAAGATTTGTGCTTTCATGGCGGGGTTGACACCCAGCGAACGTTGCCCTTCGGGTCCGTGGCCGACGTTCGGGCGGAAGTGCGGTCCTATCTCGATTTCGCGCGCGCCGACGGCGGCTATATCCTCGGCGGCAGTCAGTCGTTCATCGAAGATATTCCGTCCGAAAATATCCTGGCCATGTATGACGAAAACCTGAAGCGGCGTTGATTGCTTTCGAACCGTTTCGGCAACAGGAGGCTAACTGTGACATACGACTCGCGTCCCGATACGCCGGCGACTGAATCCGGTAAACTACGGCCGTTGGACAAGGATATCCTGCGGCGGTTGGCTGCCGAACTCGCGCAGATTGCCGCCCTGCCGATCCACAAAGAGAAGGCCGCCCTCTGGCAGAAGCTCAACGACCGGGAGTCGAAACGGCCGATGGTCTGGATTAACGAGATCTGCTGGAATGAAATGAACGTCAACGACGAACTGACCCTGCAATGCGAAAGTCCTTGGGCCCGCGCGCAGGAGTGTGAACTGAAAAAGATTCTCTACCAATGGCGGCATTTGCCCGGCGATATGATTGTCGACGATTTTCTCGCCAGCCCGTTGGTCATTCGCAACACGGGTTTTGGGATCGTGGAGGATGTCGATATCGTCCGGACGGATGCCAGCAGTAGTGTGGTCTCGCGTCATTTCAAGATTCAGATCAGGGACTTCAAGGATTTGGACAAGATCAGGATGCCGACGGTTACCCACGATGCGATCGCCACCGAAACTCAGTACCAGGCGATGTGCGAGGTCTATAAGGGCATCATGCCGGTAAAGAAAACAGGGCAGGCGCACATCTGGTTTACGCCCTGGGATTATTTGATTCGGTGGTGGGGGATTGAAGAGGCGATGATCGATATGATCGAGCGCCCGGCGCTTGTCCATGCCGGCGTCGAACGGATGGTGGATGTCTGGATGACCATGCTGGATCAGTTCATAAAGTTGAATGTTCTCGAACTGAACAACAGCAATATTCGCGTCGGTTCCGGAGGGTATGCGTATACGAAGACTCTGCCTGGCGCGCCGTATGACGCCAAGCGTGTCCAGCCGCATAACCTGTGGGGCTGCTCGAATGCGCAAATCTTTTCCGAGATATCCCCGGAGATGCATTGGGAATTTGCCCTGCAGCATGACCTGCGCTGGCTCAAGCGGTGGGGGCTGAATTATTACGGCTGTTGCGAACCGCTGGACAAGAAAATCGAGATTCTTAAGAGAATTCCAAACCTTCGCAAAGTCTCGGCCAGTCCGTGGTGCAATGCGGGAAAAATGATTTCCGGTCTGGGTGGGAATTATGTGCTCAGTCACAAGCCGAATCCGGCGATCCTGGCCGGGGACCACTGGCATCCGGAGCGCGCAAGGCAGGCCCTGCGCGACTTCCTGGATCCAACCGAAGGCCGGTGTCATGTCGAACTCATCATGAAAGACATCTCCACCGTCCGTTATGAACCGCAGCGGCTCTGGGAGTGGGAAAAAATCGCCATGCAAGAGGCTGAACGCTATGCGTAGAAGTTGCGGCCATCAAGTCTGCCGGTTCGTTCGGGTAGATTGCGTCGAGCTGGTCACGCAACCGGCCAAATTCTCAAGTGAAGTAGAGGCAACCCGCAAAAGTGTAAAGGAGTGAAGCCATGGCAACAAAGAAACAAACCGTCGATCCGCTGAAGATGAAAGGCGATACCTCGTGGTTCGTCCGGGACCGCTTCGGCATGTTCATTCACTGGGGGCTGTATGCCATGGCCGCCCGGCACGAGTGGGTACGGCACAACGAAAAGATACCCAACGAGGAGTACGACCAGAAGTATTTCACGCACTTCGACCCCGACCTGTACAACCCCGACCAGTGGGCCGAGGCCGCCGCCAACGCCGGCATGAAATATTTCGTCATTACCAGGTTATCGAGTTGTTTATGAAGTGAGGCTCTTGCAAAACCACCGACGAGGCAAGAGCGTTTACCCCAGGCAAAAGTAATCCATATAAAAATGGACGCGCTGAAATAGGCGACGGCGGATTCGCTGCGTCGTAACAAACAACACTAAGAAGGCGACTCATATGTTGCATTATAAAGACAGTCCGGTTCTGGCGAGCGAAGCTGTGATCAGAAAAGAGGCGGGGGTGACGGTGGAAATCGGCCCGCCGCGGATCGTCGCCGCCAAAGATGAATTGCCGGACGAGGGGAATTGCATAGGGCCAGGCCTCGAGCGCTTCGGCAAGACTATCTATCTGAATTGGTCATTCGACGGGGATGTGGTGGATGCCGACAGGCCTTCCAAGCCCAACGGCCGCGTGAGCCATGACGGCGGGCTGACGTGGGGAAAGCAGACGCTGCTCATGCCGCCGGGCGCCAAGTATCAAACCGGCGAACGCGAGATCACTGCTTGGTTCTCGAATGCCTTTGAAATTCCGGGCCAACCTGGAGTGTACAAAATCCCCACCTGGCGTTCAGCCGATCTGGGCCAGACATGGACAGGTCACACCTGGACAACCGCCGAGTATCCCGGGACCAAGGGAATGGATATTTACAATCCTCCCGAAGAATATCGGAAGAAAGACGGCAACTACCTGAGCGGAAGCGTGAAGCATGTCCCGCCCGCATACCTGGAGCCATTTTTTCGCGAGGTGTCGCGGTTGCGACCGTTTGTTCACCATTCTGGCCTTTGGCCCCAGGCGACCGATGTCGAGGGAACCCTCTATAGCATGGTGTATGCCCGTTACCTCAAGGACACTGCCGGCATCCGGGACTGGGACCGCGAGTACTGGCAACGTCTGAACTGGCGCCGTTACGCCGTGCTCATGCAGGTGTCACGCGACCATGGCCGCACCTGGACTTTCGGCGGTGTGCCGGTGGACGGATCGGACTATGAGCCACGTCTGGGCATCAAACCCGGCGGCTCCCAGTACAACGAAGATTCGTTTGTTATCAATCCTGACAATCGAATCGGAGCCGGCTATAAGGGGCGAGTGGACTTCTACCCCGGCGATGGTTTCAGCGAGCCCTCCCTGGTGATCTTTCCGGACGGCGAAATGCTCTGCGCCCTGCGCACGGGCGGCGGCAAGCCGCTGTATTGCGTCCGTAGTTACGACCGGGGCCGTACCTGGACTCGAGCCGAACTCCTGTCGCCAAGGTATATTCAGCCTGTTTGCGGGGTGTTTCCCACATTGGTGTTGCTCAAGAACGGCATCCTGGCGCTATGCACCGGCCGACCCGATTGCACC
>CAIYGI010000106.1 GCA_903925685.1 uncultured bacterium
AGGCTCCTCCAGCACCGGAATCCCATCCGTAACCACGCATCCCGTCTCGCGCCTTCACCGTTATTGACCCTCACGCCAGCTCATCCCGCCGTCTTCCCACCCTCCAAACTCCGTCCTCGACGCCATAATTACAATTGCTGTTCTGTTGTGGCGTTCTGTTGCCGTTTCAGGCATGATTTCGGCCTATGCGGGCAGGTGCCGGACGAAAAGCGATTTCTTATCGATTCAATCGAAATAGTTGGAAAGGGAAAAGCATTGTGACATCGGGATCGAGTTCATGTCCTGTCAAGACGGTCGCCGCGGGTGCTGGCGCGTCGGCAGACGCCCCATCTCCCGTTGCCCATGTGCCGGAATATGACGCGCAAGGGCGCAAGATCTATCGCTGCGGAACGCTGACCTACACCAAGCGCGGGCTGCTGCTGCTGTTCGCCTGGCTGCTGTGGGGCGACTTCTGTTTCACCATGATGGAGACCGTGATCCCGAGCATTATGCCGCTGAAACTGCGCGCCCTGGGCTCGGCCAACTGGATCATTGCCACGATCATGAGCACGCTGCCCGGCGTGTTCAACACGACGATCTGTCCCTGGGTCAGTTTCAAGAGCGACCACCATCGCAGTCGGTGGGGCCGGCGCATGCCCTTCATCATCTACACCATGCCCTTCCTGACGGCCTCGCTTTTGTTTATCGGCTTCAGCGACACCCTCGGCGCCTGGCTGCATGCCTGGATGTTCAGCGGCGGCACGATCAAACAGACGACGGTGGTCATCTTTCTGATGGCCGTGTTCGTGGCGATGTTCGATCTCTTCAACATGTTTGTGGGCTCGGTGTACTCCTACCTTTTCAACGATGTGGTTCCGGAGCAGTTCCTGTGCCGGTTCTTCGGCTGGTTCCGGCTGGTCGGCGTGGCCAGCGGCGCGATCTACAACTACTTCATCTTCCAGTACGCGCTGAGTCACATGCAGCTGATCTACACCTGCGCTGCCGCGCTGTATTTCGTCGGCTTCGGGATCATGTGCTTCAAGGTGAAGGAGGGCGAGTATCCGCCGCCGCCGGACGGCGATCTGCGGCCCAGCCTGAAGCGGGATATCAAGAGCTTCGCGAGCGAATGTTTCACCTCGCCTTTCTATTGGTTCATCTTTCTGAACACCATGTTCGCGGCCATATCGAGCACCATCGGCGTTTTCACCGTGTTCTTCTACCAGTCCATGGGTCTGGATCTGAACCTGATCGGCAAGACCGGTGCGATCTCCGGCGTCGCGGCTGCCATCTGCCTGACGTTTTCGGGCATTCTGGCCGATCGCTGGAATCCCGTGCGCGTGGACGCATACACGCAGACCCTGGGGGCCTTTCTTGCGTTCACCGGTCTGATCTGGATCTTTATCGATCCGCCCTCCTCCCTCGTTTACTTCTGGGTCTCGGTGAGCGTCATCCCGTTCGGCGTCCTGCTCTCCTCGATTAACGGCACCGCGTACATGCCCCGACTGATGCAGCTCTTTCCCAAGGGGCGATTCGGCGCATTCTGCGGGGCAATGGCGCTCGTCCGTTCCGCCGGCACCATGATCGGCGGACTTCTGGCCGGCGTGTTTCTCGATATCGTCAAGCGCTTCTTTCCGGACGGCAGCCTGCGTCCCTATCGCTACATGTCGTTATGGCAGTTGGTCTGGGGCCTGCTTGCCTACTATTGCTGCTATCGCATCTATCGGTTTTGGAAACGCATGGGGGGCGACGCCGGCTTCACGGCGCCGTTGGCGCCGGTCCAGTTTGCGGACCTGCCGAAGGCCCGGGATACGACGCTCCTGAAGGGCATGCTGGTTCCGCTCATCATCTCGTGGTGCGGGACGCTGCTGGTATTCGGGTTCTACTGTTTCTATTTCATCCGCATCACACCGAACCCCCATAGCGCCATGGCATGCGGCGTCATGACCGCCCTTGTGCTCCTCGCGCTGCCCCTGTATCTTCGCTTTCTTCACTTCATGGAGCGCCCATAGACCGAATCCACATCGGGCCATCATGAGATGACATGGCATGCTTTCGGCCCGTGTGGGCCGGTGCGGACCGAAAAGCGATTTCTGATGAATATGTCAAAAAACTTCTCCCCCTGTGTTTGGCGGCGCTGGCGGCGGTTCCGGCGTACGCGGCGGAACTCGTCATCGCCGAAAGCAATCAATGGGAGAATGTGATCCCGCGGATACAGATCGGCTCGCAGTTCGATTTCGACAGGCTCAAAGGCGTTGAGTGTCCCTCGGGGGTCTGCGTTTAGGTCAATCGTGCCTCAATGCTCTCTGCTCATTGGCCCGCACATCGGCAAAGCAATCCCCAGCCAGTTCGTCCTCCTCGGCCTGTCCAAGGTCGAGCACATGAAAATAGGTGACGATGCCGCTTGGATTGATAAACTCGGTATAAGGTCAGCGACGCGCGCGGCGCGCCCTTGCCCTTTTCTTCTTCCGTTTCCACCGTTGCCGCAACCTTGACTCTTCTGCCATCGGGACGGATCGAGTTGTCCGGTTCCGGTTCACCCAATGAACTCGCGTCCACCACGACCCTGTTGAAATTGGGATACTTGTTAGGCTGTCAGACGCAGGGTCACAATTTCACACTTCCTGATCTCGGAGGAAAATGAGTTGGCACTTTTCTGGTATTTATCAGGCGAGTTCGTAGATCAAACGCGCGCCGGTTTCAGGGTGGTAAAAAGCGGCGTGGGTTAAATCTGCGAGGAGTGCGCTGATCG
>CAIYGI010000107.1 GCA_903925685.1 uncultured bacterium
AGGCTCCTCCAGCACCGGAATCCCATCCGTAACCACGCATCCCGTCTCGCGCCTTCACCGTTATTGACCCTCACGCCAGCTCATCCCGCCGTCTTCCCACCCTCCAAACTCCGTCCTCGACGCCATAATTACAATTGCTGTGCATTTGCAGGCCCATGCAGACAACGAACTGATTGGCTGGCGCCCAGTTGATGCTATTGGCAAACCACTGCAGGTAGGCGTCATGCAGCGAAAGTTCCGCCGCAAAGCCATCCGGACTGTTGAATAGGATCGGGATCTGCGTCGTGATGCCGAGACTGTTGCAGCGCTTCACCCAATCGTCGGTTCGATGACCGTCCACGGGACTGGGGGTGCCGAGGATATACATGCCCAACACGACATTTCCGCCCAACCACAAATTCCAACCGTCGTTGGAATCCTGCAACAAATAGCAGATGGAGGTGGCGTGGCGGGCGGCCAGTCCGGCCAGGACCTCCTCGCGGTAGGCGTCCTCCCCTTCAAAGCCGTGTTTGGCCCATTTTTTCAGCGCATCCGGCGCTCCGGCCAGTGTTGTCACCAGTCCTGCCGCAGAGATTTTCCGAATGGCCGCGTTCTGTGTATCCGCCACAAATACGTTGCCTGCCCAATCCACGGCCACGCCCTTGGGAAACCGGAAGCGCGCCGCGCCGCCCGCGCCGTTCACGTTGCCTTCGCTGCCCGCGGCTCCCGCCAGCGTCGTTACAACGCCCGATGGCGCGATCTTACGGATGGTCTGATTGTAGGTATCAGCCACGAACACGTTGCCTGACGCGTCCACAGCCAGGCCATACGGCCAATAGAAGCGCGCCGCGCCTGCCTGCCCGTTCGCATAACCCGGGCTTTCCGCGGCGCCCGCCAATGTCGTCACAACGCCGGCGGGATCGATCTTGCGGATGGTGGAATTGAAGGTGTCCGCCACATAAAGATTGTCCGCGCCGTCCACCGCCACGCCATAGGGATAACGAAAGCGCGCATCCCGGCGGCCGCCGTCGGTTGCGCCCGCTGTTCCGGCCAGACCGGCGTATGTCGTAACGCCGCCGTCGAGCGTGATTCTGCGTATGGTGTGATTCCAGGTGTCGGCGACGTAGACATTGCCCGCGCGATCCACCGCCACGCCGCCAGGGCCCAGAAAACGGGCGGCGCCAGCGATCCCATCCGCCGTCCCATAGGCGCCAGGCGATCCGGCCTGGGTGGTGAATGTGTATTGCTGCGCGTAAACCGCCGGCCCGCGGGCCATCAAGATCAAGGCGGCGGAAAACAAAACCGCTCGACGGCCATGCCTGGCAAGATGTACTGTCATGGATTGGAATTATGTCAAAACCGGACCGAACACGCAAACACAACCGGGTGCATTGCAGCAATTGTAATTATAGCCGAAGACCGCCTGAAGGCGAATGGCGCGTAGTTTAGGGTCTTTTCAAGAGAATCAGGCGCGAAGTGCATTTTGGAGTGCGGCGGCTTGACGCCGCTTTTCTTCGGCGTGGCTTGACACGCCGTTCTGCGTTCCGGCCCATGAACACCGGATTTTACCCGTGCCCCGTCAGGTCTGGCCATGTGAAAGCGGCGTCAAGCCGCCGCACTCCAAATATATTACGTTCACTTTGGAATCCTTAACTACGTGCCATTCGCCTTCAGCCGGTCTTCGCGGTTGTCCAGCGGCCATAATTACAATTGCTGGGTGCATTGCCAGGGCGAACGCATTATGAATTTCGATGCGATCGAGTTAACCACGGATTACGGAAAAAGGGGGATGTTTGACGCAAAGGCTCGTGCTACGTAGCGAAGCGCTACTTCGCAGAGCAGCACGCTAAGGCGCAAAGAAAAGCGGTTGCTGGTTTTAACTCAAGAAAGCATTCTTTGCGTCTTTGCGCCTCTGCGTCAACGAATTCGCGCCCATTATTCATCTGCCCGCGGTTTTCGGGTTACCGAATCTGCGCCTCATTATGATGATGCGTTTGCCCTGGGGGGGCCGTTCACCCCATCCGGTCCCGCATCAAGGCCAGCGCCGCGATGCAGGCCACGTCGGAACGCAGAATGTGCGCGCCCAAACTGACCGCGCAAAAGCCCTGCGCGGCCAGCAAATCCAGTTCGAAAGGCGTCCAGCCGCCCTCCGGACCGATCGCCAGCACAACGCGCGCACCGTGCGGCCAGGGTCCGGCGGCAAGCCGTCCGGCGGCGGGATGACCCGTCAACCTGATCTCGCCCGGCGCCGGCGCTCCGCATTCGTCTTCCACGAAGGGCCGGAACAACCGCGCCACGCGCACCACTGGCAGCCGCGCCAAACCCGCCTGCTGCACTCCCTCGATCAGCAGCGGACGATAGTGCGCCGGTTCGATCCAGTGGGTGTCGAAGTAATTACGCTCTACCTTCGCCGCGTTGACCAGCGTCAGCCGGCTCAATCCGAACGACGCCAGCGGCGCCCACAGCCGCTTCAGCACCTTTGGGCGCGGCAGCGCCAGAATCAACTCCAGGGCACCGCCGTTCTCTTCCGTCTCCGGTTCCCACGCGCAGCGCAGCGTCACCGTTTCGCCGTCCGACTGCTCGACCAGCGCGCTGCCGCACGGCCCATCCAGCACCCCCACGCGCAGGCGCGCGCCGGGTTCCGCGCGCAGCACCTCGCGGATGTGCCGGGCGCGTCCATCACGCAAGCTGACCAAGCCATCCGCGGCAACTTCGCCGGATTCGAAGAGGATTCGGTTCATAATTGGGAGGTAGGGTTATACCCCACTGCAAAGCGGGCCGTCAATCGCGTAGGCTGCTGACGGGAAAAAGTTAAATGCTTGCGATGCAAGCAAAATCATTGAACGCCGCACACGGGAAACAGCGGAAGGAGCGTTATATGTTGTGGACAATCGCGGTAATACTGATCGTTCTTTGGCTGCTGGGGTTGGTGAGTAACAACACGATGGGCGGATTCATTCACATCCTTTTGGTGATAGCCATTATCGTCGTGCTGGTCAGGGTCATCCAGGGATTCTGAATATCCCAGTGGCCATTAACGCGCCGAATTCAGACAGCGAAGTTGGAGGTGAAAGATGAGTTCAAGAAAAATCGTTGCCGTCGTACTGGTCACCCTGGGAATCGTGGTGCTCGCTTACTCGGGCATAACCTTTAAGACCCCGGGAAAACCTTTGGATTTGGGTCCGATACACCTGGAAACCACCCAAAGTCATTTCATCTCCCCGGTTGCCGGGGCGATCGCGCTCGTCGGCGGGCTTGTATTGCTGTTTGTGGGAAAGAAGCAAGACTGAGCGGCGAAACGGCCAAGCGCAAGATTCCGGCCAAACCATGTGTGCAGTAATACTCAAAGCCGAATCGTCCGGATGGTCCCGCCGCTATCGGACGGCATTGAGCAGGTATATCCGGCAAGGCCCGGATGCCAGCCTGCGGCCGGCACAGCGACTGGGACACGAGGCGGTGGCCATCGGTCTTGAGACATTGGATCTGGCCCGGGTTCACGAACAGACCCTCATGGCTTTACTGGCGTCGGGGGCGTCATCCACAATCAGCCAGCGAGCGATCGAACGGGCCAGGCGCTTTTTCACCGAGACCATCGTGGCAATCGAGAAAACGCATAACGCCGCACTGAAGGCCGATATCCGCGTCAATCAATTGACCCGGACATTGAAGCAGCGCACGGTGGAATCGTCCGCTTCAACCCGACATTTGAAACAGGGCATCGCCCAGCGCCAGGCGGCGGAAGCGGCGCTCAAGAAGAGCGCGCAACACCGCGCCCTGCTGCTGCAGGAATCCAGTCGCCTGCAGCACCGCCTGCGGCGGCAGACGCGCGAAATCCTGTCGGCGCAGGAGGAACAACGCAGCAAAACCAGCCGCCAGCTTCATGACGAGATCGCCCAGGTCCTGCTGGCCATAGATCTCAGACTGTTGGCGGTGAAAACATCGACCCAGAACAGCACTCAAAAACTCGGAAAAGAGATTGCCGGAACGCAACGAATGATGCAACAATCCGCCCAAACGATCAAACGGCTGACTCATGAATTCGGCGGCTATCATGAAGCGTAAATGGCGCGCGTTGTTGCCCCCCTACCAGGCGGCGTTGCGCAAATACCTTAAGCAAGGGGCGGCGGCGAGCGAAAGGCCGGCGCTGCGACTGGGGCGTCAGGCGGTGGCCCTTGGGCTGGAGACGCTGGACCTGGCGCTGATTCACGAGCAGGCATTGTTGGCGCAGGTGCTGCCGGTCGGCGATCCCGCCGCGCGAAACCGGATCATTCATCAGGCAAGGACATTTTTTACCGAAGCCATCGTCCCGATGGAGGAAACGCACCGCTCGGCGCTCGAAACCAACCTGCACCTGAGCCGGCTGAATCGCGGACTCAGTCAGCGCACCACTGATCTTGCCGCTTCCAACCGAAAGTTGAAACAAGAAATCGCCAAGCGTCAGATTGTGGAGGAGACGCTCCGGAAAAGCGAGCGGCACACCGGCCGGTTATTGGAGCAGTCGCGGCGTTTGCAGGAACAATTGCGGTTTCTGTCCCGCCGGGTCCTGGCGGTGCAGGAGGAAGAGCGAAAAAGAATCAGCCGCGAACTGCACGATGTGATCGCCCAGGTCCTGACCAGCATCAATGTCCGGCTGGCGGTATTGAAAACGGATGCCAACGTAAACACCAAGGATCTCGCGAAGACCATCGCGCGCACGCAACGGCTGGTGGAGAAGTCCGTGGACATCGTGCACCGCTTCGCCTACAACTTGCGTCCGGCGGTTTTGGACTATCTGGGTCTGATTCCCGCCTTGCATTCGTTCATGAAGAACTTTACGAAAGAAACCGGCATCAGGGTGAGTCTGACGGCGTTTGCGGGAGCGGAAAGATTGGACAGCGCCAGGCGCACGGTGCTCTATCGCGTCGCCCAGGAGGCGCTGACCAACGTCGCCCGCCATGCGCAAGCCAGCCGGGTGGAAGCGAGCATTCAGCGGCTTTCAAACTCCGTACGGATGCAGATCAAGGACAATGGCAAATCCTTCGACGTGGAACGGACCTTGCACACCGGTAAGAGCAGACGCATGGGGTTGCTGGGCATGCGAGAGCGGGTGGAGATGGTCGGCGGCAAGTTCACGGTTGAATCCGCGCCTGGCCACGGCACCACCGTCCAGGCGCAGATTCCGTTTCATCGCGTCGCCAGGGAGCATGATCGCCCATGAATACCGCAAAACGCATCACCATGCTGCTGGCTGAAGACCACATGATCGTCCGGGAGGGTCTGCGGAGAATCCTGGAGATCGAGCTCGACATCGAGGTGATCGGCGAAGCGGCCAATGGGCGTCAGGCCGTGGACATGGCCCGGAAACTTCGCCCCTGCGTGATCGTGATGGACATCGCCATGCCGATTCTCAATGGCTTGGAGGCCACCCGCCAGATTCGTCAGGCCGCACCCGACACCAAAGTGCTTATTCTTTCCGCTCACAGCGATGACGCCTATGTCGAGCGCGTGACGGCCTTGGGGGCGGCGGGCTACCTGATCAAGCAAACCTCCGCTCAATTTCTGTCGGAGGCGATACGGGAAGTCCAAAAGGGAAACACCTTTTTCAGTCCTTCCATCGCCAGGCGCCTCCGCCATCAGAACAAGAAGTTACTGGACCGGAAAGGCCTGCCAAAGGCGAAGGGCGCCAACTTGAGTTCGCGCGAGGTCGAGGTGCTCCAACTGATTGCCGAGGGCGAAGCTAACAAGCAAATCGCGGTCGAGCTGGGCATCAGCATCAAGACCGTCGAAAAGCACCGCGCCCATCTCATGCGCAAGCTCGATATCCACGACACGGCGGGCCTCACCCGCTACGCCATCACGACGGGAATCGTCGAATGCAACGTCCCGCTGACCATCGTCTAAGGTGTGTGGCGCGGTTCTGAGAACGACGGGCACGGATTCGGCGTTGGCGCTGGAGATGCGGGTGAATATTGGGGCCTGCGGAGCCGGCAGGCTGCCCCTGACGCCGCCGAATGTCACAGAACCACTCTCAGCCAGCGCCCTGCCGTCCATTGTAGCGTTGTCATTCATCGTAATGGAACCGGCCGCCATGATGGTTCCCTTGAACGGACGATAATACAAACCCCGGCTCCAGCCGCCTGATCGTGGGTGGTAGGGTTACACCTTATAGTCAGGCTGCACCGCATGGCGTAGTCTGCCCATGTCTGTCTGAATGAATAGAACCCAAAAGGAAGAAATGAAAAACACTTTTGTGCCGACAACTGTTCGAAACGGCGTGAAGCGCATTCCGCTTGGCCTCGTGCTCGCGGTTACGGCGATTTTGCCGTGCCTTGATGCGACGGCAAGTCCGGCGCCGGTAGACCTTGGTTCGTCCTCCAACTTTGCGGTGCTGGCTGCCTCCACGGTCACCAGTACCGGTGGCACCATAGTTGATGGTAATCTTGGGTTGAGTCCTGGCACTGCAGTGGTTGGATTCCCGCCCGGCACAGTAACCAACGGAACCATCCATGCGACCGATGCGCCTGCAGCCCAGGCCCAATCCGACTTGACCATTGCGTATAACGACGCTGCGGGACGCACCACGCCCACAACCGTGGCGGCCGGGCTATTGGGCGGTCTTACGCTCACTCCCGGCCTCTACAAACATCCTGGGTCCCCAACATCGCTGGGGCTGACCGGGACGCTGACGCTCGATGCACAGGGCGATCCAAACGCCGTCTGGATTTTCCAGTCGGATTCAACGGTTATCGCCGAAGTCAACAGTAGCGTTGTCCTGACCAATGGGGCGCAGGCCTGCAATGTGTTCTGGCAGGTCGGCTCGTCCGCAACCCTGAGAACGGGCGTAATCTTCAAAGGAACTATCATGGCCCTGGCGTCCGTCACCTTGGAAACGGGGGCAACGCTGGATGGCCGCGTGCTGGCACGGAATGGCGCAATCACATTGGACAACAACATCATTCGGGCACCTGATCGCAGGCGTCGCTGCCGCGGCACAATCTAGAGCCTTTTGCAAAACTCCTAAATTGGCCTGAATTACGAGGTGTGCGGGGTTGACCTTGTCGGACGGGGGGCGGGGTGCCGCTTGATGGGCAGCGGTATTGCGCGTTGGGCGGTCAGCGGTTCAGCGGACTTCAGTCGC
>CAIYGI010000108.1 GCA_903925685.1 uncultured bacterium
CTTGTCACGCGTCAAAAAGTGCCATGTCATTTTCCGGGCAGTTCGCAAAAACATGCGTAATTACAGCACGGGATCAGGAAGTGTGAAGTTCGCCTTCGTCGTTGAGTTCCTCGCTGACGGCGGACAGGACGCAGTTCACATCGACAAGGTCAATGGTTTTTCTGGGTGGATGATTGACTCAAGTTCCCCAGTACCGCCACGGCTACTACGTGGCGGCTCTTCGCCACTCCCAGCCCAGTCGCTGTGCCAGCTCGTAGCGCTGGCACTACTTCAACATGAATGTGCGCCGGCTTCCATTCACCCGCTGCCATCCGCGTTCATCTGCGTCAATCCGCGGTTCTCCGTTCTTCGTCCACTAGGGATCTCCTTCGATCTCAGCGAATCACGCAACTTGCGGTGGTTCCGGACGCGGCGTCACGGCCGCCACGCGCAGAGGATAGCGCAAATGCAAGTCGCCGTTCAACAACACTTCCACCCAATACACGCCGGGCGCATTGAATTTTACATTCAAAAACCACTCCACGCTGGTCGCATTGGCCTCGCCGTTGGCCAGCGAGAGCGCGATCTCGCGGCCCTCAACCACGACCGTGCTGCCGTCCGGCGCCATCAGTCGCGTGCGCTGGTTAAACGGGCCCTCGCCGGAACACCAGCGATTGACGATGCAAATGCGCTGAAAGAGACCGGGAAAGGACGACATGCCCACGACGTCGAACAGGCCGATCAGCATGAATTTTCCATTGTTCTCCTGACGCACGTCGTCGCACATTACGCTCATCTGCAGGTCCGGCATCATGTCTTTGTCTCCTCATAACGGATGGGAACATTCCAGTCGCGCATCGCCGCCTCGATGAACGCGACCGTTGCGGCCTGTGCCGCGCGGCCATTGCCTTCGACCGTCCGCGGCGGTCCAAAGGCGATCCGGATCGGACGGCCGGGGTGGACCGTTCCAAAATCCTTGAACATCCGGCCCGGCGCGAGAAAATCCGTACACAACGCCACCGGCACCACCAGCGCCCCGGCCCGCGCGGCCAGTTTTACGCCCAGCGTATTAAATCGGCCAGGCTCGAACCACGGTTGACGCGTAGCCTGGGGAAAAACCATCACCGCGGTCCCGCGCCGCAGCCACTCCGTCCCCTGCTCCAGCACGTCGCGCAAATCCTGTCGCGGGTCGGCGCGCCCGACGGCGATACAGGGGACCGCACGCATGATAGGGCCGAATACGGGAAAGTCCAGCAACGACTGCTTGATCACAAAGGCCACCGGGGTATGGACGTTGAAGAATCCCGGCAGCAGCAGCGTTTCGATCGCGCTCATGTGGTTGCCGATCCCCACCACCGGTCCGCGCCGTACCGCCGCCGCGAGGTTTTCCAGTCCCGTCACGGTCACCCTCCCGCCAACCGCCTCCACAGCGCGCAAGCATCGGTATGACGCCAGCGCATAGGCGGCGGCATCGAATACGCCGCGCCGGGCGGCGCGTCCAGCCCGCAGATAGACCCACATCAGGCGCGCATGCAGGGACGGCGTCGGCCACCATGCGCGCCGTCCGCCCGCCGGCGTGGCGTAGCGGCCGTCAGCGCGCAACGCTTCGACATAGGAGCGGAACTCGGCATCGTGGTTGGACATGGGCACGGAATACCTCGTAATCAAAAGGGTTCATAGCATAGCCACCCGCCGCCGACAAGGGCGCATCTGCGACCATGATCCGCGCGTAGAGAGAGGGCAGGGAGTGCGCAGGTGTAAATTTCCTAGATGAATCTGAAAAAAGATGCAATTTGGTCTTGACAGGCGATATATTGGTGGTATATCACTATATTCATTATGTCCGCTCGCATTCC
>CAIYGI010000109.1 GCA_903925685.1 uncultured bacterium
GCTGACCGCCCAACGCGCAATACCGCTGCCCATCAAGCGGCACCCCGCCCCCCGTCCGACAAGGTCAACCCCGCACACCTCGTAATTCAGGCCAATTTAGGAGTTTTGCAAAAGGCTCACCGTGCCAGCTCGTAGCGCTGGCACTACTTCGCCGCGAACGTGGTCGTCCGTTGGCGAATCGCCTACATGTCTGAACACAGCAATAAGTTAGTTGGTAATGGGTTCCTGGTCAAGCGCAAAAACGGGGGGCGCAAAAACGGGGGGGGAGGACCAAAAAGGCGCGAATTTATTAGCAAAACCCAATAAAAAGGCGATCAAAAAACCCTACAATTCCAAAAATAGATGTTGACGCAAGGCGCTAAGACGCAAAGAGAACCGGTTGTTGGGTTTAACTAAAAAATCCCTTCTTTGCGCCTGCGCCTTTGCGTCAACGAATTCGCACCCATTATTCGTCAGTTTGCTGTTTTCGGGTTACAGATCTGCGGCTAATTATGATGATGCGTTTAGCCTGTCATCGATCCTGAACCCCTGCGAAGGTCGTGCAGGGCGCGGGCCGGACTCGCCAGCGTGAGTCGGACGTATCGCTCGCTGGGACGGCCGGGAAGTTGCGAAGCCAAGCCAATCTGAGTTGGCTCAGTTGTTTGAAACCTTCCCGCTGTTGACTGATGCTATGCCGTCGGCACCGGCAGCGTGGCAGTATCGCGCTGGGATGCGAGGGCCGCCGTGAACAAGCGGTGGCTTTTCGCCGTCTCGTCGGGCGTGACGCAGCCGGCAAAGGAACTGGCGGGCGCACCATGCACGAGTTCATGCAGGAAGGCGGCCCACATCTGCTGGATGGCATCGGTGAAGCCGAATTCAAAGATCCCGCCCGTGATCGTCTTGAAGGCCGGTTCGTAGCCCACCTGAATCTGTTCCCAGGCCTGCGCGCCGCCCGGCGTATAGCGGAGCTGCTCGAACAGGCAGGGGTTCGTACTCGACCAGCGGGCGCTGGCCTGCGTGCCGAGAACCTCCGTGTACCAGGTGTTGCGCTGCCCAGGCGCAATGCGCTGCAGCTTGACGGTCAGCGGAAAGGGCTCGCCCGTGCGCGGGTCCTGCGTCTCGCACAGCAAGGTGCCGTTGTCCCAGGTGCGGCACGGCGCGCGCCCGCCTTTGCCATCCGGACGCTCCTTCACAATGTCGGAGAGAATCGCGCGCACGTTGCGGATCAACCAGCCTGCGCGGCAGGGCACATGCAACGCGTGCATGCCAAGATCGCCCAGCACGCCATACTCGCCGTTGAACTCGATCATCCGTTTCCAATTGATCGGTTTCGCGGGGTCAAGGTCGCTGCTGTGCATAAATCCGGTATTGACCTCGATGATGCGGCCAAAGGCGCCGGAGGCAATCAGACCGCACAGGCGCTGCATGGCCGGATAGAACACCGACTCCGAGGAGCACCTCACCATGACGCCTGGGTGCGCCCTGACCGCCGCCAGGATGGCGTCGTTGGCCGGCCGGTCAATGCCGAACGGTTTTTCGCCCATCAGGTGCTTGCCGGCCGCAATGGCGGCGCAATACAGTTCGCGGTGCAGGTGATGCGGCACGGCGATGTAGACGGCCTCCACCTCCGGATTGGCCAGCAGTTCGCGGTAGTCGGCAACCGACTGTCGCACCGTGGGCACACGCTCCTCGAACCAGGCGCGCGCCGCGGGAGCCGAATCGCAAACCGCCACGATTTCAGGGCGCGCGGCCGCATCCGCCAGATGGATCCAGCGCGCCGCCGCGCTGGCGAACTCGCGGCCCATCAGGCCGCAACCGATGATGCCAAAACGGACGGTTTTCACGTCAGTTCCTTTTCCGTTTCGCCGATCGATTCCTCGATGATCTCCAACCCCTTCAGGAGCACCTGGTCTTCCATCACGATCGGCGGGCTCATGCGCAGGATGTGCCCGGCCGGAATCCACGCCAGTCCCTTGCGGAAGGCTTTCTGGTAGACAAGCTTGCCGGCCGCGTCAAACGGCGCCTTGGTCGCGCGATCCTTCACGAGTTCGACACCCATCAGGCACCCCTTGGCCCGCACGTCGCCGATGATCGGGTGGCGCTCCATCATGCCGCGCATGTACTTCATGGCGACCTCTTCCAGATGCAGGGCGCGCGCCAGCAGATTTTCCTCCTCGATGACTTCGATGCAGGCCAGCGCGGCGGCGCACGCCATCGGGTTGCCGCCATAGCTGGACGAAGCCGAGATCTTCTCGATCGCCTCGCGGTACGGCTCGCGCACGGCCACGGCGGTCACCGGGAACCCGTTGCCGAAGCCTTTCCCCAGCGTCACCACGTCCGGCACGACGCCCCAGTGTTCCAGGCAGAGCCATTTGCCCGTGCGGCCCATGCTGGTGAGCACCTCGTCGGCCATCAGCAGTATCTTGCGCTCATCGCAGAACTTCCGCAGTTTCGGGAAGAAGTCGTCCGGCGGAATGACCGACCCGCCCCACCCCTGAATCGGCTCCATGACGATTGCGGCCACCTGGTTGACCGTGGCCCTTGCAATGTATTCGTCGTAATAGGCAATATACTGGTCGGTGTCGATGGTTCCATCCGCCTTCGTCCAGAGCGGACGGTAGGGATTCGGACGGGGGACCAGATGGCTGCCAGGCGCGCGCACCGGGCCGTAAGCCGGATCACGGAACTCCGCCAGCGACACGGCGCCATAGGTTTTGCCATGGAAGTCGTTGAACCCCGAAATCAGCTCCGTTTTGCCGGTGGCGGCGCGGCAGACGCGCAGCCCGGCCTCGACCGCCGCCGTGCCGCAGTCGTAGAGCTGAAACCCCTTGAGATCGCCGGGCAACGTGGCGGCCATCTTCTCCATCAGACGCGTCTTGATCGGCGTGGTAAAGTCGTGGGCGTTCATCAACTGGCCGGCCATGCGCTGCACCGCCTCGGTAACCTTCGGATGACAATGTCCGAGCGTGGTGACGTAGATCCCCGAGGAGAAGTCGATGTAGCGGTTGCCGTCGACGTCGACCAGTTCGCAGCCATGCCCGCGCTCAAAGGCCACGGGGAAGAGTTTGACCTGGCTGCTGAGCCCCTTGAAGTAGCGGGTGCAGCGTTTATGCATTTCCTGCGAGGCTGGTCCCGGCGGCGGCACGCGCACGTCCGGCACGGTCTTCAGATCCACATGCGCCCAGTAGCCCGGGCCTTCGGCGAAACAGGTGTTTTTTTTGTTCATGGTTTTTTGGTTTGGGTTCATGGTTCAGGGTTCAGGTGTTGCGATCATGATGTTTGCGCCCAGGGCGCGCAGCGCGGCCAGGTGTTCAGTGGTGATGCCGTCGTCCGTAATCAATCCCGCGACATTTTGCAACCGCCCGTGACAAGTCAGCGCGGTGCGGTCGATTTTCGAACTGTCTGCCAGCACGTATGTGCGCGCCGCGCGCGTGCGAATCTTCTGGTCAACCCGCGCCACGCGCAGATCGGCGGTGTAGAGCGTGCCGTCGAGCCCGATTCCATCGGCGCCTTGGAAAGCCATATCCACGGCAAACATTTCCAGCACGGCTTCCGTCACTTCGCCGGTCAGATCGGAGCTGCCGCGCCGCAGCACGCCGCCCAGCAGAACGGTCTGGATGCGTTCGGCAAACTGCAGCTCGGACGCCACCGCCAGCGACGGCGTGATGACCGTCAGGTCCGGTATCTCGCGCAACCGGCACGCCAGTTCGAGCGTCGTCGTGCCGGCATCGAGAATCAGGCGGTCGCCCGCCTTGACCAGTTTAGCCGCCTCGGCTGCGATGGCGCATTTGGCGGAACGGTTGGCCTGCCGGCGCCCGGCGAAGTCCAGATCGAAGGCCAGCCGTTCGGCCAGCACAGCGCCGCCATGCGTGCGCCGGACCAGACCTGTCAGCGCCATCCGGTCCAGGTCGCGCCGGACTGTCATCTCGCTCACGGCCAGCGCCAGCGCCAACTCACCGATGCCAACTTCCACGCGGCTTTTCAGCGACTCGCGGATGTGCGCCTCGCGGATGGTCATCGTTGGTTTTACGGTTGCGTTCATGGTCTATCGGTGATAGATTGCGTGCGGACGAAAGCCACAATACCAGAATCTATCACGCTGTCAAGCAATCGGTTGCAAGTGAGGTTTCTTATGACGCTACGCGCTGGAGCCGTTTCATGTGACATCAGTCCTCGCAGTCCCATGACCTTGTGTGGGTATCCGCACGTCGCGCGCGTGTCGACCGGAATTCACGATCCCCTGCTGGCTTCTGCCCTGCTGCTGGAGCATGCGGGGACGCGTCTACTCATGATAGCGCTGGACCTGGTGTTTCTGTCTCCGCCGACAGTGCGGAACATTCGCAAACGCGTGGCCGCCGCACTGCAGATGCCGGAAGCCGGTGTCTTGATCAGTTGCACGCATACCCATTCCGGGCCGGTGACCTGCCTGGCGCCGGGGTGCCAGAATGATCCGGCGTGGCCGCCGCCCGATCCGGACTATCTGTCCTGGGTCGGAGACCAAGTGGTTGCCGCGGCAAGGGAAGCGGCCGCGCACCCGGTGGCAGCGGAACTCGCCTGGACCAGCGCGGATGCGCGCGGAGTCGGCGGAAACCGGTTGTCGCCGAATGGCGTGACCGATCCCGAGTGCGGCCTCCTGGCGGTGCGAAACGCGCAAACCAAGGCCATCCTCGCCGTATCGATGATCTATGCCATGCATCCGACGGTGTTGCACGAGGACTCCACGCTCGTGTCGTCCGATTTTCCGCACTATGCCCGGCTGCATTTACGGGAGTGCCTGGGTGAAAACGTAATCGTGCTCTATCACACCGCGCCCTGCGGCAACCAGAGTCCCCGCTATTTTGTCACCGGACAGACCTTTGCGGAAGCCGAACGCCTGGGACGCAAGCTGGGGGCGGTTGCGGCCGCGGCGTTGGGCGGCATCCGCACCGCCGACTGGAACCCCGCGCCGGCCCTGGTATCCGCCTTGTCGCGTGTGGAACTGCCGCGCCGTTCGCTGCCGAAGCTGGCTGCGGCCCGCGCGCAGTTGGAGGATTATCGCAGCCGATACGCACAGCTCAAAGCCGCGGGCGCGCCGCATCCGGCCGTCCGGACCGCGGAATGCGCCGTTTTCGGGGCCGAAGAATCGGTGGCGCTGGCCGAAGCTGAGGCCGGCGGCGTGCTGGCGCGCATGATCGCGGAATATGCCCCGGTGGAAGTGCAGGTTCTGCGCATCGGCGACGTTGCCGTGGCGGGTCTGCCTGGAGAATGCTTCGTGGAGTATGGGTTGGCCCTCAAACAGGGCGCCTCCCGGCGCACTTTCGTCATCAGTCTTGTAAACGGGGAACTGCTGGGGTACATTGTGACGCCCGAGGCGGCGGCGGCGGGCGGGTATGAAGCGACCAACGCCGTGTTTGCGCCCGAAGCCGGCGCGGTTATGGTCCGGACCGCCTTGTCGTTGATGGATCGGATGTGCAAATGATTCTGGCGATCGATCTGGGCTCGACATCTTTCAAAGCGGCAATCTTCGACCGGCGCCTGCGGCAACTCGCGTCCGGAAGCGCGCGGCTGGCGCATCGTTTCGGACGCGGCGGGTGTGCGGAGATCGAGGTTGCCAACGTGCATGCCGCGCTGCGAGGCGCACTGGCGGCGGCCAAGGTTTCGACGCATGAGATCAAACTCATTGCGTTGACCAGCCAGGCCCAGACCTTCACCTTGGTCGATGCGAAAGGACGAGATCTGATTCCCTTCATCTCGTGGCAGGACACCCGCTCCGCGAACGCGTGCGCGGAACTGAAGCGCAAGCTGGCAGACATCGGCGAGCACAGTAGTTTTGGCGAGGTGCTCAGCGGGATGCAGATCAGTCACCTCCGCCGTGTGCGCCCCGGATCGCGCACAATGCCCCTCAAACTGCCCACGTACATCACGCGCTTGTGGAGCGGCGAGTCGGTTATGGACACCAACCTCGCGGCCATGAGCGGCTTGTACTCGCTGCCGCTGCAGGGGTGGTGGCCGGACGCCCTGCGCGCCTGCGGCCTGAACGAACGGCAAATGCCACGCCTGATCCCGGTGGGCGAGATCGCCACGCTGACCACTTCCGCGGCCAAACGCTTCGGGTTGCCGGCGGGCGTACCCATTGTCCTGGCGGGTAACGACCAGACCGCCGGCGGCTATGCCGCGCGTCTGGAGACGGGCAAGTCGCTGTTGATCACCCTGGGCACGGCGCAGGCGGTCTATGCCTGTTGTGCGCGCATGCCCCGGCCGCGCGCGGGCACCATTCGCGGGTCATACCCGGACGGAAAATTTTATCGCATGGCATCCGATAGTTGTGGAGGCAATGTTGTCAACTGGGCACAAACCATCATTGCCGGCTGCGACGATGACGCCCGATTCTTCCGCGAAGCGGCGGGCGCACCGCAAGGCTGCCACGGGTTGGCGTTCGATTCCGCGCTGAACACCGGCAACGGCCGGTGGCAGTCGCTCGCGCTGCATCACACCCCCGCCGATTTGGCCCGTTCGGTTCTGGAAAGTCTGAGCCAGCGCACGGCCGATCTGGTCCGGCGCCTGGGGCTCACGCTCCAGGGCCGGCGCCTGTTGGTGGCCGGCGGCGGCGGCAGGCAACCGCTATGGCGGCAGATGGTGGCGGATGCGCTGGGCGCCAAACTCGATGTGACGGAGGCGCGCCCCTTGCTGGGCGCGGCCCGCATGGCGGCACGACATCTGCCGGGAGGCGCGCCATCAGATGGTTGAAAAGAGAAACATCACACACAGGAGAATCCCATGACGACCTTCGACTACGAGCCATCCCAATGCATTCCTTTTCGCGACAAGCGGGTGATCGAACGCTGCCGCCGGTTGACGCGGGCGCAGCTTGTGCGGCACCCGAATCCGGACTTCCGCATTCAGATCGTCAAGAACAACGCTCTGACGTTCATGTGGTTCAGCGACATCGTCGGGCGCATCGTGCGCGCGCGCGATGAAGGCCGGAAGTGCGTGTTTCTGCTCCCGAATCCCTGGCCTGGCTATAAACATGTCGCGCGCCTGCTCAATAGCATGCGGGTGGACTGCCGCCATGTCTGGGCCTTCGCCATGGACGAATACGCGGACCAGGACGGGCATGTGGCGCCGGACAGTTGGGAATGGGGTTTCACGCATGCCATGGTCAATTTTTTCTGGTCCGAACTGGACGCCAAACTGCGGCCGCCGCGCAAGCAGTTTATCGGATTCACGGACCGCAACCTGGGCGTCTATGGCAAGCTGATGGAGGATGTTGGCGGCGTGGATGTGGCCTATTTCGGTCCGGGCTGGACCGGTCACCTGGCGTTCATCGAGCCGGACGCGCCGGAGTTCGATCTGCCGCTGAAGGAGTGGAAGCAGGCCAAGGCGCGCATCTGCACGCTGAGCCCCTTCACGCTGGCGCAGAACTCGCTGCACGGCTGTTTCGGCGTCAGCGGCGATCTGGCCCGCGTGCCGCCCAAGGCCGCCACCATCGGCCCTGCCGAAGCCATTGCCTGCCGCCATCGCTGGGACATGCACAGCATCTCCATTCAAGGTTCGGTGGCGAGCTGGCAGCGGTTGACCACTCGGCTCTGCCTGCACGGGCCCGTGACGCCCCGCATTCCCGGGTCGCTGTTGCAGACCTTGCGGACCGATGTGTACGTCAGCGAAACCGCCGCCCGCCCCATCGAGCAAACCTGGGACCTGGGTTACTGACGTACCCTTCGTCCGTGGTAACTGCTCAGGTAGCCGCCCCAAAGCGGGCGGCCACCTGAGAGTGAATGGCGGTGCGTCCGAACCCGGCGCGTGGGCGAGGCTCACGAGGTGTTGACCGCCGGCACAAAGGGGTTGCCGAGGAACACGCGTTGCA
>CAIYGI010000110.1 GCA_903925685.1 uncultured bacterium
CCTTGCAACGCGTGTTCCTCGGCAACCCCTTTGTGCCGGCGGTCAACACCTCGTGAGCCTCGCCCACGCGCCGGGTTCGGACGCACCGCCATTCACTCTCAGGTGGCCGCCCGCTTTGGGGCGGCTACCTGAGCAGTTACCTTGGGATAAAGGAAAGCCTCCCCCCAGACGCCGGTCAGGTCGAGCGATTCGATATGCGAAAGCAGCGGGATCAGCCGTTCGAAAATCTCCCAGGACATCACGTTATTTTCCGCTGTGTTGACCGAATGGTTTGTTTTCGGGCACATGCGGCAGCGCAGATTGCAGGAAGAGGTGATTTCGATGATCAGATGGCGCGGCAATGGCACATGCCGCCCCGCCAGCAATCCGGCAAGCAACCGCTTGTCGAGCGGCAAGGGCGCGCGACCGTTTGCACTTTTATCGAGAAGCGTATTCATTTACAGGAAAGCAACCCCCTGATTGAGGCACAGGCGCATGTGCACTGATCGGTTCGGGATTGTCCGGGTTTCGCAGGCGGCGTGTCAAGTTGAAACGGCTTTTCGATGGACTTTCAATCATGCTTCTGGCATTTTCCGACCCATGGCCGCACTGCTCCAAACAGCGTAAGCGCAATGAATGCAAAATATCAAAGGCTGAACGAATCGATTCTGGATCGATTGCGGGAAATCGTCGGCCAAGACAACGTCTTCACCTCCGCCGAGAACAGGGAAAAATATTCGCATGACGAGGTGACGGAAGTACACTTCGAGCCCGAGGCGGTCGTCAAAGTCTGCAAGGCGGAAGAGGTCTGCCGCATCATGAAGCTGGCGCAACAGACCGGCTTCCCGGTAACCCCGCGCGGGGCCGGCCAGGGGCTCAGCGGCGGCTGTGTGCCCGCCATGGGCGGAGTGATCCTTTCGCTGGAGAAGATGAACAGCATCATCGAGATTGACCAGGAAAACCTGATGGTCACGGTTGAACCCGGCGTAATCACGGGCGAGCTCCATCGGGCCGTGGAGGCGCTGGGCCTGTTCTATCCGCCTGATCCGGCCAGTCTCGACTCATGCTCGATCGGCGGCAACATCGCCGAAAACGCCGGCGGTCCGAGGGCCGTCAAGTACGGCATTACGCGGCATTACGTCTGCGGACTCGAGGCCGTTCTGCCGTCCGGCGAACTCGTCAGAATGGGCGGCAAACTGGTCAAGGATGTGACGGGCTACGACCTGATGCACCTGATCATCGGTTCCGAAGGCACGCTGGCCGTCGTCACCAAGATCATCCTGCGCCTGATTCCACTGCCCAAGCATCGCGTCGACATGCTGGTTCCCTTCAAGGATTTCATGTCGGCAACCAAGGCCGTGGCGGACATCATCAAGAACCGGATCGTGCCCACGGCGCTGGAATTCATGGGCAAGGACAGCATCCTGGCGGTCGAAAAGCTTTCCGAGAAGGATGTTCCCTTTCATGAAGCGGAGGCGCATCTGCTGATCACGCTGGACGGCAACAACAAGAAGGCGATCGACGAGGATTACGAGCGGGTGGGCGAACTGTGCATGGAAAACGGCGCCATCGACGTGCTGGTGGCGGACAACCCCCAGTTGCGCGACAAACTTTGGGGCGCCAGACGGCTGATCATCGAGGCGCTCAAGCACCTTAGTCCCGAACATGTCATGGACACCCAGGACTTGTGCGTGCCCCGCGCCAGCATTCCCAGGTTGCTGAAGGAAATCAGGGCGATCGCGGATCGTCATGACATGAACATCGTCTGCTTCGGACACGCGGGCGACGGAAACGTGCACGTGAACGTGATCAAGGACATGCCGGACGCGAAGTGGTTCGCGCAAAAGGACAAGGTCGCCGGGGAAATGTACAAGGCCGCGCTGGCGCTCGACGGGGCCATCACGGGCGAGCATGGCATCGGACTGACCCGCAAGAAATACCTGCCGCTGGCCGTTGGGGCGGTGCAGGTCGACCTGATGCGGCGTGTGAAGGAAGCCTTCGACCCAGCCTACATCCTGAACCCCGGCAAGATTTTCGAACAATGAATTGCCTGGTTCGGACCAACAAGGAGATAACGAATGGACATCGATTATCGTGAATTCCGGGATGCCGATCCGGGTAGCAGGGTTCTGATGGGGCCCGGCCCCAGCGACGTTCCGCCGCGTGTCCTGCAGGCCTTGTCCGCTCCGTGCATCGGGCACCTCGATCCGTATTTTCTTTCCATGATGGACGAGACCCAGCGTTTGCTGCGCTGGTTGTTCCAGACAAAAAATGCGCTGACCATTCCAGTTTCAGGCACCGGCAGCGCCGGTATGGAAGCGGCCTTCGTTAATCTTGTCGAGCCGGGCGACGAGGTTGTCGTGTGCGTGAACGGCGTCTTCGGCATGCGCATGGCCGATGTCACCGAAAGGCTGGGCGGAAAACTGATCCGCGTCGACCAGCCCTGGGGCCGGGCGGTCGACCCCGAAGCCGTGCGCAAGGCCGTCAAGGGCCGCAAGCCGAAGATCGTGGCCGTGGTTCATGCCGAAACCTCGACCGGCGCCTGCACGCCGCTCGAACCCATCGCCGCCATCGCGCGCGAGGCCGGCGCGCTTTTCCTCGTGGACGCGGTCACGTCGCTGGGCGGCATCGCGGTGGAGGTGGACAAGGTCGGCATCGACGCCGTATACAGCGGCACTCAAAAATGCCTGTCATGCCCGCCGGGACTGGCGCCGCTCTCCTTCAGCGACAAGGCCATGCAGGCGCTGGGCGCGCGCAAGACCAAGGCGCCGAACTGGTATCTGGACCTGAGCATGGTCAGCAACTACTGGGGCGCCGAACGCAAGTATCACCATACCGCGCCCATCAACATGATCTACGCCATCCGCGAAGCGTTGCGGATCGTCGCCGAGGAGGGCCTGGAAGCCCGCTTCGCGCGGCACCTCGTCAACCACAAGGCGCTGGTCGCGGGCATCGAGGCCATGGGGCTGAGCATGCTCGTTCCGGCCGCCGAGCGCCTGCCCATGCTGAACTCCATCCGCATACCGGAAGGCGCCGACGACAAGAAGGTCAGGGGCGCCCTGCTCAAGGATTTCGGAATCGAGATCGGCAGCGGCCTTGGCGAGTTTGCCGGAAAAATCTGGCGGGTCGGCTTGATGGGGCACACGGCGCGGCAGAAGAATGTCTTCTTGCTGCTGTCGGCGCTGCAGTCCATCCTGAAGGCGCAAGGCGTAAAGGTCGGATCGGGCGCCATCGAAGCCGCATCGAAAGTGTTCAGCAAAGTATAAAAGGAGTGTAATCCATGCCACGACGCGACGATGTTCACAAGGTACTCATCATAGGATCAGGTCCGATCGTCATCGGTCAAGCCTGCGAGTTCGACTATTCCGGCACCCAGGCCTGCAAGGCCCTGCGCGGCCTGGGATACAAAATCGTGCTGGTCAATTCCAACCCGGCCACCATCATGACCGATCCTGGCATGGCCGACGCCACCTACATCGAACCGCTCAACGTGGAGCGTCTCACCCAGATCATCGAGAAGGAGCGTCCCGATGCGCTGCTGCCCAACCTGGGCGGGCAGACGGGTCTGAACCTCTCCTCCGAACTGGCCAAGGCGGGCGTGCTCGAAAAATACGGCGTCAAGGTGATCGGGGTCAATTTGGACGCGATCGAGCGCGGCGAGGACCGGCTCGTGTTCAAGGAAACCATGAAGGGTTTGGGCATCGAGATGCCGAAGAGCGATCTGGCCTATTCGGTGGAGGAGGCCGAAAAGATCGCCGCCGGTCTCAGTTACCCGGTCGTGCTGCGTCCCGCCTACACCATGGGCGGCACGGGGGGCGGGCTTGTCTACAACGTCGAAGAGTTGCGCACCGTCTGCAGCCGCGGCCTGGCCGCCTCCATGATCGGCCAGGTTCTGGTCGAGGAATCCGTCCTGGGCTGGGAAGAGCTGGAAGTCGAGGTCGTGCGCGACGCCAAGAACCAGATGATCGTGGTTTGTTTCATCGAGAATATCGACGCCATGGGCGTTCACACGGGCGACTCCTTCTGCGCGGCGCCGATGCTGACCATTTCGCAGGCGGTGCAGGACAAGCTGAGGGACTACGCTTTCCGCATCGTGGAGTCGATCGGCGTAATCGGCGGCACAAACGTGCAGTTCGCGCACGATCCCAAGACCGGCCGGATTGTGATCATCGAGATCAACCCGCGCACTTCCCGCTCCTCGGCGCTCGCGTCCAAGGCCACCGGCTTCCCCATCGCGCTCGTGTCGGCCAAACTCGCCGGCGGGTTGACGCTCGACGACATTCCCTACTGGCGCGACGGCACGCTGGAGAAATATTCTCCGTCGGGCGACTACGTGGTCATCAAGTTCTCCCGCTGGGCCTTCGAGAAGTTCAAAAGCGTGCAGGACAAACTGGGTACGCAGATGCGCGCCGTGGGCGAGGTGATGAGCATCGGCAAGACCTATAAGGAGGCCTTCCAGAAGGCGATCCGTTCGCTCGAAAACGGCCGGCACGGCCTGGGCTTCGCGAAGGACTTCAACCGCAAATCGCTGCCCGAACTGATGGAACTGCTGCGCGAGCCAACCAGCGAACGCCAGTTCATCCTCTACGAGGCGCTGCGCAAGGGCGCGGATCTCGACGAACTGTTCCGCCTGACCTACATTAAGAAATGGTTCCTGCAACAGATGAAGGAGCTGGTGGAACTGGAGGAGCGCCTGCTCGCCTATAAGGGCGGGCTGCCGCCGGGCGACCTCCTGCTGCAGGCCAAGCAGGACGGGTTCGCCGACAAGTACCTGGCCTCGATCCTGCGCGTTTCGGAGACGGCCATCCGCGAAAAACGCAAGGCGCTCGGCTGCGTCGAGGGTTGGCACGCCGTGCCGGTCAGCGGCGTGGAAAACGCGGCCTATTATTACTCGAGTTACGTGAAGCCCGACACCTCCACCGCCTCGCCGAATCCCCGGAAGATCATGATCCTGGGCGGCGGACCGAACCGGATCGGACAGGGCATCGAGTTCGACTACTGCTGCGTGCACGCGGCCTTTGCCCTGCGCGAATTCGGGTACGAGACCATCATGGTCAACTGCAACCCCGAAACCGTCTCCACGGACTACGACACCTCGGACAAGCTTTACTTCGAGCCGCTGACGGTCGAGGACGTGATCGCCATCTACGAGAAGGAAAAGCCCGAGGGCGTGATCGTGCAGTTCGGCGGGCAGACCCCGCTCAACATCGCGGAGGACCTGGAGCGCGCCGGCGTGAAGATCCTCGGCACCAGCATCGAGGCCATCAACATCGCCGAGGACCGCGACCTGTTCCGCAAGAAAATGGAGCGTCTCGGCATCCCGATGCCGGAGTCCGGCATGGCCGCCACGATCGAGGAGGCCATCGCCATCGCGCAGGGAATCGGTTATCCGCTGATGGTGCGTCCATCCTTCGTGCTCGGCGGACGCGGCATGGAGGTTGTGTACGATGAAGCCATGCTGCGGGAATACGTGGGCAAGGCCGTGGGCGTGACACCCGACAAGCCCCTGTTGATCGACCGCTTCCTACAGGATGCAATCGAGTGCGAGGCGGATGCGCTGTCCGACGGCGCCGAGGTCTTCATTCCGAGCGTGATGGAGCACATCGAACTGGCCGGCATCCACTCGGGCGACTCGGCTTGCGTGATACCGCCCGTCACCATTCCCAAGAAACACCTTAAGACGATCGACGAATATACGCGCCGCATCGCGCAGGAGCTCAAGGTTGTGGGGTTGATGAACATGCAGTACGCCATCGAGAAGGACAGGGTATACGTGCTCGAGGCCAACCCCCGCGCCTCGCGAACCGTGCCGCTGATTTCCAAAGTGTGCGGCATGTCCATGGCCCGCGCGGCCACGGAATTGATGCTGGGCCGCAAACTGGCGGACCTGAAACTGAAGCCGAAGGTCTTCAAGCACTTCGGGGTCAAGGAGTCGGTGTTTCCGTTCGACAAGTATCCCGAGGTGGACCCGGTATTGGGTCCCGAGATGCGTTCCACGGGCGAAGTGCTGGGGATGGCGGACAATTTCGGACTGGCGTTCTTCAAGTCCGAAGAGGCGGCCACACCAGCCCTGCCGCGCGAAGGCACGGTGCTGATGAGCCTGGTCGAAAAAACTCCAGGCGCCCTGGAGGTTGGCAAGGCCTTCGCAAAACTCGGCTTCCACATCAAGGCCACGGAGGGCACGCAGGCCTTTTTTGACCGGAATGGGGTGGCCTGCGAGCGGATCAACAAACTCACGGAAGGCCGGCCCAATATCGCGGACGGCATCATGAACAAGGAGATCCAGCTCGTCATCAACACGCCTGCCGGTAAAAAAAGCGTGACCGACGACTCGTACATCCGCAAGACCGCGATCAAGTACAAGGTGCCCTATATCACCACCCTGGCGGCGGCGCGGGCGGCGGCCACGGGCATTGAATCGGCCAAGATGAACGGCAAGGGCGGGGTGAAATCCCTACAGGCCTACCACGCTGAAATCAGCTGAAGCGGCGTCCCATTCCGCGCCCAAACGCGCCTGCCGCGTTTGTCTACGGCGCGGGATGACGGCGGAAGCGGCCTGGCGGACACTGGAAATGGGATCGGAAGGCGCGCGAAAAGGCATACTGGTCGCCCAAACCGCTGCGCACCGCGATTTCCTTGAGGGGTAGCGTTGTCGTCACAACCAGATCCCGGGCGCGCTCCAGGCGCAGAATGCGCACATCGCGCATCGGCGTACGCCCGACAAGTTTGCGATACATCCTCACCAGGTAGCACCGGCTGAGCTTCACTTCGGTCGCCAGATCGTTCAGCGTCAAGCGTTGCTCCAAACGTCCCTGCGCGAAATGGCGCAAACGACGGACAAGGTCGGGCTCGGGACTGAGATCCGCGCGGAAAAATTGCAAGAGCGCCGCGGCGAGCAGGAAAGCGCGTTCGCGCCGCGCATGCGGGTCGTGCGATGACTGGTCGTCATACAGCCAGCGCACCAGTTGCAGCAACCTGCCGCTGTCGTCCCGGCTTCGCAACAGCCGTTTCTCGTGCAGGCCCGGCGCCGCGAATTGCACGGAGTAACTCTCCACCGGGTCGGCCGGGTCCGCCTGCTCCGCGTGCCACATGCCGGACGGGTATAGCAACGCATCGCCGGCTTCGCCCCAGCAGCTTCCCCCTTCCCACGTCAACTGCATGCGCCCGCGCCGCAGCAAAATCAATTCATGCCGTGCATGCGAATGGGCCGCCATCCGCCACTGGGGATTAGGCTGCAAGTGCCCTACATAGGCCAGTTTCGCGGATTTGAACGGCATGTCAATTTATGGCAAATAAAAGCAACGGTCGCCATTTACCATTCTGGCGCTAATAGCGCATAGTGTCCAAAGATTCAAGCAGACACCCGCATCCTACTCACGCGGAGCTGGCCGCGCAAGAGGGCAATTACGGGTACATTTATGAAAGGACCAAGCCATGTCTGAAAAGAAAGTTCGCATCGGGTTTGTCGGGGTGGGCGGGATGGGACAATGCGCGCATCTGAAGAACTACGCCGCGTTGCCGGATCTTTGCGAGGTCGTGGCCATTGCCGAGCTCAAGCAGGATCAGGCAAACAAGGTGGCCGCCCGTTACGGCGTGCCGAAGGTGTACAAGGATCACGCCGAAATGCTCGCGAAAGAGAAACTGGACGGGATCGTCGCTTCCCAGCCATTCTCCCGGCACGGTATTCTGGTGCCGGAACTGCTCAAGGCCGGCGTACCGGTGTTCACGGAAAAACCGATTGCCGCCTCGGTCGAGGCTGGCGAGAAGATCGTCGCCGCCGTCAAGAAGAGCGGCACGTGGCACATGGTGGGCTACCACAAGCGGAGCGATCCGGCGACGATGTACGCCAAGGCGCAGATTGAGGCGCTGAAGACGTCCGGCGAGATTGGAAAAATGAAGTATATCCGCCTGCTCATGCCGGCCGGTGACTGGATTGCCGGCGGGTTCAACGACCTGATCCATGGCAACGATCCGAATCCCAGCCTGGACTCTGATCCGCGGGCTTCGGACATGGACGAAGCCACCTGGAAAGCCTACGTGGAATTTGTGAACTACTACATTCACCAGGTCAACCTCATGCGCCACCTGCTCGGTGAACCATACAAGGTCGCCTATGCCGCCCGTTCGGGCGTGATGCTGGCCGGCGAAAGCACCGGCGGGATCGCCTGCGTCATTGAAATGACACCCTACCAGAGCACGATTGACTGGCAGGAGTCAGCGCTGGTCTGTTTCGAAAAGGGGTATCTGAAGCTGGAACTCCCGGCGCCGCTGGCATCCAACCGGCCGGGCCGCGTGGAGATTTTCAAGGATCCCGGCAAGGGCGCGGTGCCGCAGACGACCGTTCCCCAGCTGCCGTGGGTGCATGCCATGCGCCAGCAGGCGGTGAATTTCATCCGGGCCGTCAAGGGCGAGATCAAGCCGATGACGGAAGCGGCTGAAGCGCTGGAGGACCTGAAATTCGCCCGCGAATATATCCGGATGCGCCAGGGCGCCTGAGACACGCCATGCGGTTGTCCAGCGGCGAGCGGATTGCGCGATGCCTGACCGGGCAGCCGATCGACCGCGTGCCCTTCGGGGTGTTCGGCGTTTGCTGGAACCCTTGGGGAAGCACCATGCAGCGCTGGCGGGAGGAAGCGGGGAATCCGAAGCTGGACTACCTGCGAACGATCGGCGCTGATGACGACTGTCCCGTTCTACCGCTTCACTACGGCGTATTTCCACACTTCCCGCGCGAGGTTCTGGCCGAGGATGCCGAGACTATCACCGTGCGCACGGAATTTGGCGTCGTCAAACGCGACTTGAAGACCGGGTCCGGCGCAATGGCGGACTGGGTGGATTACCCGGTGCATACGCCGGATGAATGGCGGCATTTGAAAGCGGAGCGCCTGATCATCGAGCGCGAAGATCGTTTCGAGAAGATCGATTGGTCGGTATGGCGCAATTACGATGCGGATGGCAAAGCCATCCAGGCCGGCACGTTCCCGTTCGGAATGTTCGGCACGGTCCGCGATTTAGTCGGCGTGGAGACCATGCTCTACTGGACGCACGACCATCCGGAGGTGATTCACGACATGATGGAGCACCTCACGTCGCTGTGGTTGTGGTTGTATGAGCGGGTGGCCCGCGAGGTGCAGATAGACCACATCCACATCTGGGAGGACATGAGCGGCCGGCAGGGATCGCTGATCGGCCCGGCGATGGTGGAAGAGTTCATGATGCCCTGCTACGACCGCATCGCGACGTTCGCAAAGGCCCACGGCGTCCGGATCGTGTCCGTTGACACCGACGGCAACTGCTCGGAATTGGTGCCCTTGATGATGAAGCACGGCATCAACATGTTTCTCCCATTCGAGGTGCAGGCGGGAAACGACATCCGGGAATTCCGCCGATGTTATCCGGAACTTGGAATTGTCGGCGGCCTGAACAAGAACGCCCTGGCAATCGGGCGCGAGGCGATCGATGCGGAAGTGGACAAGGCGCGCTGGATGATTCGCAACGGCGGCCGGTACATACCGGGCTTTGACCACTTGATCCCGCCGAATGTGCCATGGAATAACATGGAATATGCCGCGCGGGTTTTGAAGGATTTATGCTACGAAGGATAAACGCAGGGAGGAAGCATCATGCCGCTAAAATGGAAGAAACAGTGGATTTCCGACGAAACGTATGAATCGGCGGCCGCGTTCGACGTGGACGGCGACGGCATAACGGATATCGTATCCGGCGCCTTCTGGTACAAGGGCCCTGATTTCAAAAAGAAGACGCTCATCGGCGCCGTGCAGGCGGCCGGAGAGTATTACGACGATTTCTCGACCATCGCGCTGGATATCAACGGCGACGGCCGGCTGGATTTTGTCACCGGCGGCTGGTGGGGGAATTCTCTGCGCTGGCGCGAGAATCCGGCCGATCCGACGCAGGAATGGACCGAACATGTCATTGCCCACGAAACCGGCAATATCGAAACCACCCGCGCCTGGGACATGGACGGCGACGGTGTCCCCGAGTTGGTGCCGAACACGCCGGGCCGCGGCGACGTGAACGTGTTCAAACTCGTGACCGACGCCAGCGGCAAGGGCACGGGCGCGTTCGTCAAGCACACGCTCTTCACTTTTCCCGAGAAACAAAAGCAAGGTCATGGACTGGGCTGCGGGGACATCGCGGGCAACGGACGCATGGACATCGTTCTCAACGACGGCTGGCTGGAAGCCCCGGCCGACCCTTGGAACGGCAAATGGACATGGCATCCCGATTTCGGAAACTTCGGCTGGTGGGGTTCCAGCGTGCCGATGCTCGTGGCTGACGTGAACGGCGACGGCTTGAACGAGATCATCGTCGGCAACGGTCACGGCTACGGCCTGATTTGGCTGCAGCAGAAACGCGAAGCCGGCAAGCGCACATGGGTCAGCCATTCCATAGACCCATTCAATGCCCAGTACCACGACATGCATTGGGTCGATATCGACGGCGACGGTCAGTGCGAACTGGTGACCGGCAAACGCCATCGCGCCCATTGCGGCAATGATCAGGGCGAATGGGACGAATACGGAATGTACTATTTCAAATGGACGGGCGAGGGCTTCTCCAAGCAGGTGATCGACTATGGACCCATCGGCGAGGCCAAGGGCTGCGGCATTCACTTCGCGCTGGCGGACTTGCGCGGCACGGGCCGGCTCGACCTGATCGCCCCCGGCAAGGACGGGCTGTGCGTGTTCTACAACGAAGGGCCGTAGAAGAAGCCGCTCGCTGTTTTCCGCCATGGAAATGCGCGCCTTGACGCGAGGTCGGGCGATGTATTAGGCTGATGTATATGTTTGGAGGCGCTCCATGGTTCGCACGCAGATTTATTTAACTGAGGAAGAACGGGATGGGTTGAGCGTTCTGGCGGAGGCCAGCGGGAAAAAGCAGAGTAAGTTGATCCGGGAAGCGGTTGACCGCTTGATCCACCAGTTCAGCCATGCGCGCAGGGATGCGGTGTTGAAGGATGCCGCCAGTTTGTGGCAGGACCGAAACGACCTTCCTGATTTCGATGGGATGCGCAGAAGTTGGGATCGGACCTGACGCCATGAAGCCAAAAGCCGTTCTGATTGACACGGATGTGCTGGTCGATTTCCTTCGTGGCCTTGACAAAGCCGGCGCCATGATCAGAGCGCACCAGGACCGCATCATCCTTTCCGCCATCAACGTCGCTGAATTGTATGCCGGGGTGAAGCAGAATGTGCGGCACAACATATGAATACTACAACACCGACTGTCTCCATGGACGATCTGGCTTCGCTCTGCAAGCGGCGCGGGTTCATTTTTCAAAGCTCCGAAATTTACGGCGGACTCAACGGCTTCTGGGACTACGGTCCGTTGGGCTGCGAGTTGAAGCGCAATGTGCGCAACGCCTGGTGGCAGGACATGGTCCAGACCCGCGAGGATGTGGTGGGCCTGGACTGCTCGATCATCATGCATCCGCGCGTCTGGGAGGCTTCCGGCCACATCGGCGGCTTCGCCGATCCGATGGTGGACTGCCGCGCCTGCAAGAAACGCTACCGCGCCGACCAGCTTTGCGAAGAACAGGGCCAGGCGCTGATCAAGCGCGAGGACGGCTCGCTGGCGCTGCCCGAGGGCATCGTCTGCACCGCCTGCAAGTCGAAGGAGCTGACCGAACCGCGCGCCTTCAACCTGATGTTCAAGACCTTCGTCGGACCGGTCGAGGACGCCTCGGCCGTCGCCTACCTGCGGCCGGAAACCGCGCAGGGCATCTTCGCCCAGTTCGGCAACGTGCTCGCCACGGCGCGCCAGAAGATTCCCTTCGGCATCGCCCAGATCGGCAAGGCCTTCCGCAACGAGATCAATCCGCGCAACTACACTTTTCGCTCGCGCGAGTTCGAGCAGATGGAACTGGAGTTTTTCGTCAAGCCCGGCGCCGACGCCGAATGGCACGCCTACTGGGTCGCCGAACGCCTCAAATGGTACGCCTCGATCGGCCTGCCGGCGGCCAGTCTGACGCAGTACGTTTACACCCAGAAAGAACTGGCGCATTACGCCAGCGCCTGCACGGACATCATGTACGCCTTCCCCTTCGGCGTGCAGGAGCTCGAGGGCATCGCCGCGCGCGGCGACTTCGATCTCAGCCGGCATCAGCAGTTCAGCGGCAAGTCCATGGAGTATTTCGATCCCGAAACCAACGAGAAATTCCTCCCGCACGTCATCGAACCCTCGGGCGGCGTGGACCGCATCGCGCTCGCGCTGCTTTGCAACGCCTACGCCGAGGAATGGGTGCCCAAGCAAGGCCCGGCGATTCCCGCGGAACGCGGCAAACAGGCCCCGGAAGGTTACGAAGCGCGCACGGTCATGCGCTTCGCGCCGCGCATCGCACCGATCAAGGTGGCGGTCTTCCCGCTGCTCAAAAACAAGCCGGAACTGGTGGCCAGGGCGCGCGCGATATTCGGCCAGTTGCAGCGCCACTGGATTTGTTTCTACGACACCGCCGGCGCCATCGGCCGCCGCTATCGCCGCCAGGACGAAGCCGGCACGCCCTTCTGCCTGACCATCGACTTCCAAACCCTGGAAGACGGCACCCTCACCCTGCGCCACCGCGACTCGATGCAGCAGGAGCGCATCCACGAAAAAGAACTGCTGGCACATTTGAGTGGACTGATTGACGCCTGGTAGCAAGGTCGAGGGTGTTCGGTGTTCAGTGTTCGGGAGTTTAGTAGCCGCCGCGGTAACGCGGTGGCGCGGCTAAAGAGCGGAAGCCGGAGAGACTACCACTACGATCACCGGCGAAACCGGCGGTCGTGGGGAAGATTTTAACCGCGAAATGCGCGAAACACACGAAATGGAATTGTTTGAATGGGCGGCAGGTGGAGGTGGGTGAATGGAAGGACGACGCGCGGACCACTTACGGACGAAATGAGGGTAAGTTCAAATGTCGTTGAAAACGATAGGGCAAGTCTGAACGACATCATATTCAACAACGGAGACGGCCTTGAAAACGGTCGTTTCAAGGAGAACTTCGAATTCCTGAACATGGCCGTCGGCAAATGGTGGCATCAACAAGGATTAGTTGCTGACCGCCTGAACGAATTGATCCTGACGGTTCTTGATCAAGTTGTCTTGTTGCCGATTCATTGTAGTTCCGAAGATGATGCACTGACAATTTTCGAGACAATAAACAACCGAGGAATGGCTCTCACGGATGCAGACATATTCAAAGCAAAGCTCTATAGCGTAAGCCCATCGAAGGACATTTTCATCGAAAAGTGGCAAGAGTTGGAAAAACACGAATGGTTATTTAGGATTCACATGCATACGATGCGAGCGAAGCATGCGGACACTTCTAAGGAGGTCGGTCTCCGAAGTTACTTCTCGAATAAGGCTAGGCTACAACTGGACTACCAATATGTAATGGACAGCATAAAGTTGTATCAGGCAGTCTGGAATTGGAAGGCAAACACAACAATTTCAACGCTTTGGCTGATTCTTGACACCTACCCAAATTACTATTGGAATTTTCCTCTGTATACTTTCTTGCGACGCCATGGAACAACGGACTCGATCGGGAATTTTTTCCTAGGGGAAGACAAGATGGCTGAATTCGAGTCGCTCGTCCAGGAAGTCTTTAGATTCGTCTATGTAAAAGGTGTCGTATACAACTCGGTAAATGCAATTAAGGACACTATTTACAAAGCAAATTCACTCATATGGTCTGGCGGCGACTACATTTCTGAATTTAGGAATAGCTACTCAACAGACTTAACAGAAGCACTACGTCGCTTTGAGCAGGGCGACTATGGTCGGTATCAGCGGGGCTTCATTTTGCTCTCCGCTCTGCTAAATCCAAAACAGGATCGGGAGCAGTTTCTTGAGGTTACGCAAAATAACTACCATCTCGAACACATCTTACCGAAGAAATGGAATGACTATGACGGGTGGACGGCGGAAAGTTGGGAGAAATGGATCAACAGAATCGGAAATCTCGTTCCGCTCGAATGGAAGTTGAACATTAGTGCCAAGAATGAATACTTCCCCCGAAAACAAGAGAAGTACACTCAATCCAAGGTGAAAGACGTTCAAGAACTTTGTTCATTGAGCGAATGGACCGAAACCCAAGTAGCCGAAAGGGAAGAGATACTGACAGAAAGGTTCAATGAGTTCTTTGGCGGAAAGTTAGCCCTCTAACATCTAGATCGACCTGACTTAGTCTGTAGTCACGCCTTTTGCATTCGCAAAACTCGCGCCAACCGCCACGCAGGTCGTCCAGGCGTTGACCTCTACAACGTGCCAGAACATGAAAAAGACAAAAAGCACCACTATCGAAGTTCAGGGGACGGTCATCACAGTCGTAACCCGGGATAAAGGCGACTATATTTCCCTAACCGACATGGTCCGCCATTTTGAGGGCGGAGGGGCACTCATCGAGCAATGGCTTAAGAACAAAGACACTGTTCTTTTCCTCGGAGTATGGGAGCAACTCAACAACCCGGATTTTAATTCCCTCGAATTCGAGGGAATTAGAAACGAAGCCGGGCGGAACAGTTTCTTCCTGTCCGCCAAGGCATGGATCGATCGCACTCGTGCCCAGGGTCTTTCCGCCAGCGCGGGTCGCTACGGCGGCACCTACGCCCACCAAGATATCGCCTTCGAGTTCGGGTCGTGGCTGAGTCCAGAGTTCAAACTCTACCTCATCAAAGAATTCCGCCGCCTCAAGGAGGATGAAAACCGCCGTCTCTCACTCGCGTGGAATCTCAACCGCACCCTCACCAAACTCAATTACCGCATCCACACCGATGCCATCAAGGCGCACCTGATCCCACCGGAAATCACACCGGCCCAAGTCGCCATCGCCTACGCCACCGAAGCTGATCTCCTGAACGTGGCCCTCTTGGGCCAAACCGCGAAACAGTGGCGCGACGCCAACCCAAAACTTGACGGCAACATGCGCGACCAAGCCACCATCGAGCAACTTCTGGTTCTGGCCAATCTGGAAGGCATGAACGCCGAATTCATCCACATGGACCTGCCCCAGAGTGAACGGCTCAAGCGGCTCAATCGAATCGCCATCCGCCAGATGCAAACACTCACCACACACGCGGTTGCGCGGCAACTTGATCCGCCGAAGGAGGGAAAACAGTGAACACCGAACGCTATTCGCGGATTCCGAGGTCGGAGATCCGAGATCGGAGATCGGTAAAAAAGGACGCTAATGGCATGGAACGACGCGCCAGCGAGCTGGCAGTAATCCCAGACGTCGCCCTCCACCCTCCACCTTCCACCTTCCACCTTCCACCTTCCACCTACCACCTACCACCTGAGCGCCACGCTTGGCGGCCGCGAGTCACCGCGTTGTTGGCCGCTGTGGCGCTGGCCTGCCTGACCCCGCTCGCCAGTTCCGCCGTCACCGATGCCCTGCCCAACGCCGTCACTTTGCTCTCCGAAATACGCGCGCGGCTGCCGGCCCGGCCGGTCACGTTGCGCGGACGGCTGACCACCTATGATGGCGACGACAGGGAAAAGAGCGTCAAACGGATCGAGATAAAGTTCCAACCCGGCGCCGGAGAAAGTCTCGACGCGCTCTACATTCTAAGCGACGCCTTCGGACGCGAACTCGAACGCCTGCAGGTGACGCGACCGCGCCAGGCGGGCGCGCCGGTAGTTCGCGCCTTTCGCGGCGACCCGCCGGTTCCGGCGCCGAAGGCGGACTGGAGCGCCGCGATTCCCGGCGCCACGGTAAGCTGGATGGACCTGATGCTGGGCTTCCTCTGGTGGCCCGAGGCGCGCACCATCGGCCGCCAGGAGGTCAAGGACCAGGACTGTTACGTGGTGGACATCCAGGCGCCGCCCAACTCCGGCGCCAGTTATACGGTCGTGCGCCTTTGGGTGGAATTCCACGCCCGCATGATGTTGCAGGCCGAATGCTTCGACACCGCCGGCCGGCGCCTGCGCCAGATCACGATCAAAAGCGTGCGCAAAGTGGACGGCCAATGGATGGTCAAGGACCTGGAAATCACCAACCTGGAAAACGGCGAACGCACACGTCTGCATGTGGATGAAACGATCACCGCCGACAAGTAGGTGGTCGGCGTGTTCAAAAGAGAACGCAACGAGAACAGTTGCGTTTCTTCCATGTCACGGCATTTTTTCGGCGCTTGGAAGCACCGCCTTGCCCTTGTTTTCCCGCCCGGCGGTCATGAACATGTGTATCGCGATAAAGATCATCAAAATGGAAAAGGCGCGTTTCAATGTTACGCCGGAAATATAGCCGACCAGATGGGACCCCAGAAACGCGCCCATGATCCCGCCGATCGCCATATACATCACGATGCGGATATCGAAGTCCACCTGGGGATTCAACTTGTAACGGATGGCGCCGACCAGCGCGAGCGGGATTATGATCGCCAGCGACATGCCCTGGGCCGATTTTTGCGAGATACCCATCCCCACAACCATGGCGGGCACCATCAGGAGTCCGCCGCCCACGCCAAACAAGGCGCTGAAGATTCCACAGATCACACCAGTAATAATCAGGGCATACCAGACATCCATGCGAGACCTCCCGTCTATTGCAACTCGATCTTTCCGTCCCATCTGTAAAGCCTACGTTTCGCGCCGTCGAAAAAGGCCCGGCCGGTCGTAAATGCTTACGCCACCGCAACTTGCGAATCGTTTTCCCCAGCCGCGCTCAACGTATCACTGGCGGCTGACCGGTGGACGACAGCACGTTACGCCACAGTTCTCCGTGCGGCCAGACGCGTTTTTGGTGCTTGCCGGCGAGGGCCAGCGGCACATGGATAAACACGTTGTTGGTGTGGCCGATCAACAGCCCGCTCTTCCCGGCCATGCCGGCATGCACCGCGTGGCGGGCCATCTGGTCGGAGAGCACACTGTCGGCGCAATTGGCAGGCACGCTGCGGAGAATGTAGCTGGGATCGAAATACTTGATCTCCACCGGCATTTCAATGTCGTTAAAGTGCGCTATGATCTTTTCCTTCAGGAAAAGTCCGATATCCTTCAACCGCGGATGGCCTGAAGCGTCGCGGCTTTCCCCGCCCGCGGCCATCAGGTCCTGTCCGGCGCCTTCGGCCACGACAATCACGGCGTGTTCGCGCGCCAGAAGGCGCTTGCGCAGGACTTCGTAAAAACCGTTGGGGCCTTCCAGGGCGAAGGGCACCTCGGGAATCAGGCAGAAGTTCACCTGCTGGCTGGCAAGGGTTGCGCCACAGGCGATGAAGCCGGCATAGCGGCCCATCAATTTGACCAGCCCGATCCCGTTGGGCGCGCTGCGGGCTTCGCAGTGGGCGCCTTCGAGTACGCTGTTCGAGGCTTGTATGGCAGTCTGAAAACCGAAGGTCTCGGAGACAAATGGCAGGTCGTTGTCGATCGTCTTGGGGATGCCGACAATCGCGATCGGGAGTTTGCGTTGCGCGCATTCATTGTACAGTTCGAGGGCGCCCAGCTGCGTGCCTTCGCCGCCGACGCAGAACAACAGGTTGATCCGCTCGCGCTTGAGATAATCCGCCATCAGGCGCGGCTCCTGCATGCCGCGTGAGGAACCGATCATGGTGCCGCCCATGTCGTCGATTTCCTCCACCATCTCCGGTGTCAGGCGCATCGGCGGACGTCCGACGACGGGATTGAGTCCCTGGTAACCGTAGCGGATGCCCAGGACATCCTGCACGTCGTAATTGTGCCACAGTTCGATGACGATCGAACGGATCACGTTGTTAAGCCCGGGCGACACGCCGCCACAGGTGACGATGGCCGCGCGCGCTTCTTCGGACCGGAAGAAGACCCGCTCCCGCGCGCCGGCCTTTTCGAAACTCACATCGCCCGGGCGGTCGTGACCGGTTCCCTCCTCCACCTGATAGCGCACGCGGGCGGCTTCGTTCACAAACGAGGCCTCCTGCTTGCCCCAGCCGCGCGCCAGCATGGGCGACGGCTGGGCGGCGGGGCCAAGGGTGGAAATGACCGTGTCTTCAGGACGAATTAGCAGCGCACTCATGCACAAAGTCTTGCACAACCGAAACAAACTCACCACAGCAAAAAATAACCCGGCGTAATGGGTCAGTGACGCAGGGTGGTGTTTCGTGGCGCAAGCGTCCCGCTTGCGCCACGGGGTCAGTTCGCCACGTCACCGACCCATTACAATCTTGCCTCGCCCATGATCCGCGCGTAGAGAGAGGGCAGGGAGTGCGCAGGTGTAAATTTCCTAGATGAATCTGAAAAAAGATGTAATTTGGTCTTGACAGGCGATATATTGGTGGTATATCACTATATTCATTATGTCCGCTCGCATTCCA
>CAIYGI010000111.1 GCA_903925685.1 uncultured bacterium
CCTTGCAACGCGTGTTCCTCGGCAACCCCTTTGTGCCGGCGGTCAACACCTCGTGAGCCTCGCCCACGCGCCGGGTTCGGACGCACCGCCATTCACTCTCAGGTGGCCGCCCGCTTTGGGGCGGCTACCTGAGCAGTTACACTTTTTCATTTTATAACAGTCTAACAGCCTTCAGCCTATCGCCCTGTCGTTGCGCCTGCGTCAACGAATTCGCGCCCATTATTCGTCCGCCTGCGGTTTTCGGGTTGCAGATCGCCGCCTCCTTATGATGATGCGTTCGCCCTGAATTCGGACTTGTGCCGCATGTCGGAGCCTGATACAATAACCTACATGAAGTTTCTCGGACGGATGATATTATCGGTGGCATGCATCGGCGGCCTCGCGATGGCCGGCACGGATGACCCCTCCGTCGAACTTGTCAGCCGTTTCCGGCCGCTGAAACCAACCGTCTGCCTGACCTACAGCGTGACTTACAGCATGCTCTCCCTGGAGTTGTGCCAGATGGCCGAGGCGAACCTGATGGTCACCGAAGGCCTCTGGCAGGGCTCGGGCGGCGACCGGCCGGCCTGCCTGGCGGTCTTCCGCGTCGACACGCCGGATACAACCGGGACTTCGTGCCGGGTGGTTCTGCACAATTCGATGACGGCCGTCATGGCCACCGCCCCCGGCGTGGAACCGTTGCGCTACGTGAAGCAAATCCGCGAATCTTTCCGCGGCATTTTCAGCGATACAAAGACCTCCATTGACGAATCCTACGACATGGAAGGAGACACCGTGCGCTTCCGGCGCGACGACCATATCGCCGGCGTTGTCTCCACCAACCTGATCGGCGTCGGCTCGGACGCCGACCAGCGGCGCAGCATGCTCAACTTGTTGGGATTGTTCTTCGGTTTCGGCGGTCCCGGGGGATGCGCCGTGGAGCCCACGCGCGTGCAACTCATCACGGAGGGCGCCATGGTGCCCTACGAACTGCGCGCCGACGCCGACCAGGAAGAACTAAGCGTCATGGGGCACGACTTGACGGCGCGGCGCGTGCGCGCCCGCCCCGCTGCCAATAGCAACGGCCATGGCAAGGCCTTTACGCTATGGGCGGCCAACTTGAGCGCGATCACGGAAAAGGCCGGCCTGGCGGGACTTCTGGACGGCACCAGCCGCAATCTCAACTGGCAGCAGGTGCCCGTGGTCACGCAAACCGGTCTGAAGATCGGTTCGATCCGCTGCACCCTCAGCGGGATTCGCATGATTCCGAACGGCCAGGCCGTCGCGTTCAATCTGCCGCCACTTTAACCGCCTGCTCCTACTCCGTCCGGCGGCGCAGCAACATGCCGATCGCGATGCCGATGGCCAGCACGACGACGACCGTGATCGCCATCGGTTTCCAATTGCTCCGCTGGCCGGCGGAAACTGGCGCGGCGGGCGCCATGCTCGCGGGCGCATTCGATACGGCAATCGCGTTGGTCGCCGCCGCCACCGGCGGCGGGGGCGGCAGCGGAGGCAGGCTGGCAAACCCGCGGGCCAGTAATTCTTTCGCCGCCTTGTCGCGCGCCAAACGATTGGCGCTGCCGAGTATCACAACAATCACCCGGCGTCCGGCGCGCTTGGCGGTAATCGCCATCGAATAGCCCGCCTCCTCCCACCAGCCCGTCTTGAGCCCGTCCACGCCATCCACAAACCCCAGCAGATGATTGTGCGTCCGCAGTTCGGTAACACCGCCGCGAAAGTCCTTTACCCTGGTCGAGGTATAGCGCAGAACTTCCGGCCGTTTAACCAGCGACAAAGACAGCAGCGCCAGGTCGCGCGCCGTGGAAACGTCAGGTTGTTGTCCCGCGCTTGGCGGCAAACCGTGCTCGGAGCTGAAGCGCGTGTGGGTCATACCCAGCGCGGCGGCGCGCTGGTTCATGAGCGCAACGAACGCCTCCTTCGATCCCGCCACATGAATTGCCAGCGCCGTGGCCACGTCGTTGGCCGACTTCACCATCAGCGCGTAGAGCATATCGTCCACCGTGAACTCTTCGTTCTCTTTAAGCCAGACCTGCGACCCACCAACCCTGGCGGCCTCCTTGGTCACATGCACCATGTCATTCAAGTGCAACGTACCCTTGTCGAGATGATCCAGGACCACCATCAACGTCATGAGTTTGCAGACGCTGGCCGGCCAGCCGGGCGCGTCCGCATTGACTTCCACAAGCACCTTGCCGCCATCGGCATCGGTCACGATCGCGCCGATGTAGGGATTGCGCGCGATCGACTTGAGCGCCGCCGCCTGCGCCGTCATCGTCAATCCCGCCACCGCCGCCACCGCCAGCCACCGGCTGATTGCCATTCGCATGTTGCCTCTTTTTTTTGAAATGTTTTCCAAGGCGCTTTTGCTATCATAATGCCTTCGGCACGGCAAGCCGTTGGGAAGGTGTTCAGTGGGAGAAAGGTGCATGCAACGTCGTGTTTCAGCCTGGCGCGCCGCCGGGGCCATCGCTGGCCTCACGGCCCGCGAAATGCTGCGCGAACCGGTCTGCCTGCTGATGATCCTCAGCGCGCTGCTGGCCAGCCTGGTGCTGCCGATGCTCACCGCGCATCAGATGGGCGGTCAGGCGCGGCTGGCGCGCGAGGGCGCGCTGGCGTTTCATTTGCTCTTCGGTCTGTTGCTGGCCGCTTATGGCGCGCAGGCCACTCTGGGTCGCGCTCTGGTCAGCGGCGCCGCCAGTCTTGTTGTGGGCCGATCCCTCGGCCGCGCCGGTTATCTGGCCGCCACCGCGCTGGGCATGCTGGGTGTGTTGCTGCTCTTCTCCGTCAGCGCCAGCGCCAGCGCCGTGTTGACCGGCGAGGCGGCGCCCGAGGACTTCGCTTACAACCATCTGGCCGTCGGCCTGGCGCTCGGCGCTCCGCTCGCGGCCCTGGCTTGCGCCGCGCTGGGTTCGCGGCTGGGTCGGCGCCCATTTGTGGCCGACGCCACGCTCGGACTCTCCGTCACCCTGCCAACCGCGGCCCTGCTGGCCACCTCGCTGGATGCGGGAGGACACTGGACCGGACTCGCCGCCGCCTGCCCCGCCAGCGTGCTGGCAGACGGGCTGCTGGTCACGCTGGCGTTCGTCCCCGCCGTCTTTCTGGCGCTCGCGCTGGCCACTCGGCTCTCCACCCCCGCCTTGTTCGCCGGCATGCTGGCCGTGCTCGCCGGCGGACTGGTGGTACGCCCCGTCGCGGCGGCCGCTCCGTCCGTCTTCGCCGCATTGTTGCGCGCGGCGCTGCCCGATTGGCAGATATTCTGGTCGGCGGGCGATCTCGCGGGCGGCGGCGCGCTGGCCGCCCTGCCCTCCGCCGCCGCTTATGCCGCAATGCTCGCGCTCGCCTGGGCACTGACCGGAACGCTGTTGTTTCGAGCGAGGGCACTGTAAGAAGGTGGAGGGTGGGAGGTGGAGGGTGGAAGGTGGAAGGTGGAGGGTGGAGGGTGGAGGGGACATGGCAAAACTGAATTCTTTTCGAGAGTTGAGGGTTTACCAGGAACTGCGAAGGTTGCACCTGGCGATACACGAGGAGAGTCTGCGTTTTCCAAAGTTCGAGATGTATGAACTTGGGTCTCAACTAAGACGGTCTTCAAATGCGGCTTGTGCGATCCTTGCGGAAGGTTGGGGCAGCAGCCACACCAACATCTACCTTGAAGCGATCAACCGGTCAAAAGGGGAATTACGCGAGACACAGCACCATCTCGACATGGCCCACGCCAAAGGCTATTTCGATCAGCCGCGGTGGACCGAGTTCGATTCCGCCTACGAGGTGTGCGACAAGATGCTTGAGCGACTTCACGAACGACTCAGCGAATGGCGGGGAACGACGCGGACGGGTTACGAAGTCAAGGAAGGCCCCAGTTGCTATGGCGCATACGGATCTGCCGGTGAATGGGCAGCACTCGTAGAGATCATGGCAAACGTGATGAACGAATTCGCTCTTTCCCCCTCCACCCTCCACCCTCCACCTTCCACCTGTGGTTGTTACAACCGGAGCCCTTAAATGAATTCCTCCCCTGCTGTCGTCTCCGTCCGCGATCTCACGCGCACCTTCCGCGATTTCTGGGGACGGCCGGTCTCGCTGGCCTTGCGCGGGATATCGTTCGAGATCCAGCCCGGCGAAGTCTTCGGCCTGCTCGGTCCGAATGGCTCCGGCAAAAGCACCACGCTCAAGGCCATTCTCGGCTTGCTGCGTCCGACCTCGGGCAGCGTGCAGGTTTTCGGGCGCGAGCCCGACGACCGCGCCGTGCGCGAGCGTACCGGCTACCTGCCTGAGGAGTCCTATCTCTACCGTCAACTGACGCCGCGGGAACTGCTGCGCTTTTTCGCCAACCTGCAGGGACTGCCGCCCGCCACGGCCCGCAACCGCATCGGCCAGTTGCTGGAGATGACCGGATTGCACCACGCCGCCGACCGGCCGATTCGCGAATTTTCCAAGGGCATGGCCCGGCGCGTGGCGCTGGCGCAGGCGCTGCTGGGCGATCCGGAACTGTTGCTGCTCGATGAACCCACCTCCGGGCTCGACCCCCTCGGCTGCCGCCAGGTCAAGGATCTGATCCTGACCCTCGCGCGCCGCGGCACCACCGTGCTGGTGTCTTCGCACCGCATGGCCGATATGCAGGACGTCTGCGGACGGGTGGCGATTCTGCTCCACGGCCGCATCATGGTCAGCGGCGCCGTCGGCGAACTTTTGCGCGTGGACCATTCCTGCCGTCTGACCTTCCCCGAGCCCGCGCCGGACGACCTGGCGGCCATCCAGGAACTGATTCGCGCGCGTACCGGGGCGGAGGCCGGACTGGACCACCCGGCGCGCAGTCTGGAAACGTTCTTTGTAGAAACCGTGATGGGGGCCGATGATACCGAGGCGCACCCCTCGGGTTCACGCCCAATGACCGCGCTGGCCCCCTTCCTGCGGGGGACGCCGTAATGCCGGAAACCACCGTCAACTCCGGAGATAAAGGGGCGCAAGCGGACGATCGCGTCGCGTCCATTCCCGACTGGGTCGATCCGCGCCCATGGCTGCCGATGGCGCATCATGCCACGGCGGACGACGTCGAACGCGCCTTATGCGCTGTTTCGCCGGACGAAAATACGCTGGCGGCGCTGCTCTCGCCCGTCGCCGCGGCATCGTTCATGGAACACATGGCCCGCAAGGCGCAGATGCTCACACGCGAACACTTTGGCCGCACCATCGGACTCTACGTGCCGCTCTATCTCTCCGACTATTGCTGCAACGGCTGTGTCTATTGCGGTTTCGCCGCCGACCGCCACCAGCAGCGGCGCTGTTTGACGCCTGGCGAAATCCGTTCCGAACTTGCCGCCATAGAACGGGAGGGGTTTGAGGAAATCCTGCTGCTGACCGGCGAACGCATGCCGCAGGCGGATTTCGCCTACCTGCGCGCTGCCGTGGCCGAGGCCGCGCGCCGTTTCCACCTGGTCACGATCGAGGTCTTTCCGATGACCACGGACGAATACCGCCAACTCGCCGCGGCGGGCTGCACGGGCGTCTCGATCTATCAGGAGACCTATGACCCGGCGCGCTACCTCGAACTGCACCGTTGGGGCCCAAAGCGCGACTACACCAACCGGCTGGCGACACCCGGCCGCGCCCTCGCCGGCGGCTTGCGCACCGCCGGACTCGGGGCCTTGCTGGGACTCAACGATCCGCAGTTCGAAATGCTGGCGCTCTACCGTCACGCCCGCCATCTGCAGCGCACATACTGGCAGGCGGGCGTGGCGCTGGCCTTCCCCCGCATCCGGCCGCAGGCCGGCAACTGGCAGCCGCCCAACCCCGTCGGGGAACGCGCGCTGCTCCAGATTCTGCTGGCCTTCCGCATCGTCTGCCCCGACATGCCGCTCAATCTTTCGACCCGCGAACGTCCTGGCTTCCGCGATGGCGTGGCCGGCCTGGCGGTCAACAAGATGAGTATCGGCAGCCGCACCACCGTGGGCGGCTATGCCCAAGACGCCGAAAACGGGATCGGTCAGTTCGTCATCAGCGACGACCGCGAAATCGACGCCTTTCTCGCCGCGCTGAGCGGCAAGGGCCTGCAGCCGGTATTCAAAAACAGCGAATCGGTTTATCGCAACGCGAGTTGACCCATGCCTCAAACATCGCTACATGCCGAACGCATGGCCCGCTTCCGCGCGGCGGGACTTTATCTGGTCACCTCCGAGCCGCTCTCCGCCGGCCGTTCGACGGAGACGATCGTGCGGGCGGCGCTCGATGGCGGCGCGCGCCTGATCCAGTTGCGCGAAAAGGAACTCTCCGCGCGGGCTTTGACCGCGCTCGCGCAGCGGGTGCGCGCCCTGACCGCCGCCGCCGGCGCACTGCTGCTGATCGACGACCGGCTGGACATCGCGCTGGCCGTCGGCGCCGACGGCGTACATCTCGGCCAGGACGATCTGCCGATCGCCGACGCCCGGCGCGTTGCCCCGGATCTGATTCTGGGCGCCTCCACGCACGATATTGCCGAAGCGCGCGCCGCGGAGGCCGCCGGCGCGTCCTACGTCAACATCGGCCCGCTATTCCCCACCGGCACCAAGCTCTGGACCGGCGCTTTTCTCGGCATCGAAGGCCTGCGCCGCATCGCCCCGCGCGTCAATCTGCCCTTCACGGTCATGGGCGGCATTAAAAAGGCGCACATTCCGGAGTTGCTCACCGCCGGCGCGCAGACCATCGCCGTCGTCACCGCCATCACAGCCGCGCCCGATCCCCGCGCCGCCACCGCCGACCTGCTGGCGGAGATTCGCAAGCGGGGCTGACGCTCTTCAAGCTGGAAGTGGTTGTCTGACCGCGCGGCTATTCCACCCTGTCACTGTTTACCGTTCACCGTTCACTGCTTACTGTTCACTGTTCACTGTTCACTGTTCACTGCTTACTGCTCACTGCTTCCTCTCCTCCGGCCATCCCGCCGTCACCGTCAGGGCAATGCCGCCGCGGGGATTGAAAACTCCGCAGACGCGCAGCCGGCGCGGCCGGATGGCGCGCACGATATCGTCCAGCACGCGATTGACCACCGCCTCGTGGAACGAGGGCAACGAGCGGTAACTGAACAGATAGAGTTTGAGCGCCTTGCTTTCCAGGCACAATTTGTCGGCCACGTACTCGATCTCGATCCGTCCGAAGTCGGGCTGGCCGGTGATGGGACAAAGACAGGTGAATTCCGGGCAGTCGAAGCGGATCAGATAGTCCCGTCCCGCATAGCGGTTGGGAAAGGCCTCCAGCCGGGCTTCCTCCGGGCTTGCCGGGTAGTGGGTATGACCGGCGCCCAGCAGATGCAGTTTGCCATCCGCCGTTGGCGCCGCCTTCGCTTGCCGAATCTTCGTTTTTTTATTCATCCGCCGCAACCTCCGCATGCCTTCACTATAAGCCCGCACCCCACCAGACGGCAATGCCTCTTCCGCCGCTTGCATGAAGGGCCGTGAGCGCGGTATTGTACCTGCATGCTCCGTTCCCTGCGGGTCAAGAATCTGGCGCTGGTGGAGGAAGTCACGGTTGAATTCCAACCGGGCCTGAACGTCATCACCGGCGAAACCGGCGCCGGCAAGTCCGTCCTGGTCGGGGCCCTGGGGTTGCTGCTCGGCGACCGCGCCGATCGCGCGCTGGTGCGGGCGGGCGCCGAACAGTGCCAGGTCGAGGCCACTTTCCAACTCGCCGATTCCGGCCCGGTCGACCAGCGCCTCGACGAAAGCGGCCTGGCCCCCTGCGAAGACGGCCAACTGATCGTCCGCCGCACGGTTTCCGCCTCCGGCACGGGCCGCAACTGGGTCAACGATCAACCCGCCACCGTGCAACTGCTCAAGGCGATCGGCGACCGGTTGGTGGACATGCACGGTCCCTACGACCACCAGTCGCTTTTGAACGCCGGATTCCAGCTCGATCTGCTGGACTCGTTCGGCCACCTTTGGGAAGCGCGCGCGGCGTACGAGAAGATTTACGAGGAGCAGCGGGCGCTGCGCGAACAACGCGCGGCGCTCGAAACGGATGACGGCGAGTTGGCCCGCCAATTGGACCTGCTGCGCTACCAGATCAAGGAAATCGAAAGCGCGGCCTTGATCGAAGGCGAGGACGAGAAGCTGGCGCAGGAGCAGACCGAGGTCGCCAATGCCGCACGCATTCTCGAACTCACCGACTGCGTCAACAACATGCTGCTGGAGGACGATGCCTCCGCCTTCAACGGCCTCGCCACCGCCCAGAAGGCGCTGATCGAACTGGCGCTGCTGGTGCCCGACGCCGCCGACTGGCGCGACGAAGCGCGCGATCTGGCGGTACGCATGCAGGAACTTACCCGCAGCGTGACATCCTTCGCGCAACGCATCGAGGCCGACGCCGGACGCTTGCAATGGCTGGAAACGCGCATGGCGCTTTATCACCAGCTCAAGCAGAAGTACAAACCCAACGTGGCGGGGATCCTGGAGTTTTTGGCCCGCGCCAAAACGCAGGCGCATGAACTGGAAACCCGCAACGAACGGATCGCCGATCTCGACGACCGCCTGCAAAAAGTCGGCGCCCGGCTCGGCAAGACCGGCGCCACGCTTTCCAAGACACGCCGCGAAGTCGCCGCCCGTCTGGCCGGCGCGATTACGAAGGAGTTGCGCGACCTGGGTTTCGCCCACGGCGTGTTTGACGTGGAACTCGAAGCGCTGGCGGAACCGGGGGCGGCGGGGCTCGACGCGATCGAGTTCGGTTTCGCCCCCAACGCCGGCGAACCGATGCGCCCGCTGCGCGCCATCGCCTCCAGCGGCGAAATTTCGCGCGTCATGCTGGCCTGCAAGAGCGTGCTGGCCGATCACGACTCGATTCCGATCCTGGTTTTCGACGAAATCGACGCCAATGTCGGCGGCGAAATGGGCAACGCCATCGGCGCCAAACTTGCCGCCGTCGGCCGTCATCACCAGGTGCTCTGCATCACCCACCTGCCGACCGTCGCCGCCTGCGGCGCCACGCACTTCGTGGTCGATAAGAGCGTCAGCGCCGGACGCACGCGGACGCAGATTCATCCCGTGGACGGCGACGCGCGCGTGGACGAACTGGCCCGCATGCTGGGCGGCCGCGACCAGACCAGCGTGACCCTGCGCCACGCCAAAGAACTGCTCGCGCGGCACACGAATTGATCTAAAAAAAGACTTGCAATCCCGGTATATGTGGTTCTTACTTCGTGACGTTGTGGCCGCGTTTTGTGCAGGCCACGTATAACGAGGAGAAAACGAACGATTTAGAAAACGAACGTTAAAATTTTGCGGCTTCGGCTGCTGTCCGTCACGAAACCGGAAATTTCGATCAAAGGATGGCGCTCGACGCACACCCCGCCTGGGGCGTGCCGAAAGCGTTCCTTTGAGGGCATTCCGGTGCCTGTGACGGGGCGTGAGTAGTCACGCCCCTCTTTTTTTGAGAGGTCAAGGAGCGCCGCGAGGTGAAAGCGGAAGGATTCGACAATGGCAAAAGCATTTCCCCAAAAGCGGTGGAGTATTCTGTTGGGTTCGGTACTGGGACTTACCTGCGCATCCTTTCTCTTCGCCCAGGTTTTCGACACGAAAGACATCGCCACAGTTTTCGACCAGGATGCCTACAACGAATACAAAGCGCGGGAATTCGCGGCTGTCAACGATCTGATTCGCCAATACGAGGCCGACCTCAACTGGTGGATGCCCATTGCCCTGCCGGACACGGATCGCGGCTGGTGGAA
>CAIYGI010000112.1 GCA_903925685.1 uncultured bacterium
AACTCATCGTCCGCCAAACCCGCCAACGACGCGTCAAGTCATCCATCAAGACTGCAAACGTTCGTCCACTCCTGCCGCATTAACCGCTCCGGACCCCGAAAAAGACAGAAAAAAAGAGAAATTAGATGCGTCTGCCCTGATGGGGGGAGCGAATCCCAGTCGGGATCATTACCCAAATCAGGATGATAAATCCAAGGGGGAAGCGAAACAGGTGGTTCTGGCGATGGCGGCGGGTAGTGAGGATCTCTACGCCATTCTGGTGGTGCCCACGGGAGCGGAGGGGAACTACGGTCTTCGTCTCCAAGGAACTCAGCCATTCCTTCAAACGTTTCCGTGCCTTCCTCCCCGAATGTACTACCGTGCTTTTCGGGGAAGAATGGATCCTCCTTTTCATTCTCGAAACCCCTTGCCTCTTCTGGGAAACCCGCAGTTCCCGAAGGATCGCGCCTGCCAACAGGGTTATTTGCGCAGAACACGTACTGATTGAACCCACCGTTTATGCCGATTGGGTCGTTGGAGAGCCATCTTCCGGTAACGGGTTCATACCACCTCGTCCGAAAGAAGTACAATCCCGTCGCCCACATGTATTCCCGGCCCTGCCAAAGGTACCGATTTCCGATTTGCGATTGCTGATTGCCGATTGAATTGCCAGAGGAATCGTATACGCCGAGCACCTTGCCCCAAGCGTCGTACCGGTATGACTCCACGATTGAACCGAATGAATCCACTATCGCCTGAATAGACCCGAGATGGTCCTTGACGTAGTAGTATGACTGCGGCGTTCCACCGCTGTAGGCCTTCATCGACAGGATGTTATCTATTCCCGGCCCGTACATATACGTGCGTAGTACACCGCCCGTCGCATCCACATCCGCCACGACGTGCGGTCCGGCGTACACATGCCAGTTCGTCACCCCGCCGACAACCGTCATCACCCGCCGTCCGAAGGCATCATATTGGTAACTCTCAGTTACAACTCCATTCGCGGCCACCTCCGTCACTTGATACCGACTGTTCCATTTTAAGTCCAAGCGACGTGATTCGCCAAACTGGATGTTCGTCGCGTTTCCTGCGGCATCGTACGCCGCGCCCCCGTTACCGTCCCAACTAACCAACCCTGCAACCTTCTCGCCGATCGTAAACACTCCTTATAAAAAACCGTGCGCCATCCTTCAGCGCGGCAGCGGCGTCAGCCAGTTCCAGTAGGCATGCCACCAGACCGGACCCCAGAGCAGCCAGAGCAGCGCCGCCAAAGCCAGGTAGGGCCCGAAGGGAATGCGGCTGCGCATGCGCCGGCCGCCGCAGATCACCATCGCCATGCCCACCAGCGATCCCGTCAGCGACGAGACCATGACGCTGAAAAAGACCGCCTGCCAGCCGAAGATCGCGCCGATCGCTCCGAGCAACTTGACATCGCCCAACCCCATCGCCTCGCGCTTGAAAATCAGGCGGCCCAGTCCGGCGACGCCCAACAACAAACCCGTCCCCAGCGCCGCGCCCAGCGCCGCCGCGCCGAGACCGCCCAGCCAGCCCGGCTGACCGTACAATTCCGGAAACAGCGGCCCCAGCGCCAGGCCCAGCGCGATGCCGCCCAGACTCACGCGGTCGGGAATGATGAACCGCTCCAGATCCACGAAGGTGGCCAGGATCAAACCGCCCAGGGCCGTCCAGCCGACAACCACCGCCGCGAACGAGGCCGAGGGAGCGAGGCCCAGTGGACGCGAAGCCAGTCCCCATTTCAGCCAGACCAGCAAAAACAACAGGCCGGTCAAGGCCTCGATGATTACATAGCGCGGACGAATCCGTCCGCCGCAGTGCCGGCAGCGCGCGCGCAAGGCCAGCCAGCTTACGATCGGCAGATTGTCGTGCCAGGCGATCGGGGCCTGGCAGCGGGGACAGTGCGAACGCGGACGGACGATCGAGCGGTTGCGTGGAATCCGGTACACGCAAACGTTCAGAAAACTGCCGATGCAGGCGCCGAACGCAAAAACGATCGCGTCGAGGTAAATGCGCAGCGCCGTCGGCAATACGTCTGGAGTGGGCATGATTAATCTTCTTTCAGTTTCAGACCCAGCCGGAGGCGGGGGTGGCGTGCGGTGCGGGCAGGACAAGCACGGGATGGAAGATGTCGCGGCGGCCGGTGAAACGCAGCCGCGCCACGCCCGTTTCAAGAAATTCGAAACGCGCCAGAGGAAAAGGAGGCAAACCCAGCAAATGCGCCAGCAGCACGGCCAGCGAACCGCCATGGGCGAAGACCGCCACGCCCAGCTCGCGCGCGCCGGGATCGAGCATGAAGCCGCCCATGCGGGCATGTATTCCCAGCGCGGCCAGATCGTCCAGGAACGGCGGAATGACCCGTCCGTAAAATTCAAAACAGCCCTCGCCCAGCTCCGTTTTCCAGGTCCTCTCGGCGTAGCGCTCGCGATCGCGGGCCATCAATTCCGCGACCTGCTCCGCGCTACCCGTCCGCATCGCCAGCGTAGGTTCCCACTCCTGCAGATATTCGCGCGCCTGGATCGGCACCCCGCGGCCCGCCAGCGCCAGCTCGGCGGTTTGCAGCGCCCGCCCAAAAGGCGAACTGAAAGCCACGTCCACACGCACGTCTCGCAGCGCCTCCGCCAAGGCGCGCGCCTGGGGCAGACCCGCATCCTCCGAGAGAAAGCCCTGCACGGGCTGCGCCGGACGCAGATAAGCATCTCCGGCCTTGCGGCCATGGCGGATCAAGAGCAATTCCATCGCGTTCTCCAGCGTGAACTCAACGCACCACCATCTGCCCGCGAATCCGCTCCACCAGCGCCGCGGCATCGGCATGATCGAGACGCTCCAATACCTTTTCCCAGCGGTACGAAAAACTCCCCTGTTCATCCCGCCGACGGTGCTTGAAAAGCGAATCGAAGGCCCGCCGGCGCTTGCGATATTCCGCCTGCGTTTTTTCCAGGCGCGCCCGCAAGGCCCCCAGATAGGCCTCGGCAAACGCCTTGGGATCGGGCGTAAAGGCCGCGCGCCGGTTCATCGGCTGGGCATAGGCCGCCGCGGATTGCTCCAACGGCGCGCGGAAGTTGATGAAGGTCCCGGTCTGGTCGGCCACCACGATCGCCGCCGGCAGGTCGTTGCGATCGAGCACCACAATTTCGTCGCCGCGGTCGAAGAGCACGTTCTCGTCGGCATCCATCCGGCCCACAATCAGATTCGAGGCCGCGGCCTCGCCCAGCAGCGCCGCCAGCGGCAACGCGAAGCGGGCGTCGCGAAAACGCGTCAGGGGAATCTTGTCGCTCGCAATGCCTTCAATGTAGTCGCGCTCGAAATAGGTCATCCAGAGCATCCGCCCCAGGCAATCCTGTCTCAAGCCATGGTAGCGTTCGGTGATCCGCTGCGTGATCAGGCGGGAAGGCAGGCTCATGCCGAGCTGACGGCAGCCCAGGCGCCGGTCGAGCACGTAGTCGGTGTATTCCTCCGTCTCCAGGATCGCCGCCAGCAGGTCCTTGTTCTCCTCCAGGTGCTCCTGGATGCCCCACTTTTGCATGCGCGCAATGCGCACGGTCGGTTTCTCGACGCCGCGCCGCTTGACTTCCGCCAGGTAGTTGTTGCGGCGCCCGGGCGCGTCGAGGCGCTGGGTAATCATGTTGGACACGCGTCCGATGTTGACGTGCTCGATGTCGCCAAATTCGCGTATGTAATTGAATATAAAGCCCTTGGTGCGCGTATCGCAGAGCGCCTGCAGTTCGCGGTCGCCGGGATTGCGATCCAGTTCGTCGAACACGGGATCGAACATCAGTTCGCCGTCCTCGATGCGGCCGCCGGGCAGCCACTCGATTTGCATGTAAAATTCGCGGCTCAGGCCATGCAGCAGCTCCTCGTCCACCGTCTCGTCGCCGCAGGTAAGCAAAATCGTCGCCATGCGGTTGCGCCACGCCAGGTTGTCCACCCCGTCCTCGCGCAACTCCGCGGGCACAGCCCGGTTAAACTTGTCCCTCAACTCCCGATAGGCCGCCCGCAGCGCCGCTTCGTCGAGCGCCACCAGGTCCAACCCCGCCAGATCCGCGGCGCCAAAAGCCGGCGCGCCAAGGAAAAAATCCACTTCCGGGTGACCGATCCGGTTGCGCCGGGCCGCATACTCCTGAATCTCGCGTATCTGCGCCCGCAACCTTCCGTCCGGCAGCATATCGAGCGCCGAAAACTCGCCGCAGGTGAGCCAGCGCGTGCCCGCCAGTTTGTTGTAGTAGTAAACCGTCGCGCCGCCGATGCTGATCCGCGCGGCGTTGATCATGGCGTTCAGTTCAGCCGGCGACCGCGGCATGGCGCTCATGCGCCAGCACTCGCCCCGCGCCCGCAGCGCCTGGCGAACCACCTCGTTGCGCACATGCAGAAAACGTATGCGGGCCTTGGATACGATCTCCTGCAGCAGTTCGTCCGCCTGAAAAGCCAGCGCCATGGCGTCCGGATCGGGACGGATCAGGATCGTTCGAGCCTCCATGATCAAATCCACGGCATCGCGATGAATCTCCGCCTGTTCTTCCTCCGTGAGCGGCGGCTGACCAGCCTGCGCCCGTTCGGCATTGAGACTTTCGATATACCACATGCGCTGGAAAGCGTGGATGCCCGGCAGGGTAACCAGGGCCGGGCCGCGCAGAAAAAGGGTGGCAATGCGCGACTTGAGCAGCCCCTGCTCGTCCCGTTCCAAAGGTTGACTCCCGATGATCCGTAAAGTCATGGGCATATCATAACGTGTGCGGCCTGAATCGGGAAGCCGCTATTGCCTCGCGCCCAGCCGGGCTTCCGTCCCGGCCCACAGGCGGCGCAGGTTTGCGCGGTGGCGTATTACGATCAGGACGCCGATCGCCGACAACGCCACCGTCAGCGCTCCCGGACGCCAGCCCGTCCGCCACCATTGAAAGAGCGGCACGGCAAGCGCCGCCGTCACGGATCCAAGCGATACGATCCTGCTCAAGGCGAACACCACGGCCCACACCAGCGCCCCAACCGCAACCGCCGCCGGGGCCAGCCCCAGCAACGCGCCGACACTAGTCGCCACGCCCTTGCCGCCTTTGAAGCGCAGCCAGACCGGCCAATTGTGCCCCGCCACCGCCAGTACCGTGAAAAGCACCGCCAACGCATCCGGATCCCACCCCGCGGGCGCACAGCACAGGCGCGGGAAGAACATGACTGGAACGAAGCCCTTGAGCGCGTCGAGCGCAAAGGTCAGCACGCCCCAGCCCTTGCCCACCGCGCGGAACACGTTGGTGGCGCCGACGTTGCCGCTGCCGACCGTACGGATGTCCACGCCCTTGATGCGCGCGATCAGGTAGGCGTTTGGAATGGAGCCCAGCAGATAGGCCGCCGCGGCCAGCAGAAACACCGGCAGGAATATGGGCGAGCAAACCGCCTGACAGGCCATCTTAGCCTCATTTCGCGTGGCGGAGATGCCATAGCATCTGAATGATCATGGCGGCCTGGTTGGCCGTCCAGTAGAGCACCAGGGCCGAAGGCATGCTGTAGAAAAAGACCAGCATGATCACCGGCATAAAAACCATCATGCGCTGCTGGGCGGGATCGCCGGTCGAGGGCGTGATCTTGGTCTGCCAGACCGAAAGCGCCGTCATGATCAGCGGCAAAAAGTTAACGCCGCTCACGATCGGCAGCAGGCCCGGAAACAGATTTTCCGCCTCGCTCAGGTCGTGTATCCAGAGGAAGTGCGCATGTCGCAATTCCACGGCGCTGCGCAGCACGTTGTAGAGCGCGATAAAAACCGGGATTTGGATCAGGATCGGCAGGCAACCGCTCATCGGGTTGACCTTGTTCTTTTTGTAAAGCTCCATCGTCGCCTGTTGAATCTTCTGCGGCTTGTCCCGGAACTTCTCCTTCAGCGCCTTGATCTCGGGCTGTAGCGCCTGCATGCGTTTCATGCTCTCGGTGCCCTTGTGCGTCAGCGGCCAGAAGATGCCGCGCACGAGCAGCGTCACCAGGATGATCGCCAGGCCGTAACTCGGTATCAACGCCACCAGATGATTGAGCAGCCAGAGCAGCGCGATGCAGACCGGCTTGAACCAGCCGAACTCCATGATATCGTCCATGTGAACGCCCATGTTCCGCATCGCGGAATAGTCCTTGGGCCCGACGTAGTACTGGCATTGACGTTGCGCCGTCTCGCCCGGCTTGAGCGTCAGCGCGGCGAAGCGCAGGGCCGCCGAAACGTCGCGCAGCAGCGCCACCTTCGCCCACGAGGCGGGATTTCCGGGCTGCTCGCCCGGCGCGGTCGTGCGCGTCGCGCGCAGGTCCACGCCAACGCAGGGCTCGGGTGGCTTGACGATTTGCACGAAGAATTTGTTCTTAACGGCCACCCAGTCGAGATCCTGGTTGATGCGCTCGTTAATGGACAGCGGCATCTGGCGCGTGGGAGCAGGTTTGCCCATCGAGCAACCGCCACCGCGCAACGCGGGTTCCTGAAAGAAATCTCCGAGCGCCGGAGTTCCGCCGAAAGTTCCGCCCGATCCCCAATGACGCGTCTTCTCCCCGCCCACGGAATTCAGGGAATCGATGCCCAGATGCGTAAAACCGCTGATTTCGGTCTCGCCCGCAATGCGTCCCATCGTCCCCACGCGCAAGCCTGTGGCCGGCAGCGTCACCGCCGTCGCGCCGCGATTTTCGAAGCTGTCGGTCACCTGCACCTGATAGCCCTGTTCCGGCACGACTATTTCGCGAACCAGTCGCACGCCGCCGGAGACCGCTTCCAGCGTCGCCTTGCGGCCGCCGGGCGCCACGACAATGCTGAAGGCGCTCTGCGCGTCAAAGCCAGGCAGTTTGTCGTAACTCATGGCCGGCCAGGCGCGGAAATTGAAACTCACCGGCGCGCTGTCACGCTGGTTGGCGGTCGGATAGCGGTCCAGTTCGGCCGAGCAGATGCCGCCGCCGTGCGAAGTCAACTCCACCCGCAACATTCCATTGGTCAGAACAACATGTGTTTCTTCCGGAAGCACGGACACGGCATCCGCCACTGCGGCGTTCGTCGGGGCCGACAGCACAGGCGCTTCCGCCCGGGCCTCCAGCGTCGTCCCGGTCGCGGCGGCGGACGGCACATCCACGCCCGGCGGGACTGCGGCCGGGGCATTAGTCGCGGCAATCGCGGGACCAGGGACGATCGCCGGCGCCGGGAAAAACTTTTGGGAAATCGGCCCCCAAGCCAGCAGGGCGGCAAAAAGCAGGACCACGACGGAAATATCGAAAATTGACCAGCGTTTCATGACATCGATTCCTTATGTTGCTGGAACTCGGGTTGCTTGTCCTTCAGTGCTATCAGCCTTCAGCCTATCGACCTGGCTTTACTTGCGCGCGGCGGAACGGGGTCCCAGCCGCCGGCATGAAACGGGTGACAGCGGACAATCCGCTTCAACCCCAGCCATACGCCCCGCGGCGCGCCGTGTGCGCGTATGGCCTCCATCGTATAATGCGAGCATGACGGTTCGAAGCGGCAGCAAGGCCCCAGCAACGGCGCCAGCGAAAGCTGGTAGAGACGGATTAGCACCCGCAACAGTCCGGCAATCACCGCTCGCCGCCTTCCCGCGCCACCAGCCCCGCGCGCCGCCCCAGGCGCCGCATTTCATCCACCACCTCGGGCCATGGCGCAAACAACAAATCACGCCGCGCCACGAGGATCAAATCGGCCGCGCCGCGAAAGTGTTCGCGGTTCAGGCGCCAGGCGGCGCGCAGCCGCCGCTTGGCGCGGGCGCGGGCCACGGCTCCGCCGACTTTACGGCTGGCCACCACGCCGAGGCGCAAGGCGGCGCCCGGGCCACTGCGGGGATAAAGCACCATCAAACGTCCGCGCGTCGCGCGGCCCTGCGCATAGGCATCTTGAAAAAGCGCGCCGGAGCTGATCCGCTGCGCGCGGCTCAAGCCCAAATCCGGCGTCCGTTCGCGTTTTGCCTTCTCCGCGCCGTCCGCCACGGATCCAGTTGGGCTTGCGCCCTTTACACCGTCAGGCGTTCGCGTCCCTTCCGGCGTCGCGCGGACAGAACCCTGCGCCCGTTGTGCGTCGCCATACGCGCCATAAATCCATGTTTGCGCGCCCGTTTCTTGCGCGACGGCTGATACATCATCTTCATAGTGCTTCGCTCTCCTAAAGGCGTTGAATCATACCATCGCCAACCCGCCTGTCAAGGATCAAAACAGGATCAAAACACCATGCAGTTCTTCAGAAAACCAGAAAACCATCGGGCCTGAGACCGTGTACTTGGACTGGTAGTCCGGAACTGACGCAGAGCGGCGAACCGGAGCGAGTGGAGATTGCCGAGACCGTCGGTGGAGGCCGGGTGGTGCTGCCGATGTTCACGTCCATCGTCAAGGAGCACGTCTCAGGCTGGGAAGGCGAATTCATGCGCCTGCAGGCGTCCTTCGACAACCCGTGCCCGGCCAATCGAATGCGGGTACAGACCGGTCTTGGCAATGTGATTCGGTACGCGATCGATCAACGCACGGACATGTATCCATCGGCTGTGGCCAAACTGCGATGGTTGATCGACGAGGATTGACATGCCCGTCGGGGGCTGGCGGAACTCAGCCGGCAATGCGGCTGCTCGGCCAGTCGGCTGCGCGTGCTTTTCGAACGGAAATACGGCCAGTCGCCGCAGGTCTACCGGAACAAGCGGCGGATACACATCGCCGCCGACCTGTTGCGTAACAGCGACCAGCGCATCAAGGAGATCAGCGAACTGATCGGTTGCCGCCATGTCTCGCGCTTTTGCGCCCTGTTCAAGAGCGCCTATGCCATATCCCGTGTGCTGGCAGTTCACGGGAGGACGGGACACGTCAGCGATGCCATTCAGATTACTGCGCACCAGAGCGGTATAACCGAGCGAGATGGAATCCCCGATGATAAGCACCTTGGGCAGACTTGACGCCTTGCCGGGATTGATGGACGCGTTTGCATCATGCTCATGAAGCTCGCCCTCGACGACACGGGCGCCGGCTACGGCACCGACCAACCCCAGCAGCATGATCGACGACGCAATGCACTCTTTCATTCCTCCTAAAATTATGCGCCGCTCTCTCCTGGCGGCCTGTTAGCGCTGTTCCTGAAGATCGGCGGCGTCCAGGATGGCGCCGGCCTGGCGCAGGGCCGCCTGCAAGGCCGGCACGTCCACATCCTTGAACCCGCAGCCCGATCTGACTGCCTGACCGGCGGCCTGACCGGCGGCCTGGCCCATGGCCATCACCGGCGCCATCAAGCGCAACGGGCCGAGCGCCTCCCACTCCACACTGACGGCCCGGCCCGGGCAGACCAAGTTCGTGATTGGATGCGGCACCATGATGCGGTATGGGATCGGCGTGTACGGCGGCTTTTCCACGTGCATGGCCCCACCCATGTCCCAGCCGTACGCGCTCAGTCCGACCGTATCGGGAAACTGACGGTTACCGACAACATCGGCGACGGTCAGCTTGTACTCGCCGACAATGCGCCGGGTTTCCCGCACCCCGAGCATCGGGGCAACGGCCTTGACCCGCGCCTTGGAAAAGCCCGGAAAATGCTTCCGCAGCACCCGCAGTAGCGCCAGGTTGGCCGCATGTGCTTTGACGATGCCGGCGGTCACGGACGCGCCGTCGGTTCCGGCAATTCCTTCGATGGTGCAGGTGTTGACCATGAACACATCCTTGCCGGTCATCTGCACGCTGACGACTATGTTGTATGGAAACGGCCATTCGCCGCTGGCTTCCAGCTTCTTGATAAGCTTTTTGAAGCGCGGCTCGTCCTGCGCCTCGATGTATGCGGCCATTAGGAATGGGTCGAACGGAATCCCGGCGCCGAGCTGGCCCTGGAACCAACCGTGCGGCTGGTATTTCCGGCCGGGCTCCGGCACAGGCAGGAGCGCGATGCCCTCCCCGACGGCTTCCTCGGCAAGCTCGCGGAAGATCCCGCCCACGACCCAGCGGCGGCAGTCATTGGCGCGGCCGCCGAGCCAGTGCGAAACGATGCCGGAAGTGCCAGTTCCGCCCAACTGGGCCTGCGCCTCCACGACCAGCACTTCTAGCCCGGCGCGCTGCGCGGCAAGCGCGGCGGCTATGCCGGCGGGGCCACCGCCGCAGACCACCGCGTCATAACCCTTCAATATCGGAATGTCTTTGCTCCAATTCATGACCGAGTTTTACCCCTTTCGAAACGGCATCGCATCTGCTGCACCGCTTTTTTCATGCGTGCCAGGCGCATCGCATAGGCCGTTATCTCCGAAGGGCCGGGCGCGATCTTATCTCCGCCCGGCGCCCGCACGGTCTGCCGTTGCCAGGTGCGGTCCCATCGCGGGTCAGTCGTCCGCTGGGCCGGTCGGGTCCACGGCCATCGAGCATGTCCCGGTCAAAGCTCCTTTGTGACGCTGAACCCCTTCGACTCCTTCAATCAAGGACCTCACGACTCCGCAATCAGTTTACCAAACTTTGACGGGACGGCAAAACTCGAAATCCCGGTCGGCGAAAAAGCCGAATGTTCCATGACCTTGCCTCTGACCCTCTGGCGGCACACGTTGAAATACCAGGGCGCCGCGGCATCCGGCTTCTTTCCCGCAACCCGTTTCCGGCGGTCGAGTCCACCCTCGGGCGTCTCGCGCGTGGTGGGAATCCGGATTTCCAGGCTCCAGAAATCGGCGCCGCGATAAACGGCGCATTGGGCCTCCGACGCCCACGGCGGATGCCCTCTATCCCTGTCAAGATCGATCAGGGCGCCGGCCGCGTTGATCGTAATCTGATAATACGCATGCGACGGAGTCTCCAGGAACAATTCGGCCTCGTCGTCGCTGTAGATATTTGCGTCGCCATTCTTCGTCGTCGTGACGCTCAGATTGTTCATGTCCGCGTCCGCGCACCGGATCCCAAACACGAGGCTGCCGTCGCTCCACGCGACCTGGAATGTGGTCTTGGAGACGGGCGATTTCCCGGTCGCCAGCTCTTTCAACTCATAGACCGACGCGCCTTTCCAGAAAGGCTTGTCCAGGTTGCCGTCCAGTTTCAGCCCTGCGCCCTTGCGCTCGACGGCCAACGCCTGGGGGGCGCTTTTCCGGATCGCGCTCCATTCTTCCCTGCGTTCTTTGAATTGCGAGAGACCATTGACAGCCAGAGCGACGCGCTTGCCGTAGATCGTATCCCCGGCGGCTTTACGAGCTGTGGCCAGCAGTTCCAGGCCTTTATCCAACGATTCTGCGTTTTTGCCCATGAGCGGATCGGCCGCCTTGGAATAATCCATGAACGCCTTCATCGCATGGGCGGCAGGACCATAGAAGCGGTAGGTGTCCGCCAGGTCTTCGTAGCGGAAGAGCATGATCAGATCCTGCACGCGGATGGGCGCGGACGCCCCAGCGGCGAGGGTGATCTCGACACGATTCGCTCCCTGCTTGATCGACTCGCACGGAACCTCAATCTCCAGTTGTCCTTCGCTCCAGACTCCCGTGTTCAAACGCCGGCCATTGAGCGCTACGCTGACGGCGCCGCCGTCCGACACGTTCCCGGCCTGAACTTGCAGCAAAACCTGCGGGCGAATCACCCCGGCGTTCAGGCCCTTCACGTCTTCTCCAAGATCCAATGGGATTTGCAGTGTTTGGCCGGGTTTGATTTCTTCCGGTTTGCCGGGGGCGAGGGTTGGTAACTGCTGGAGCCGCTCGCCATCCTTCAGTCCAAAGTGCGGTATTAATCGGTAGCCCAAGGGGTTGGCATAGTAGACCTTGTCGAGATCCGCCAGGGTCTTGGGATCGCCGAGTTCTCTCCAGAGCGAAAGATACGGTTCGTAACAATTGAACAGGTAAATACCATCCACCCCGGCCTGCCAGGCGTTCGCCGCGCGGGCACGGTTGGCCTCGATGCTGTTGCGATTTTTGGCTTCATATCGGTTACACATCTCTGCCCAGGAATTGTTCAAACACGCATATACGGGCACATCGTGCTGGTGTCCGAGTTGCACCATGTGCGTCCAAGGCTCCAGGAGAAAATCGCCTCCGGCCACCAGCAGGTCAACCAGATCCTGGTTTAACCAGGCCGAGACATCCAGGCCGATCGCCTGGTCATACGCGAGGGACTCGGATACGCGAACCGCGATGAGGATGGGACGGGAGCGGCGCGCCCCGATCGTTTCGGTCATCGCGCGAATCCGCCGGAGCAGATCGGTCATCGCATCCAGGTGTTCCTGCCCCAGGGGTTGCCCAAAGGCGTGCGGCTTGAAAAAGGTCGGGTGCCGAAAAAAATCCAACTCGATGCCGTCGATATCATAGCACTGGCAAACCTGACGGATTTCCTCGAAGGCCCGCTGCCGGATGGCGGGGTGTCCGTAATCCGCCCCGGACCAACAGCCATACGGAGGATTGTTGTCTTGCGTGTTCAGTAAATATTCCGGATGGTCGCGTTTAAACTGCGACAAGGGGTGATAGTCACTTTCATCGTGAATGTCATTCATCCTGAACGAACAGAAGATCTCCATCTTTTCCTGGCGGCAGAAATCCGTCATCACGTTCATGGGCTCGATCCCATATTCCAGGATATGTGGCGCGCGATCCGTGAACAGACTCACCCGGTTGTAGAAGATGGAATCCACCTGCGATCCGGCCAGCGCTGAAGTGCGCACATCGAGCAAAGCCTGACGCGACGCTGTAGCTTTGCAGTATTCCTGGTATCCCGCGTCGCAGGCGTCGTTGTTGAAAATGATGCGTCGCTGTCTCCTGGCTGCCTGCTTGCGCTGTTCTTTCATCTCGTAATTCCTCCTGTTGGTCTATTCATATTGTGTTCGCAAGCGGTTCGTTTTCAGCCGCGATCCACGGACCAGCGTTCCGCGTTTTCCAACAATTCCTGCGCCTCGTCTTCCGATTTCGCAGAGGTCTCGATCAAGGGTGAACCGGTAATTACGGTCCTCCTTGTCGAGCTTGAGGTTTTGGAACTCGATGTCTTCTCCCAATAGAATGGGATCCCACCAACCGGTCTTCCAATCCAGTGAGGTTGGACATCCCAGAAAGGTCGGGATGCATTTATGGCCGGGATAACCTCCATGCCAGACCGGCAAAGCTTCGCCGCCATAAAACGTGCGAAACATTTCATATTCCCGTCGGGCGCTGATCCAGTCGAGTTTGCATTCGAGTTTCAGATGAATCGATCCGTGTCGTCCAAGCGCTTGATGTACACCTTTACATTGCGCACCTTGGCGTTGGATCCGAAATGGAATCCGACCCGGTTGTAATCGTTGAAGGCAACGAACGGCGAGGCATCCTTGTATTCCACGATCAACTTGTCATCCACGAAAAACCGCACTTCTCCCTGGTTATTCTCGGCGACAATCCGATGCACGGCGCCGGGAACGATTAGGGGGGCCAGGTGCGGACCGGCGCCGACATCCTTGCCATCCCGCACGATCCTGTTGCTTGCGTTCGTCAACCCGCCGAGCCGGAAAACATATCCGCCCGTCCAGGGAGGCCGTTCGTATTTGTCCGGGGGCCGGACATGCATCAACACGTCGAGATCCGGACCGCTCCCCTTCGGCTGGGCCGCGATTTCCACCTCGCACTCGATGCGGGTGAACCCCCAGGAATCGTCGGGGAATCCGCGGGTGGAAAGGATGCACCCGCTGCCCTGCAGCGCGCCGTCTTTGAGCGACCAGTTGCCTTGATACGTCTTCCAGTCATCGCCCAGGTCTGACCGTTTGAAGTCATCGCTGAAATGCAGTTTCCACCCGGCCTTCTCCGCCGGGACAGGCCCGGCTTTCCGGCCAACATCGCTTGCCGGGGAAAGACCACCGGCAAACGCGAAATGACATACAGGCAACAACAAAGCAACGGCGTACTTCATCCGCTCCTCCTGGAAACGAATCTCATCGTCATGTCTATTCCCTGCCTGACTTGGCTGGTTGGAGACTTGCTCTGATCACAGCTTATTCGGGTCCAGCCCGGCCTGCTGACCAGCACTTATCCTCATATAGTTCGTGGATTGCGCGGCAACAATATCCCTCAACTTCGTTAAATTCTCGCGCAGTCTGTCGGCGATCTTGGTGTCCTGCTTCTTGCTTGCCTCATACTGCTCTCTCAACTCCATCGTCTCGACAAAAAGACGCGTGAAATCGAGGCCGACGCGCACATGCGCCATCCTCTTCCGGTAGATTTCCGGCTGCTTGGCCAGCACGGTATCCGCCTCGTCCAGCAGGCCGGCGGCGCGTTTGAAGAACGCTTCATCGTAGGCATTCCAAAACGCCAGATTGCCATCGATCTTCCGGTTGCGCGTCTCCTCCATCAGGGTCCAGTACGCCTTCAACTGCCCGGCGGCCGGCCCGAAGCCGCGCCGGTAATAGTCGTCGAGGATCTTGTACCCGTCCTGATCCGGGTTCCAGACCAGATGTGCCAGCAGGTAATATAGCGGACCCTGCGTCGGCCAGGAATTTTCGAAGATTGAGAGGGCTATCCCGGTGCAATTGTTCTTTACGACATGGCGCAAGCTTTCCATGACCCGCCCGAAAGGCACGTCGGGAAGACCATAATAGGAGCCGCCGGCGCCGGGCATGTTGGGGCGCCACCACAGATTCGCGCCGGTCGCCGCCCAGTCGGCGAATTGCTGCGACCACGTTGTGCCCACTTGTGAATATTTATCCTTCTCACCCATTTCCGCGAACCAGTTGGGGGCAAACGAGACGATCACATTGTCGTCCGGCTTGTTCTTGAGCGGCGCCGGCGTGCTCGGACCATAGGCGAGCATGACCACTTTGTAGTCCTTGTCCGGATAGCGTTCCCGCAACTTTCGCGCCAGGTTATTCGCGAATCGCGTCTGCCGGTCGCTCATCGCGACGTAATTCGTGCGACACGTATTCCAGACCAGGAAGCGTTTTTCCGCCTCGGGCGCATCCCAGGCCTTGCAGTTCGTGCAGACACAATATCCGGCCAAGCACCCGTCCGCGACCCCCCCTCGGAACAGGGTACGGGTAGGATCATCCTTGAGCTGCTCCTCCACGTCTTTCAGCCAGTAGTCCCAAACCGCCGGGTTGGACTTGCACACCTTGGGATAGGCCTGCCAGCCGCGCGTGCCGTCGGGTTGGAGGGCGAAATACTCCGGGTGCGTCTCGTGAAGTTTCCAATCCAAGGGCCAGTGCCCATCGGGGACATAAATCCTGTACGAGCAGTTTGCCGAGTCCAACAGCATGCGCTGCAAGCGCGACCAGTCCGAGGAAAGGACGCCCCGTGGGTCCGTCGGTGTTGCCCAGTCTAAAACACTGTACCTCAATCGAATCTTGGGATGGTAGCGATATTCGAATGGCGCAAAGGCGATCTTTTCCTTCCGGATAATGTCCTCGCCAGTCTCGCCAGGCCAGAGCCAGCGCACGTCCAGATAATCCTGGATAAAAGTGTACACCGCATTGACCGTGCCGTATTCCTGCTGCCAGCCCTTGATCGGCCGGTCCCCTCGGCCCTTCACCACCATGTGATGGGGATCCCAGCGATCCCGCCCGGCGATGACCAGGTGGTGTGCATTGGCGGCGATGAGGATCTCTTCCGGGTTCTTGAAATCGAAATCCGTTTTCGGGAAGAGCTCCTTGAGTTTGGGCTGGAATCCGACCCAGATCGCGCGCTCCGGCACGGGATCGGGCATGCCTTCGATGACCTTCGGCTTGACGCCGCCGACCTTCTCGATATAGGCGGCCAGTTCGTCCGCCGCCTTGCGGGTCATCGGCGGAGCGTTCGAAAAGACGATGATCGGCGCCAGGCTCGCCCCCTTCGCCACCAGGGTCAGCGGCGCCGCCCGAACTTCGGAGTCCTTCTGATTCACCTTTTCCTGCGCCTCCGTGCACCCGGCGGCCACCACGAGCAGCGCCGCGCCGATCCCACATATTGCCATTCCATGTCTCATCGCGCTTCTCCTTTAGTGAATCAACCGCCCTCAAAACCTAACAAAACGAAGCGCTTGCAAAACCTCCTGCGTCGGTTTTGCAAGTGCAGCTTCCCGGACGACACGGAGGTCGTCCCTCCAAATTCGCGGTGCGCCTCCTGCGTTGCTTCCCACCTTCAGATAACGATTCGCAGATGCGTCCCACCTCTGTTGCGATGGGATAAAGCGGCGGGACGCCGCTTCCACTTTGCAGAATCACGCCTTAATCTGAGACACTTAGTCCCCACCCTTAGTCGGTTACACTTAGTCGTACCACTTAGTCGATTAAGTGTAAGCGACTAAGCGTAACCGACTAAGTGTGCCGACTAAGAGTGCAATCTTACCGGATAATGAACATCGTGCCTCTGGTCACGTATTCGTAGCAGCCCATATCCACGATGCCGGAGACGGGGTCCTTGCGCCGCTGGCCGTCCAAATCCGTCGCGCCATTCATCCAGTCCTGGTTCGTTCCGGTGTTGATGCAGGGCGACGGGGCTTGCAAATGGAAATCCTGCTTCGCAAAATTCACGAAGTTCGGCGAATTGGTCACGATGATGCCGCCAAAAACACAGTTGGCTATAGCTATATTGTTCGTGAGCAAGCAGGAGTTGGTACAAGAACTGCTGGTGGTGGTCCCGTAGTTTACTATGTCGCTGACAGCGCCATTAACCAAATTGGAACGCATGATCGTATTCCAGATATTGAAGAAGGTTGCTGCTTGGGCACGCACATGGATGCCGGCGCCAAGTACCGCAGAGTTGCTGACGATGGTGCAATTATAAAGTCCTGCACTAGAAGCGCTATTGGCTAAGACGATCCCTCCACCCCTCTCTCCACTATAGTTATTATAAATCAGGCAATTCCGTACCTGCGCAAGGCTTGTACCCTGCTCAAAGGAAATGCCGCCGCCACCATTCCCGAAGGCGGTAGAGAGGGCACGATTGCCGCTGACAATACAGTTTTGGATAATGTTCGTCATGCCTCGTCCGCAGTGAATACCACCGCCAGGTCCTGCGGCCGAATTACCACTTATAAGACAGTTACTGATTATCAAAAGTGAGGCGCCCCCGGAGCCGTACGAGTTAAAATATATTCCCCCTCCCGACCCCGATGGCGCACTATTACTGCTGAACGTACAGCCCTTTATGGTGTATTTCACGCCAGGGGAGGCTAAAAACGGATAACACAGCCCGCCCCCGTAAGCTCCTGCCGAAGCGTTACCACTGACCACGCAGTTACTCAAATTCCCGGAGAAGTTTGCAATGGGCGAGATATAAATGCCGCCGCCGCTGGTGGATGACCAGCAATTGGAAACGGTAATACCACCTATGTTGTATGGGTAAGTCACGAGCACGGGATAAATCGCAATGCCCCGATTGGTGTTGGAGCCGTCAATGCTCACGCTGGCCGGATTGCCGTTGGAACTGACCAGCGTGATCGGTTTGCTGATAGTCACCACGTTGGTGAGGGTGGCGTTGGTGGTATAATGCCCGGCGCCGATCAGCACCGTGTCGCCAGCGCTGGCCTGGTCGACCGCTTCCTGGATGTTGCTGGCCGCGCTGTCCCAGGTGGTGAAGGCCCCGCTGGGCGTCTGGCCGTTCTGCGCCACGTAATGCGTGTCGATCGCGGCCCGCACAGAGTTCGCCGCGCCACAGACCATCAGAACCACGAGAACTGACTGCACGATCGTCTTCATATCATCTCCTTTGCCTAATTGTGAGCCTTTTGCACAACTGCATGGCTCTTTTCCGTTTCCGATCCCTTGCCTCATCGAATACCGAATACAGCCAAGGCCAAGCCATTCGCTCTAAGACATTACCTGATTAATCGATTAATCGATTTTACTTGATTAGGCAATTATACTTGATTAATCGATTTCATTTTTGATATTATCACGCGCTGGCAGATTGTCAACAGGGAAAAAATCAGACAATGAAGTCCCAAAAACCAGTCGTGAACAAAAGCGCCTCTTGCAGCAATCCGGTTAGAAAGCTTGGCAAAGGCGCACGCATTCCCATCGATGTTCCGAAGCTGGCAGGTGTCCCGAAATATGCCTGGCTTCAAGGCAAACTGCTCGAAGAGATCCGCAGCGGGCGCTGTCGAGTCGGCGACCGCCTATGCACGGAGAAGGAGTTGATTGTCCGCTACCATTTGAGCATCTCCACCATCGCGCGTGCATTGCGTGAGCTTGAATCGCAGGGGTATGTACGGCGAAAGCAAGGCCTCGGCACGATCGTCAACAGCGTCCACCCCACCGTCAATCAAGCGACCGCCTCTGGCATGGCGACACTCCTGGTATGCGGCATAGTGAACGATGCCGCCCCTGATTACAGCAATGTCAACTGGTTTATAGCGCACGAGTTTGTTCGCGGCCTGGTCAACACGTTTGAAGGACGTGTTAGACTGGTGAAGCCCACCGGACTGTTTGCGCAGTTGGACGCGTTGCCGCCCCAATCCAGGGCGGTCGTCATATATGATGGCGCCTTCGATCTAGTGCGACGGCTCGAAGAAGAACACATTCCGCACTGCATCATTGACCGGCACACAAACACCACCGACTGCCGTCCGAACACGATCTCGTTCGACCGCATGCGCGGTATTTACGACGGGATGACGTATCTGATCAAGAATCTTAGGCATTGTGACATCGCGCTGGTGACCACAGATGCCGGTTTAAACCACGAGAACAGAATCGCCGGCTACCAGATCAGCCTGCGCGCATTCGGTATTCCCTACCGCCCAGAGCTGGAAGTATTCGCTCCTCCGGGTGGCAGCCAGGAATCTGGCGAAGCCGCCATCCGTGAATTATTGGGGCGCCGTATCCCCTTTACCGCGGTCTTTGTGGACACTGACATCAAGGCGCTCGGCGCCATAAGGGCCTTGAAACAGGCCGGACTTGCAGTGCCAGGCGACGTTTCTATTTTAGGCTTTGACGATGTTCCCGGGGGAGATCGGGCCGATCCGCCACTTACCACCATCCGGGTGCCTCATTTCGAATGCGGGGTAGAGGCCATCCGCCTCTTGGATGAACGCCTGAGGACGGGAAATGATGTGCCAGGCCGTATTTTAAACACGCGACTGGTTGTGCGACAATCCTGCGGCATGGCAAAGAAAGTTGTATAAGCGGATAAGAAATCGTTTTTCTGTCGGTGCGGTCACACTGCCGCCGCCGGCTGAACGTTAGAACCGGTAGTTCATCACGCGGGACATTTCCTCGATGACGGCGACTGCATTGGCGACGGGGGTTTCCTCAGGAAGCGGCTTGGCGGTTTCCATGAGATAACCGCCGCCTTGACAGAGGACTTCAACGGCTTCACGCACTTCCGCGCGCGCCTCTTCCGGCGTGCCTAAGACGATGCGGCCTTGCGTGCCAATGCCTCCCCGAAAAGTCAGATGCCTCCCGAATTCCCTCTTGATCTTCCTGATGTCCATCGCCTCGGGTTGGAGCGGATGGAAAACCTGCAGGCCAATGTCCACGAAATCCCCCATGATCTCCGTGTTATCGCCACAGGAATGATGCCCGACCACCTTGCCGGCGGAGCGAACCTTCGCATATAGTTGCGCGAGACGCGGTTTGAAGAATGTCGTGAAAATCCCGCGGCTGATCATCAAGCCCCGCTGCGCGCCGAAGTCATCGCCAAACACAACACCGTCAATGGGCAACGGCAGAATTTTGTCAAGCGCGTCCATGTGCATTTGCAGGAGGAGATCGAGCGCGGCATGCGCAAACCGGGGCTCCAGAAGGTAGTCCATCAATATCTGTTCGAGCCCTCGCAGGACCCAAAGCCGTTCTCCAAGGCACGTCGTAAACTGATAGAAAATGAAGGCGTCCGGGCGGAGTTTCCGTGCGGCAGCGATCCTGTCGATGTCCGCCTGGGTCACAAGGTCGATTTGCGGGATGCGTTCGACATCGGGGTCCTTCATGGGCGGGTTGACAAACATGAATCCGCCGCTGAGCCTCTTGCGCAGTCGCGCGTAAGCTTCCAACTTATGCCCTTCGTTTTCTGCGCGATACCATGCCGCGTTGAAAACGACGAAGATAGTGGCGCAAAGATAATCTCCCTTGTCTATTCCCTTATCTGTCGCAATTGTTCTGTCGCAATTGTTCTGTCGCAATTGTTCTTGCATTACGACCACTGGCACGCCATTCTGCTGTCTCAATAAGCAACGCGCCGACAACGCATCGAGTCGCCATTTTTCGCGGAAGCAACGAAACGAACAAAAGGAAATCCACCGTGAAATTCTCAGTGATTCTTGGCAATCTCGGAAACACATGCGACCGGTTTGTCTCGACAGGGTACAAGGAACAGCCTTCGAAAGAGGAGATGGTGCGGCAGGCGGCCTCGATTCCGGGCGTATCGGCCGTTGAACTCGTCGGCAGTTGGGATATCACGGAGAAGAACGCCGCGCAGATGCGGCGTATGCTGGACGATAACGGCTTGACGTGTTCGTGCATCATTCCTGACCTGTTCGCGAACAAGATATGGGCGCAGGGATCCCTGTCATCCCGGCAGCCTGCCATTCGCAAGAAGGCCGTGGAGTGTGTCAAGCAGGTCGTTGACATGTGTGGCGGGCTCGGCTGTAAGACAATCAACCTGTGGCCCGGCCAGGATGGGTATGACTATTGTTTCCAGGACCATTTTGCGCAAGCGCGCGATCATCTTGTGGAGAGCGTCAAAATATGCGCCGAATACGCCCCGTCTTTGTCGTTTGCGCTTGAATATAAGTGCAAAGAGCCGCGCACTCATTCATACCTCGCCCGCGCCGCGGACACACTGTTGCTTGCAATGGAGACCGAATGTCCGAACGTGGGTGTCACCATTGACACGGGTCACGCCATGGCGGCCGGCGAGAACATGGCGGAGGCGGCCTCGCTCCTGCTAAGGGCCGGGAAGCTGTTTCACCTGCACTTCAACGACAACTATCGTGCCTGGGATGATGACATGATCGTCGGCAGCGTGCACTTCATCGAATACGCCGAACTCTTGTACTGGCTGAACCGGCTCGGGTACAAAGGATGGTACTCAATGGATCAGTATCCATACCGCGAAGAAGCCCAGGGCGCCTTGAATGCCAGCGTACGGTTTATCGAAGGGCTGTGGGCCAAAATGCAGATGCTGGGGCTCGACAGATTCGACAAAGTGATTGCAGGCGGAAATGCCGTCGAAATGAGCGCGCTGGTGCGCGAGATGATTGGCATGAACAATAAATGAGGAATTCTGACCCATGATTGAGATTCTAACAACAGGCATCGTTTACAAGAACCCCAAGCCCCATGTACGGAGCGTTCATGCGTATTTTCCGTCCGTGGCCGTCATGGATAACGGCGAGATGCTGGCAACATTCGCGCTCGGAGAGGCTTTTGAGGCCGCCAATTGCAGACTGAACGTTGCGCGCTCCAAGGACATGGGGGAGACGTGGGCGCTTGAAGGCCCTGTGTATCCGGGAACGAAGAGGCGACTCACCAGCGATTACGGACGTGTGACCGCCGTTGCAGGCGGAGCAGCGGTCATTTTAATGATGCGGCATGACCGGGCCGGGCATTCGGACGAAGGCCTGGGCAATCCGGAGACGATCGGAACTGTTCCGACGGAATGTCTGCTCGTTCGCTCCAAGGATTACGGCCGCACATGGTCTAAACCGGCGGCCATGAAACATTCCCTCCCGCAAACCCCCTACGAGATATGTTGTCCAATCACGCCGCTCAAGGATGGCCGATGGATCGTTCCCTCTTCCACGTGGCCGACGTGGGAGGGCGCCTGTCCCAACGGGCTGAAACTGATCGCCTTCGTATCCAGGAACCGGGGCCGCACTTGGCCCGAGCACTGGGACGTGATGAAAGACCCAAAGCAGGAAATCTTCTACTGGGAGTCAAAGATCGTCGAGCTGCAAGACGGCCGGCTGCTTGCCGTTGCCTGGGCATACAATCGCGCCACGGCAAAGGACCTGCCAAATCAATATGCGCTTTCCAGCGATGGCGGAGCGACATGGTCGCAGCCTATGTCCATGGGATTGCATGGACAGACGCTCGCGCCCTTCATTCTCGACGACGGACGCGTTCTGTGCGTTTATCGCAGAATGGATCAGCCGGGGCTGTGGGCCGTGATGTCTCGCCTTGATGGCGATCGGTGGGTGAATGAGGAGCACACGCCCCTGTGGGGCGCGCAGGCGCAAAGCCTGACTTCGACGAGCACCAACATGATAAAGAACTTCAACGTCCTGCGTTTCGGCGCGCCCTGCATAGCAAAGCTGCCGGATGGGACGATTTTTGCAGCTTTCTGGTGCTACGAAGATTGCATATCGGTCATACGCTGGTACAAGCTGAAAGCATAAGCATCACCCGATCGCAGACTGCGAAGGAGGCGCATGACATGAATACCCTGAAAACGTATGCCCCGCTGTATGCGCGGACGCTGCGCGACGACGTCATCCCGTTCTGGGTCCGCCACTGTCCGGACCGCGAGCAAGGGGCGTATTTCTCATGCCTGGACCGCGACGGCTCAGTATACGACACCACCAAATTCATGTGGGTGCAGTGGCGCATCGTCTGGATGCTGTGCGATCTATACAACAAACTGGAGCGGCGCGAGGAATGGCTGGAGTTGGCGGAGAACGGCCTGCGCTTTCTGATGAAGCACGGCCGCGACGAGCAGGGGCGTTACTACTTCGCCCTGGCGCGGGACGGGCGGCCGATGACCGCGCCGTATTCGGTCTTCTCCGAGTGCTTCGCGGTCATGGGCTGCGCGGCATACTTTCGGGCGTCCGGAGACGCCGCTGCGCGGGAGGAGGCGTTGCGCGCTTTCCGCGGCTATGCAGCCCGCGAGGACCGGCCCAAGGGCGAATGGACCAAGGAACTGCCCGGCGGCCCCGTCATGCGCAGTCTCGGGTTCTACATGATGAAGGTGAACCTGCAAGCGGTGCTGGAAGAGAACCTGGGGATAGCCGACTACCGCGACGATCTCTTGCGCACGGCGGAATTCGTACTCGACCGGTTTTGGAATCCCGAGTTGCGAGTGCTCTTCGAGAACGTACCGGATGCCGGCGGATTCGATCTCGCCTCCATGGCGGGACGGCACCTCAATCCCGGCCACGCCGTGGAGGCGATGTGGTTCATCATGAACACCGCCGCCAAGGCCGGACGCCAGGACCTGGTGAATCGCGCCGCCGATGTGGTGTTGGCGGAGTTGGAGTTCGGCTGGGATCGGGAGCACGGCGGCATCTTCTACTTCATGGACGCCCTTGGCAAACCGCACGTGGAACTGCAGTGGGACATGAAACTGTGGTGGGTCTGCAACGAGGCGCTGCTGGCGGTTGCTTTGGCGCACCGGCTTACCGGGCGCGTGGAATTTGCGGACTGGTTCCGCCGGCTGCATGACTGGACTTGGGCGCTCTTTCCCGACCCGAAATACGGCGAATGGTTCGGTTACCTGAACCGGCAAGGCGAGCCCACCCACTTCCTTAAGGGCGGCAAATGGAAGGGCTTCTTCCACCTCCCCCGCATGCTGCTGCTGATGCCGGAATTCCTCGGCGAGGAAACCTAAATATATTGCCGCAGGCTCTCGCCCGCCATGATCCAGCCGCTTCCCGGCCGTTTATTCAGCCTCATAGAGATGGTTCAATGCGTCACTGAAGCATTACGGCTTGAACACCGCGGCAACCCACGCGGTCACCGTCTGGCGGCGCGTTCCGAGACCCAGTGCTGAATATCGCGCTGCACCTTGGCCCATTGGGCGGCGTTGGTGCGATCGTTCAGGAAGCGGTCGTAAAAGCCGAACAAGGCGCCCTGGAAAGTGTCCAGCGCCAGTACGCGCTCCTGAAACCGGCTCAGCGCGTCAAGTTTGTCCTTCTCGGGCAGGCGCACGCCGCGGAAGGCGAAAGTGTCGGCATCCACCGTGGCCTGCCATTGTTCGTCGCCTCGCGCCATGGTTATGCGCGCGCGCTTGAGTTTCTTGCCGCTCAGCAGCGCCGCCTTGGCTTCGGTGCTCAGTTCCGGACAACCGTGCCTGACCACGGCCTCGTGAGCGCCGCTACCTTCCAGCACGAAGGTCAGCGGACCCTCCACGACGACGCCGAACTGGCCGAGGTCGCCAAACTTGGCGAGCCCGCCGCGGGCCTCGCTGAAGTACCACAGCCAGGTCAGAAATTCCTGGCCGATGCTGTCGCCCGATTCCTCATCGTGGCATTCCGGCGAGAAACTTGTCGGCGTGAGGGTGCGCACGTCAATCTGCCGCCGCCGCGCGGCAACCGTGACGGGATCGGCTGGAATCGGTCCCTGTCCGACCGCCTGGCGCAGGCCGATCGAGAAGGCATCCACCTGTTTGTCATTGACCGCCTCGGCGTACAGGAAGCGCTCGCCGCGGCGATGCACCAGCGTCATGCCCTTGAGTTCAGGCGGCATTTGCGGCAGCAGACGTTCGGCCGTCTCGCGGCGGATCTCGGTGCGCGTCTTGCGGTCCAGCGAATCCTGCCCGCCCGCCTGCAGGCGGGCCAGTTCCTCCATGCGGCACTCGGCGCGCAGCAGCGCCTCGGGAATCTTGCGCTGCGCGCTCATCAGCGTCATACGCAGGAAGCCGGCGTAGAGCGCCGTGTTCTCGTTGATCTGGCGATCCAGCAGATGCCGGCCGCTGACCCAGCCATGGATCTCCCCATGGCCCAGCGTATCGATCGGCGGCGCTGCCTGGGCCGCGAAACGCTCAATGATGTTGCCGGGCAAAGTTTCGGTCAGGTAGAAGATACGAAACGAGACGCCGCCGCTTTCAAATGACACTATTGATTCTCCTAAGCAATCAAAACTTCCGCAATCTGGACCGCGTTCAGCGCCGCGCCCTTCCAGATGTTGTCGCCGGCCACAAAAAGCGCCAGCCCGTTTTTCACGCTCGCATCGCGCCGGATGCGGCCCACCAGCACCTCGTACCTGCCCGAGCAGTCCATCGGCATCGGGTAGAGATTGCGCTGCATGTCGTCCGCGACGATCACGCCCGGCGTTCCCGCCAGCAGCGCGCGGGCTTCGTCCGGACCGAGCGGCCGTTCGAACTCGACGTTCAAGGCCTCGCTATGGCCGTTGAAGACCGGCACGCGCACGCAGGTTGCGCAGACGCGGATGGCGTCGTCGCCCAGGATCTTGCGCGTCTCGTTGCGCATCTTGATTTCCTCGGTGGTCTCGCCGGAATCGTCCTTCACGCTGCCGATGGACGGCAGCAGATTGAAGAGGATCTGGTGGGGATAGACCTTGTGCTCGACCGGACGGCCGGCCACCCAGGCGCGCGCCTGCTCCTCCAGCTCGCGAATCGCCGGCGCCCCCGTGCCCGAGACCGCCTGGTAGGTGGCGGCCACGATCCTCTGGATACGCGCCGCCTTGTGCAGCGGGGCCAGCGGCAGCAGCGCCATGATCGTGCTGCAGTTCGGATTGGCGATCAACCCCTGGTGCCCCCGCAGCGCTTCCGGGTTGATTTCGGGAATCACCAGCGGCACACGCGGATCCATGCGGAAATCGTCGCCGTTATCGATCACGACCGCGCCACGCTTGACGGCCTCCCATCCCAGCGTTTGCGAGGCGCCCTTGGCGCCCTCGGTGCCCGCGAAAAACGCGAAGTCCACGCCGTCGAAGGCCTCGGGCGCCGCGACTTTCACCGGGTAGGTTTCGCCGTCGATCGTCTCCGTCCGCTCGCTGCGGGCCAGGATGGTCAGCGACTTGACGGGGAATTTCCGCCGGCGCAGCAGGCGCACCATCTCGGCGCCGACCGCGCCAATGCCCACGACACAAACGTTGTATGCTTTCATGCTCCCCGTCCGCCTTACAGGCTTTCGGCCACGAGATCGCCGACCTGGGTGGTGCTGTAGCCCATGCGGCCCGCGGCGATGCTCTTCAGCTTGTGCGCGGTCAGTTCCATCACGGACTTCTCGATCGCCGCCGCGGCCGCCTTCTCTCCGAGCTGATCCAGCATCATCATGCCGGCGCAAATCGCCGCCAGCGGATTGATCACGTTCTGTCCGGTGTACTTGGGCGCCGAGCCGCCGATCGGCTCGAACATGCTGACTCCGCCGGGGGCCGGGTTCAGGTTGCCGCCCGCCGCGATGCCCATGCCGCCCTGCGTCATGGCAGCCAGGTCGGTGATGATGTCGCCAAAGAGGTTGCCGGTGACGATCACGTCGAACCACTCGGGATTCTTGATCATCCACATGCAGGTCGCGTCCACATGATAGTACTCGCGCTTGATGTCCGGGAAGTCGCGCGCGCCCATTTCGTGGAAGGCGCGATCCCACAGGTCGTACACAAAGGTCAGCACGTTGGTCTTGCCGCAGAGCGCCAGCGTGCGCTTCTTGCCGCGCGCCCGCGCCAGCTCGAAGGCGAAGCGCAGAGCGCGGTCCACCTGGAAGCGGCTGTAGACCGCCGCCTGCACGGCCACTTCGTGCGGCGTGTCCTTCATTGTGAAACCGCCGGCGCCGGTATACATGTCGCCGGTGTTCTCGCGCACGACGACGTAATCGATGTCGGCCGGGCCCTTGTTCTTGAGCGGACACTCGACGCCCGGATACAGCTTCACGGGCCGCAGGTTGATGTACTGGTCGAGATCGAAGCGCAACTTGAGCAGAATGCCCTTCTCGAGAATGCCCGGCTTCACGTCCGGGTGCCCGATCGCGCCGAGGTAAATCGCGTTGAACTTGCGCAAATCTTCCACCGCCGTCGCCGGCAGAACCTCGCCGGTGCGCAGATAGCGCGCGCCGCCGAAATCGAAATCCGTCAGATCCAGCTTGAAGCCGAACTTGGCCGCCGCCGCCTTCAGCACCTTGACGCCTTCACGGACCACTTCCGGTCCCGTGCCATCCCCGCCAATCACCGCGATTTTATAACTCTTGCTCATGTTGTGGCTTTCTTCTCCGCATGCTTGCGTTTCGCGGGCGCATCCCAGCGCGCCCGCAAGCGGAGCATCATATACCCAAGCCCCGCCCCCTCGTCCAGTAAATCGTCAGGGTGTCAAGCGAAACCGGGAATTGACTTCCGTTTTGCGGCATGTTACGCGATTGGCACAGCGTGCCATGCACGAAGGATAACGCATGCATCTTCCAGACGGGTTCGTCAATCTCCCAACAGCCATCACGACCGCCGCCTGCGCGGCGGGCGGGATCGCGTTGGCGCTGCGGCGGCTGCGCGCCCTGCCGCCGCGGCGGGTGCCGCTGCTGGGACTGGCTGCGGCCTTTCTTTTCGCCGCGCAGATGCTGAACTTTCCCATTGCGGGCGGCACTTCGGGGCATCTGATCGGCGCCGCGCTGGCCGTGACGCTGCTCGGACTCGATGCGGCGATCGTGGTCATGACAACCGTGCTCCTGCTTCAGGCCTTGCTCTTTAACGACGGCGGTCTGGCCGCCCTGGGGGCCAATCTGCTCAACATGGCGGTCGTCGCCCCGCTGGCAGCATGGTGTGTCCTGCGTCCCATCGTGCGCCTCGGCGGCGGCGGACTGCGCAACCGCCTGCTGGCCTGCGCCTTCGCGGCCTGGTGTTCCGTCGTGGCCGCCGCGCTCGTCTGCGCCCTGGAACTGACCGCCTCCGGCGTTGCGCCGTGGCGGATTGTCCTGCCGGCCATGGGCGGCATCCATATGCTGATCGGACTCGTGGAGGGAGCGATCACCGCGCTGGTCGTGGCGGCCGTCTGGCGCCTGCGTCCGGACCTGGCCCAGTCGTCCGCGCCGACGCCGTCCTACGGAGCGCTGGCTGGGTGGGGACTGCTGGTCGCGCTCGGGCTGGCGGTCTTGATCGCCCCTTGGGCCTGCCCCTGGCCCGACGGACTGGAAGCCGTGGCCACCCGGCTGGGCTTCGAGAGCCGCGCCGCCACGCAACCGCTCTGGCATGGCCCGCTGCCGGACTATACGCTGCCCGGCCTGCGTTCCAAATTCGCGGCCGCCATGCTGGCCGGCGCCACCGGGTGCCTGACGGCCTTCGCCGCCGCCTGGTGGATCGCCCGCGCGCTCACGCGTTCCGGCGAAACACGCTGAGCGATTCGAAGTGCGCCGTGCGGGGGAACATGTCGGCCAGTTGCGCCGATTCGATCCGGTAGCCCGCCGCCGCCAGGCGCGCGGCGTCGCGCGCCATCGTGTCCGGCGCGCAGGAAATGTACAAAATCGCCGACGGTCGCGCGCGCGCCAGCTCTTCGCAGACGCCGGTTTCGAAGCCTCCGCGCGGAGGATCCACGATCAAGGTCGTCTCCGCGGCAACGCCGGCGTCCGCAATCGTCCGCAAAGCCTGCCGCGCGGAACCAGCCGTCCACTTCACCTGCACACCCAGCCGCCCGGCGTTATGCTCCGCCGCGGCGAGCGCCGCTTCGTCCACTTCCACGCCCGTCACCTGCGGCACGCCGGCCGACGCCGCGGCCAGGGCGAAAACGCCGACGCCACAGTAAAGATCCAGCACCCGCGCCGGACGTTCCGCCGCGATGCGTGTCCGCACGGCTGTCATAAGCAGGTCGGCCACCGGCGAATTCACCTGGTAGAAACTGCCGCGCGGCACGGAAAGCGGGCCCAGCGCCGATCGTTCGACCAGCCATGATGCGCGTTCCGGCGCCGCGCCACGCCACCAGTTCGCGCCGTCGTGTTCGGTCCAGCGCAGCGTCAAATCCGTGTCGCGGCGCAGCCCTTTCAAGAATCCCGGCTGCGCGCGCAGTTCCGCGAGGCGGAGATTGATCGGCGCCACCGCCAGCGGACAGGCCGGAACATCCAGCACCGTCTTGTTGTCGTCCATCACATAACCGAGCGCGGCCGTGCCATTCTCGAATTGGGAATGCAGCACCAGTTTGTTGCGATACCCAAGCGGCGCCGGGGCGGCCAGCGGCGCCACCGGCGGCGGCGCGCCAGGAACCGCCGCCAGCATCGCCGCAAACTGGCGCTGTTTGGCCTCCAGTTCGGCGGCGTAGGTCGCATGCTGATAGCGGCAGCCGGAGCAGGCGGCCGGCGGACAAGGCGTCCGGCCGGCCGGTTGCAGGGCCAACGGACATGCGGTCGCGATGCGGTCGCGCGACGGCGCGAGCACTTCGATCAGGCGCGCGGTGTCGTACTGGCGATGCGACGCGGTCACCCGCGCCAGCACGCGTTCGCCCGGCAGGGCGCCGGCGACGAAACAGACCTTCCCGTCCGCCGCCCGCGCCAGCCCGGCGCCGCCATAAGCGATTTCGGCAATCTCCAATTCCAACGGTTTTTCGCAGGCAGACATGTCTTTATGCAGTTTTGTTTTCCGCGACGACCATATGGCCGCGTCGGGAAGCCGTACCCGCGCCGATCCCCTCGACAATCACCTGATGGAGCGATTCGGCGTCACCGAAGCGCTTCACTGCGTCAAGAACCTCGATCCCTACGAGTCGTCCATCCCGGTCATACTCAACGGCAATCTCCTCGCCAAGGGGCTTAGTCGTCACCGTGGTCTCGCGAAAAACGATACTGAGCGCGTCAACTTCCGGATCGTAACTGATTTTCATACGGCTAATCGGATCGGTTTCATGGATGTTCTCCGTTCTCCTGCACAATCCCGATTTCCTCATCTGTCAGGCCGTAAAGCGCGTAGACCAGACGGTCAACCTCGCGGTTCGCCGCGTGAATCTGGCGGTCAAGCGCTTCCTTGTCGGGCGGGGACTTCGCGACGGCAACCTGCTTACGCAAACTCATGATCTGGTCCACCAGGTTGTGGAGGATGGCAGATGCGCCTCCTGTCGGGATGGCGATGGGCATTTGTTCGATGTATTGCTTGTTAAGCGCGATGTACCCGCCGCGAAATGGTGTACTGATCGACCGAAGGAAACGGCTCAACAAACTCGAATTGAGTATCCCGAGTAGGCAGTAGTAGTCGATGGTTGCATCTTCGCGAAGCGTAATCCCGTAGCCGCCTCCTCCACCCCCGCCACTTCCGACAAAAAAGTAGCGTCCTTCAAGGTCCGGCGCAAAGCAACTGCCCGTCGCAATGGAAGGAACAAGCAACTTGGGAAGAGGCATTTTGGTGTGGTTCTTTTTGTAAACATATCCGTACCATTGCAGCCCCAGCTTGCCTTTGTTTCGCCCAGACAACCGCGCCTTGCATTCAGTTAGATAAGCCCAAGTCAGAGGAAATCGTTGAGCGTAAGCATCTGAAGGAATCAGCGCGGACTTTCCTGATCGAGTCTCATAAGGAAAGACAAGTAGTTTGGAAACATCAGACAAGAAGTAACGCCGAATATTGAGCGAACCCTTTAGAAATGGCTTCAAATGAGCGCTCTCGAACCAATGCTCTCGGCCAGTGTGCTTTGACGAGCAAAGGACTCTGCCTTTGTCACGTTTCGCTTCCTCAAGAATGAAGACATCGTCGGCATCTGTCTGAAGCCCGACAAATAGGTCGGCGATATCGCCAAGTTTTACCGGCCACTTATTGAGGGCGTTAAAGACCTTCGCCGTCGCTCCGACCGCGAAATTCCATTCTTTCGAGGTGATAACCCGGGCTGGGATGCGTCCCTCGGCTCCTGTCGTCGTGGTCTTTCTGCCTTTGGCGCGATACAATGCCGCCGCTTCATGGACAAGCATGGGAAACACATCTGTTCTCTTTCGACCTGCGGGTTCCAATTGTTCCATGCGCCATGCGTCAAGGTCATCAACCTTTACATAATGGCACTCATCTATGCCCGCTTTATGGAGGAATAGCAGGCACGTATAAGTCGTAGCCCCTGCGAACACCTGTTGATCTCCGAAATGAACGACGTGGGCAAGGTGTCTGCCGCCGGCAATGATCCCGCGCAAGGCTTCGCCGTACTGCGCATTGAAAAACTTGTGCGGCAAAATGAAGCCCAGCCGCCCGGATTTGTTCAAGAGACTCAGCGCCTTCTCGACGAAGACAACGTAAATGTCATAGTTCCCGGCCGCTGCCGACCGGTAGAGCGACTTGTAAAGCTCGACCTCGGCTGGCGCCCATTCCTTCATCATCTGAATGCGGATGTACGGCGGATTGCCGATGATTGCATCGAAGCCTGGTAGAACGCGCTCGCCGAGCGGCGGTTTCGGCGAAACCGCCCTACCAAACACTTCTGGAAACGCTTGCGGCCCGTCGAAAACATTGATGCGGTAGCGGTCTTCCTCCGGGAGCAAGGAAAGTTGCTGGTGCCTGTAGGCATCCGATCCGATAAGGGAGTTTCCGCATTTGATGTTGCTGCCGAGGTCCGGCAAGGCGCGTTGGTGGAACAGTTCAAACTGCTTCGTGATACTCTCTTGGGATTCGCCTTCCAGCACTTTCAAGAGCAGCGAAAGTTTCGTCACCTCGACGGCTTGCGCGTCGATGTCCACGCCGAAAATGTTGTTGAGAAGGATTCGCTTTCTCTCGTCGGTGGTCAGGCGGAAGCAAGGTTTCAGGTGTCGGGTGTCAGGTGTCAGACCAATACCGGCGATTTCGTATAGACAAGGGTTCCGTCCTTTCATCCAGGATCCTGGATCATGTTCGGTGTAGTACTGCAAATGCCAGTCCAGCAGTAACTGATAGGCGCCCAGCAGGAACGAGCCCGAACCGCAGGCCGGGTCGAGAATCTTCAACTTGGCCGCCTGCTTCGGCGTCCCTACTTCCAGTAATTTGCCGACCGTGTTCTTGACGATGTAATCCACGATATAGGTCGGGGTGTAATAGACGCCACCCGCCTTGCGGACTTCCGGCTTTTCCTCAACCTTGGCCTGATGCCCGGCGGTCAGCCGGATTACCTTGCCTAGGAAGCGCTCGTAAACCTGGCCGAGAATGTCGGCGGACAAAACGGAAAACTCGTAGGGGCTTTCCGGGTAGTAGAGATTGGCGAGAATATCGTGCAAAACCTTGTCGTCAAGGTTCAACTTCAGGGTCAACTCGTCCGGCGCTTCGGGCCGGTCCTTTTCGCGCTGAAAATGGAACAAACCAGAGTTGTAACGATCATCAGCCTGTTGGAAGAACTCGCAGAGCCGGGGGTAGACCCGCTCGCCGTTGCGAAGCGTCATCAGCCGCCCGTAAGGTTCAATGCCACGATCTTCACAGATACGCAGGAAGATGATCCTGTCAATGGTGCACTGAACGGAGAAGTTCAGTTCCCGTTGCGACAAGTCAGGATTCCGCAAAGCGATGGTCCGGGCGAGAAGGTCACGCCAGCGTTCAATTTCCTCAAGAAATGCCTCGTCCACACTGGTAGTTCCGTGCTTGCCTTTGGCGCCTTCGGCGAACTTGTCGAACGAGCCTTTCAGCACGGCTTCGCGGGAGAAGATCGCGGCAATCTCGTCCCACTTCTCGGCGTACTGCCCGGAAGTCAGATACATGACGCGACCGACCGCCGCCGAATCGTTCTTGCAGGGTTTGACGCGGCAGTCATAGACGGCGAACTCACCGAAGTCAGTCAAGATGCTCAAAGGGAGTTTCGCCGACCAGCCATAACGCCGGAGTTGGTAAGCCGGGTGCGGGGAGTCTTTGATGTTCACGGACGGCTTCTTGCATTCGACAAAAAACTTACGCGCGCCGCCGATTCGGAAGCAAGAATCCGGGGCCTCCGTCGCGCCCCCGATCTTCAAGGCTTGCTCGTGAATCACGTCCTTGTAAGCTTCGGCGTAACCTTGCTCGTTGTGTACGTCCCAGCCCAGCGCTTTGAAAAACGGATCAATGAACTCGACCCGGATTTCCGTCTCCTTGTACTGGCCGGACTCGTACGCTTCGCGTTGTGCGTCGTAGCGTTCAAGCAGCCGTTCGATCTCTTGCGGAACAGCCATTTCTACCTCGTGAATCTGAAGGGGCATTATAACGCATATTACTCGGGCAACCAGCCGCGGCGGATGGCGTCTTCGATCATGGCGGAGGCGAAGGCCCAGAGCGGCGCGGCGCCTTCTTCCATGTGGCGGTTGCGCGCCCGCACCTGGGCCGCCTTGACGCCGTGATCGCGCCAGGCCACGCCGCCGGTGGCGTAGTTGTGCATGATCGGCTGCAGGCGGTCGAGCGCCGCCGCGAAACGGGCCTCGGGCGTTTCCCGCGCCTCGAACTCGTCCCACAGCGCCCGCATGGCAACGGCCTGATCCGGCGGCAGCATCGCAAACAAACGCGCCGCCGCCCGCTGTTCGCGAGCGGGCTTCTCGACGTTGCCGCGCTCGTCGTAGCAGTAGGTATCGCCCGCGTCGATTTCCACGATGTCGTGGACCAGCGCCATGCGGATCACCCGCCCGAGGTCGAGTTGCACCGGCGCATGCTCCGACAGCAGCGCGGCCATCAGCGCCAGGTGCCAGGAATGCTCGGCGTCGTTCTCGTAACGTGAGCCGTCGGTCAGCCAGGTCCGGCGCACAATCTGCTTGAGCTTGTCCGCCTCGGCCACGAAGGCCATCTGCCGCGCCAGCCGCGCGTTGCCCGCCGCGGGCAGTTCCGCCGGCGGTTCCTCGACGGCCACGCCGCGGGCGCGTTCGATCCAGCGCAGCAGTTCGCGCGCCACGGCGCGCTTGCTGCCCAGCGGCAAGGGCTGCGGCGGCGCGCCCGGCGCCAGCAGCACCACGCGATTCGTGTCAACATCGAAGCCGGCGTCGGGCTGGGTCACATCGTTGGCGACCATCAGATCGAGGCCCTTCTCCGCCAGCTTGCGCGCCGCCTCTTCCAGCATGTGGTCGGTCTCCGCGGCAAAACCCACGAAAGTCCGCGCGCCTTTGAGGGGCTTGATCGTCTTGAGGATGTCCGGTGTGGCCTCCAGCTCGAACGCCGGATGCGCGCCGCCTTTTTTCCGTTTCACCGCCGCGCACTGCACCGGCCGCCAGTCGGCTACCGCCGCCGCCATCACCAACGCCTCGCAGGCCGGCAGCGCCGCCCGCACGGCGGACAGCATCTCCTCCGCCGAGGTTACCCGCAGCAGCGTCACGCCACCCGGCGCAAGCAGCGCCGTGGGCCCGGAGACCAGCGTCACGGCATGGCCGCGCCGCGCCGCCTCGGCGGCCACGGCGTAGCCCATCTTGCCGGACGAGCGGTTGCTCAGAAAACGCACGGGATCCCAGAATTCACGCGTCGGCCCGGCTGTGACAAGCAAATGCATGGGATGTTACTCGGGACAATCTTTGTATATGCAGTCAAGCGCGCCGTTCAGCTTTTTGCCCGACGTTTCATTTCGTCGTCCATGGCGGCGATCTTGGCGCGCACGACCGGTTCGGCCTCGTCGTAGATCGCGCGGATTTCCGGGTCGGTGAAGCGGTAGGTCCGCTCCTCGAAGCTGGTGGTCGAGAGTCGGTCGAAAAGCCGCTGCCGGGCCTGCGCCAGGTCCTTGCCGTAGATGTGGTAGGAGTCGGCGTGCCAAGTCAGCCGCGCCAGCCGCACCGGCCGTCCGCGGCGGCGCGCCACTTCGGCGGCCACAATCTGCTGGTTGAACTGGATGAAGCCGAACATGTTCATGAAGTTCGCGCCCCAGGCGTCGTTGCTGCGGAAGCGCACGTTGCAGTTGAGCCAGCCGGTGCCGGTCTCGTCGTCCATGATGCGATACCAAAGCGACTGCAGGCAGGGGGGATCGTAACAGTCGAGGTCGGTGTTCGGCATCCAGGTGATCATCTGCGCCTGCCGCGTAAATGGTTGCTGAACCAGCTTGGCGATCACCGCCTCGACTTGGTCAACCTTGAATGGTCCCGTTTCGACCTGCCCGCCGTCGCGCTTCTCGCGCCAGACGCCGTAATTCGCCAGCCGTCCGTGGTAGGTGTACTCCCAGCGAGTGTCGGCGGGATCGTTCTGGCACCTGACCCAGTGGTCCTTGACGCCCTGCAATTCCATCACATATTCGCGCAGGTCTTCGATGCCGCCGGGGAAGGCCTTGTGAATCATGGGCTCGGCCAGCGGGTCCTCGACGGTGATGTCCATCGTCGCGTCCAGGCTCAGCGGATCGCCGGGCTTGTCGTATTGCGTGGCAAAGCGCCCGCCGTGTTCGTTGAGCGCCAGCAACGCCCGTTCGTAGGCCTGCGCCAGCGACTGTCCGCTCACATGCAAAACCGGTATGCTCTTCATGTTTGGTCTCCCTCTCCCGCCGCTTCCGCCAGCATTTGTTCCACCGCCGCCACGCTGCGCGCCAGGGCGCCGCGCTTTTTCGCAACCAGCTCCGCCGCGCGCGCGCCCAGCGCGGCGCGTTCCGCCGGATCGTCCAGCAACCGCCCCACCGACTCCGCCAGTTCACGCGCCGACGCCACACGCAGCAGCGCGCGCGCCGCATCGAACTCAAACGCGATTTCCGGAAAATTTTCCAGATGCGGTCCCGTCAATATCGCCTGGCGCTCGACCGCCGGTTCGATGATGTTCTGCCCGCCGATCTGCGTCAGGCTCTTGCCGACAAACACCACCGTCGCCGCCGCGTAGTATCCACGCAACTCGCCGGTTGTGTCCACCAGCAGAATATCGGGCGCCGCCGCGCCGGCCCCGGCCTCCGGCCAGGCCGCCATCTCTTTCTTGCAGCGGACCGTAAACCCGGCGGCCGCGATCGAGCCCAGCACTTCCGCGCGACGTTCGGCGTGGCGCGGCACGAGCACCAGACGCAGCGCCGGAAACCGCGGCCGCAGCGCGCGCAAGGCGTCGAGCAGCGCCTGCTCCTCGCCGGCCCAGGTCGAGCCGCCCACCAGCACCGGCACGCCGGCCGGCCAGCCCAGGCGCGCCAACGACGCGCGCGCGGCGGCAACGGCGGCGGGAGTCACGGGCGCAAGATCGTATTTGAGCGATCCCGCCAGCACGACGCGCCCCGCGGGGACGCCGAGGTCGCGCCAGCGCGCCGCATCGTCCGCCGTCTGCACCAGGATCAGCCGCAACCCCTCCGCCGCGCGCCGCACGAAGGAACGCAGCCAGCGGTAGCCGCGATGCGAGCGGGCGGAGATGCGGCCGTTGACGATGGCCACGGGTATCCCGCGCGCCGCGCACTGGCGCAGCATGTTCGGCCAAAACTCGCCCTCGGTGAGAATCAGGGCCGCGGGTCGGATCGCGTCGAGCGCCCGCCGCACGACTGCCGGAAAGTCTGCCGGGTAGTAGATCAGCACATCGCCCGCTTCCACGATTTCTTCGGCCGTGCGATGGCCGGTGGAACTGGTCGTGCTGAGCACGAAGGATGAAGCGGGATGGCGCATGCGCCAGGCGTTCATGAACTGCTTGGCGACGAAGACTTCGCCCACACTCACGGCATGGATCCAAATCCGCCGCCGCGATCCGAGAGCCGCGCGCACGTCGGGCGCGTAATGCCCGAGACGCTGACCGAAGTCCCGACGATAACCGCCGCGCCGCCGCATGTGCAGCAGGAACTTGGGCAGCATCAACAGATACGCGAACGTAAACAGCAGGTTATAGACGAACCACATGTCGCTGCTTCCCAAAGCGGCGTTCCGAAACACTCCGCCTGATTTTTTCGATGACTGTCCGGCTTGCGCCGGACGGCAATGCCGCAGGCTAAATCCCCGTGGCCAGACGGACCGCCAACCGCTCGGGCAAACCGGCGGCCCGGATATGCCGCTGGGCGCTGGCGACATCGTAGACCACGCGCCGTAATTCCACCACGCGCCCCGCCAGATCGTAAAGTCCGTACGAGGCCCGCGGATCTCCGTCGCGAGGCTGCCCGACACTGCCCACATTGATGAAATACTTTTTGCCGAGGGTGATGATCACCCGCAGCGTGTTGAGCCGCGCAACCGTGCCGCTTTTTTCGAAAATCACCGGCTGGTGCGTATGGCCGTGGAAACACACCGAGGTGCTCTGATAACTGAAGCTGGATTCGGCTTCCAACTCGTCGAACACATAGCCCCACTTCTCGGGCATGTCGAGCGTGCTGTGAACCAGCAGGAAACCGTTCACCATGCGTTTCATGCTCAATGCGCGCAGGAAGGCGATGTTGTCCTCGCCGATCTGCATCCGGGTCCAGTCCACGACATTGGCCGCCAAGGGGTGGAAATCGCGCGCCAATTCGTCGTGCGCCACATAGTGATCGTGATTGCCGCGCACGCATATCACGCCCAATTCCCGCACGCGTTGCAGGGTTTCCGCCGGGTTGGCGTTGTATCCCACCAGATCGCCGACGCACACGTAATCGGTCGCCCCCTGCTCCTTGGCATCCGCCAATACCGCGGTCAGTGCCTCCAAATTTCCGTGAATATCTCCTAATATCGCGTATCGCTTCCCCGCCATGAAAAACTCACGCCCCTTCCTAAACCTTCAAAATGGCCGCCGCGACGGCCAGATCCTCCGAAAAGGTGATTTTGATGTTAGCCCAGCTCGAAGGCACCAGGTGTACCGCCTCGCCGGACCGCTCGATCAATGAGGCCTCGTCCGTCATCGCCGCCAGGCGCTTGTCCAGCGCCAGATAGGCTTTCCTCAATGCCTTGCAGTAAAATGTCTGCGGCGTCTGCACCGCCCAGAGCTTGCTGCGGTCCACCGTGCGCGCCACCAGGGTGCCGTGTTCAACTTCCTTGAGCGTATCGACCACCTTGACCGCCGCCACCCCCGAACCGCTGCGTTTGGCAGACTGCACCGTCTTGGCGATCAATTCCGGCGTCACACACGGACGGCTCCCGTCATGCACCGCCACCAGCAGCACATCGTCCCCCAGCGCTTCGAGCCCGAGCAGCACCGACGCCTGGCGAGTTGCGCCGCCGGCCACCACCTTTGCCACCTTGGACAAACCGAACATCCGCACCAGCCCGATCGCCGATTCGACGCGTTCCTTGCGCACCACCACAACCACCCGGTTGATCTCCGGGCACTTCTCGAAGGCAAGCAGCGACCACGCCAGGACGGGACGTCCGCCCAGCGACAAAAAGGCCTTGTCGACACCAGCCCCCATCCGTTCGCTTTTGCCAGCAGCTACAATCACAGCGCCTACCATGGGCGTCTCCCGGGCCGTACGAATTGCGCGATGAAACCCGATCCGTTTTCACGTTTGGCCTTAACGTACGAACCCTAAGGAACTTTGTACTCGCTGTCAGGCATCGGGTCAAGCTAGAATTCAAAACATGCCCTTGATTCTGGCCTCTCAGTCCACCGCGCGCGCGGCGTTGCTAACCGCCGCCGGCTATGCGTTCGTCCAGGAAGCGTCGGGGGGTTTGGAGCCGCCCGCCGCTCCCGGCGAGTCTTGGGAAACCCATCTGCAAACCCTGGCCGCGGCCAAGGCCCGAGCCGTGGCCGCCCGCCATTCCAATGACTGGGTGCTGGGCGCCGACACGGCGCTCTGGTTCGAAGGCGCCTGTCTTGGCAAGGCCGCCACCGCCGCCGCGGCCGAGGCCATGTTGATCCGGCTGGCCGGGCGCAAGCACACCATCGCCACGGCTGTCTGCCTGATCGCCCCCGCCGCGAAAGGCTCCGTCGCGCGCGCGCGGCGCCAGGGAATCGCCCGCGCCACGATCGAGTTGCGCGCCTGGTGCCCGTCCAAAATCCACCGCTATGTTTCCGCCGCGCGCCCGTTCGACTGCGCCGGCGCCTACGCCCTGCAGGGCGGCGGAGCATCCATCGTCGCCGCCATCCGCGGCGATCCCTCCACCGTCATCGGCCTGCCGCTCACGCTCGTCGAACGCCTCCTGCAGGAGGCGGGCTTCCCGCGCGACATGACAATCGCCTGACACTGAACACCCCAATGAGCCGCATCCGCATACTGGTCGCCGAGGATGACCGTCATATCCGGCAGGGACTGCTCGACACGCTCGACGGCGAGGGTTACGAGGCGCTGGGCGCGGCGGATGGGGACGAGGCGCTGCGGCTCTTCCAGACGCAGCGGGCCGACCTGGTGCTGCTGGACATCATGATGCCCGGCCGCAGCGGCTTCGATGTCTGCCGCGAAATCCGCCGCCGCGACACGCACACGCCGATTCTGATGCTGACCGCCAAGAACGAGGAGATCGACAAGGTGCTCGGCCTCCAACTCGGCGCCGACGATTACCTCACCAAGCCCTTCGGCGTCCACGAGCTGCTGGCGCGCGTCGCGGCGCTGCTGCGCCGCTGCCGGCGCGGTGACGCGGCGGCGGCGGATGGCGGCGCCAAAGCTGACAAACTGCCGGATGTCTTAACGATGGGCGCCGCCGAAATACACCGCAAAACCTACACGATCCGGCGCGGCCGCCAGACGGCCTCCGTCACGGCCCAGGAAATGCGGGTCATCGAAGCGCTGGCGCGCCATCCCGACGAAGTGCTCAGTCGCGACCGCCTGCTGAATGAAGCCTGGGGCGTGGACTACGCCGGCACAACGCGCACGCTCGATCAGCACATCGCGCAGTTGCGCAAAAAAATCGAGTCCGACCCCGCCGATCCGCGGATCATTGTCACCGTGCATGGCGTGGGATACATTTACCGTTTGACGACTGTTGGCCATGCGCCGCGAATGCATCCGGAGTGAAAAACCAGCAACCCGGCGGCCAACGCAGACGGGATGGTTTCGACGGTTCCAGTGAACAGACGACCAGCCGCATCCAGAACGCAACATCCGATGGCATCTTCCGGCAACACGGCAACCGTGCTCTCCGCATCGTTTAACAATATCCGCCATTTCGCGCCCAGCGCAACCGGATCGGGCGCAGTTCCGTCAAAGGCCAGCGTTTCGATTTCCTCGCGCGAATAGTGGGCGGAGCGTCTGGCTTGCTCCAAAATGAAAGCCGGGGTCAACCCCGGATCCTTGCCGCACGCCGCCCAGACCAAGAAACCGAACGGCTGCAATTTTTCGTGGCAGGTGATCGCATCGATCCAATCCCGGACCTCAACACGCCCGACCAGCGCCAGCACTTTGTTGGTGGCCAAATCGAACGGGTGCAGGGCCAATCCGAAGTCAGGGTGTTCAATCAGAGGAAAAAAACGATACGCGCTGTCCTGCACCCACTGGAGCAATACCCCGTCACGTCCTCTGGTAATTTCCGCCTCCACAAAGGTGGCGTATTCCCTCATCGCATTGACCTCAAACCCGTTTCTCTCAAGGGTGATCCGGTCGGCCCTCCAAGCCGCAAGCAACGCATCCTTGGTATCGTGGAATAAATCGACATCGTACGACCGTCGCGCCGCCGTCAGCAATTCGTTGAGTGCCGCCCCGCCGGCGACGTACTGCTCCCCGCGCGCCATGCGCTCGTTCGCCAAAGTTCTGCAAACCGCTCTCTGGTATTCGGTTAGAGACATTTCATCAACTTCCTGACCGTCACATAGGTTTGCCGGTCCCCGTGCTTCTCAAGCAACTTGGCGCAACGGATCAAGTCATCGTCGGTCCGCGGAACGAAGTCCTGCCGCAGAAACCATCCGCAAAACAAACGGTTCCTCGCCCACAATTTGCTGACTTGTTCACGCATGACCGGTGTGAGTTCCATGTCATAACCTCTTTCAAAGCCGATTCTACCTAATCGCCATTCGCTTGTCAGCATCGGATCATTGTCACCATGCATGGCGTAGACTATATTTACCGAAAGGGGTCAAAGCGATGAACACAACGAAACGTCTGGTAAAAACTCCGCGGATATATCCCATCGCGCCCGCCCTGGCGGCCTGCGCCGCGCTGTTATGCCTTTTGGCAGGCGTCCAGACGGCGGCGGCCAGCGTGGTTGAGTCGGAAACCGTGGCCGGCGATTATGCCGGTCTCAAAGCGCAGGCCGAAGCGTATTACGCCCAACATTCCTACGCCCTGGCGCGCGATGCCTATCTGCTCGCCACCAATCTCGCTCCCTCCGCGCCCGAACGGCGTTGGACGTCCTTCCGCATCGCCGACACCCGCTGGCGCGCGCAGGCCGGCAGCAAGACCGCCGACGCCACGGCCTTCGAACAGGCGCAACGCGAACTGGACGCCCTGGTGCGCGACGTGAGCCGGGTCGAGGACCGCGACCGCGTCTGGGCCGAGGCTCAGGAATCGCTGGGCGATTTTTCCTGGACCCGCCGCGATGGACGCGACTGGAATGCGGCCTGGCCGCGCTATGCGCAGGCGCTCGACTGGCGGGCCGGACAGACGAACAGCGCCGCCAACCGCGCGCGCTACCTGGAAATCGTCTGGAAAGCCGCCGATAACGGACAGGACGACCCTTACTATCGTTACGGCTGGCACGGCAACGCCGTTCCGACGCCCATCCTGGCGAACGCGGTAAAAGTGGCCCAGGACGAGACCGCCCGCGCCCATGCGCACTATTTGATTGCCATGCAGTTCATGCGCGGCAGCGACAACGACCAGCGCGCGCGGGTGCCGGATGAATTGGCAGCCGCCCAGACGCCGGGCAAAAGCTGTCCTTGGTACGACGATGCGCTCTTCCATGAAGCCGAGTGGCTGGAAAACAACGGCCGCGTCACGCTCGACGACGACGGCAACTGGCAGCAGAAACCGGACTACGGTGGCGCCGTCAAACTCTACCGGCGACTGCTCAAGGAATTCGCCAAGGGTGAGTCGCGCTATGTTGAGGAGGCACGCGCGCATCTCGACAACCTCGTCAACCCGCGGTTAGGCGTAGCCGTCGGATCCGTCTTCCTGCCAGGCTCGGAGGTCCAGTTCCAGTTCAGCAGCCGCAATCTGCCCGACGTGCGCTTCAGCCTTCAGCATGTTGCGCTGCCCGAAGCCGTACGCTTCGCGGCCGGGGACAATTCGCTGCAGGAATGGACGCGCCATATTCCAACCGGCGGCGAGATCGTCACCAACTGGAGCCGCGCCACCAACGACAAGGGCGGGCACGTCCCGTTCAACGAAACCGTGCGCCTGGAAGCTCCGCTCGCGCCCGGCGCCTACCTGCTCGAAGCCCGCTCCGGCACCAACAGCGCGCGTGACGTAATCATCGTCAGCGATATCACGCTCGTGACAAAATGCAGCGGGCGGCAGATCGTGGTCTATGCCTGCGATGCGCTTTCCGGCGTTCCCGTGCCCAACCTGGCCCTGCGCTTGTGGATGCGTTACACGCAGGAGCGGCAGTCGCGCTTCGAGTCGCGCGACGGGGTGACCGGCGAGGACGGCTTGGCGAAGTTCGACATCAGCCGCAACCGTGACAGCCGCGACAATACATTCCTGATCCTCGCCCAGTCCGGCGACCGCCAGGCCTTCACCTTTGCAGGGAGTTCCTGGTATTCCCCCACCCCGGACGCCTGGAAACTCTACGCGTTCACCGACCGTCCCGCCTACCGGCCGGGCGACGAAGTGAAGTGGAAACTGATTGCCAGGCAAACCTCCCAGGAGGGCGCCTTCCTCACCCCCGCCAATCAACCACTGCACTACCGCATCCACGATCCTCGCGGGCAGACCTTGCGGGAGGCGGACTTCACCACCTCATCCTTCGGCAGTTACTCCGGCAGTTTCACGATGGCCTCCAATCAGCCGCTCGGCGAATACACGATCGAGTTCTGGACCGGCCCCGGCCAGGCCGCGCACATCGGCCAAGCCGCGCTTTTCCGCATGGAGGAGTATAAACTTCCCGAATTCCGCGTCACCGTCCGTACACCGGAGGAAAACGGCCGGCGGCGGACTTTCCGCCTGGGCGACACCGTATCGGCCGAGATCCAGTGCGAACTCTATGCCGGCGGTCCGGTGGCCAACGCCGCCTGCGAGGTGCTGGTTCGCCAGCGCCCCTTCTTCCGTTATTGGCGGCGTCCCCATGACTTCGACTGGTACTACGCCGACATGCAGCCGAATTTCAACCGCGGCTTCAACGAGGGCGCCATCGTGAAGCGCGAAACGCTGCGCACCGACGCCCAGGGGCGCGCGCAGATCGCCTTCGACACGCCTAGCGATGGCGGGCAGGATCTGGAGTACAGCTTCGAGGCGCGCGTCACCGACGCCTCGCGCCGCGAGATCGCCGGCGCCGGAGTCGTCCGCGTCACGCGCCAGCGTTACTACGCCAACCTTGAACCCGACCACCAGCTCTACCGTCCGCAGGACCGCGTGCGCATTAGCGTCAGCGCCGGCGACGCCAACGAACAAGCCGTGCAGGTCGCGGGCGTCATCAAGGTCCAGCGCAGCCGCTGGGTCGAGGTCTGGCGCTCGCCGGAGGGACGCGAGGTTACCGGCACAGCCCTGCGCGATGCGCGGCGCGCCTGCGCAATCTTCCCCCCCACCCCGGCGCCCGGCAAACCGGGCTGGGCGCAACTGCGCTGCGGCTTCGAATCGGAACCCGTGCTCGAACATCCGCTCAACCTCGACAGCCAGGGCAAGGCGGAGTGTACCTTCACGCCCGAGCGCGAGGGTTACTACCGCGTCAGCTGGCGCGGCAAACAAAAGGGCGAACCGGCGGTAAGCGCCGAGTGTACCGTCTGGGTCGCCACTGAGGCCAGCGCCGACCTGGGCTACCGCAAGGGCGGATTGCAGATCGTCGCCGACCGCGACACCTTCCGCGAAGGCCAGACGGCGCCGATCATGCTATCGGCCCCCAATGGCGGCTGCCACGTGCTTTTCACCGTCGAGACCGACGAACTGCTCGACGTACAGGTCGTAAAAATGGACGGCGACGTAAAACTGCTGGCGCTGCCGATCCGCGCGCGGCATGTGCCGAACGTCGTGCTCAGCGCCGCGATGGTCGCCGATCGCGCGCTGTTGACCGATGAGTTGCCCATCGTCGTGCCGCCCGTGCGCAACTTCCTCAATGTAACCGTCGCCGCCGACAAGCCGCTCTATCAGCCCCGAGAGACCGGCACATTACGTGTCACGGCGCGCGATTGGAATGACCGCCCCGTCGCGGCGGAGGTGGCGCTCTCGCTTTTCGACGAGTCGGTCACCTATATTCAATCGGAATATGCCGGCGACATCCGGCAGTTCTTCTATGGCGACAAGCGCCCGCACAGCGTGCAAACCAGCAGCAGTTTTCAGCAACGGCCCTATCTCAAACTGGTGCGCGAGGAAGGGCGGCTGATAGACGTCCGCGAGCAGCGTGCGCACGCCGAACGGCAGTTCAATGATGGAGGAGTTGGCAACGAGCGAGAGCGGCGCGAAATCGACTCCGACGGTCCAATCAATGGCCGATTGGTTATGCGAGACAAGAAGAATGCGGTGAAAGGCGGGGAAAACTCAGCCGTCATTGTACGCTCTGACTTCCGCGCCACGGTACTGTGGCAGCCGGCGGTGCTGACCGATGCCAATGGCGAGGCCGTGGTCCCGATCGCCTTCCCCGACTCGCTGACTGCCTGGCGCGCCAGCGCCCGTGCCGTCACCAGCGGTCAGCAGTTTGGCAACACCAACCTGACCCTGCACACCAAGCTGCCGCTGGTCGCGCGTCTCCAGACGCCGCGCTTTTTGGTGGCGGGCGACGAGGTGACCATCTCCGCCGTCTTCAACAACCATACCGCTTTGCCCATCAAGGTGCTTCCCGAACTCAAGGCCGCCGGCATCACCCTGCGCGGCTGGCTGCGCGGCGGCGAACTGCAGCGCGAGGCGCCGGACGCCGTCGATGTGCCGCCCGAAGGCGAGGCGCGCGTGGACTGGCGCGCCGCCGCCGAAACTACCGGCGAGGCGCGCCTGGAACTGCGCGCCCGCGCCGGCTCTTACAGCGACGGCATGAGCGCGTCATGTCCGGTGCTGGAGCATGGCGTTGAAACCACCATCACCCGCTCGGGCCGCGCACTGGGCGATGACGTGCGCCTGCGCTTCGATCTGCCCAAGGCCCGCCGTCCGAATTCCGCCACGCTGACGGTGCAGGTCACGCCGAGTCTCGCCGTGACGATGCTCGATGCGCTGCCCTATCTGTTGGACTACCCCTATGGCTGCGTCGAACAGACCATGAGCCGCTTTCTGCCGGCGGTGATCGTCCGGAAAACGCTCGCCGATCTGGGGCTCAAGCCCGAGGCCGTGGCCGACCGCATCTTTGGCGGCATCGAGGCGGCAACCGCGGACAAGACCCATCCGCAAGGCGCGCAAAACATGCAGCGGCTGTCGGCCATCGTCAGCGGCGGACTGACCCGTCTCTACGACTTCCAGCACGCCGATGGCGCGTGGGCCTGGTGGAAGGAAGGCGACAGCGACCGCTTCATGACCGCCTACGTGGTGTATGGTCTGGCGCTCGCCCGTCAGTCGGGTGTTGAGGTCAAACCCGGCGTCGCCGAACGCGGCGCGGCCTGGCTGGATAAGGAACTGGTGACGGAGGAGGCCAACCCGGACATGCAGGCATGGATGCTGCAAGCCCTGGGCGAATGGCAGTGCGCGAACGGCGCCAAAGAACCCAGCGCCTTCCAGAACAAGGCCCTGGATAACGTCTGGACCCAGCGCGACCGTCTCAACGGCTGCACCCGCGCCCTGGCGGCGCTGGCCGCCAAACGCTTCGGCCGCGCCGATCAGGCCCGCGTGTATGTGGATAATCTGCGCAACGGCATTCAGGTGGACGACCGGCCCGACCAGTCCATCGTACAAACAGGTGTGCCGCAGAGCAGCACCGGGCAAAGCTACGCCGTCACCGCCACCGCCCACTGGGGCGAGGACGGCATAGCCTGGCGCTGGTCCGACGGCGGCGTCGAAGCCACCGCCAACGCCCTGCGCGCCTTGCTGGCGGTGGATCCAAAGCATCCGCTCGTCGCGCCGACCGTGCAGTGGCTCGTCAAAAACCGCCGCGGTGCGCAGTGGAGCAACACCCGCGACACGGCGCTGGTTGTGCTGGCGCTGAACGATTACCTGCGCGTCAGCGGCGAACTTGGCGCCAGCGAGTCCTACGAGCTGCGCGTCAACGGCCAGCGCGTGGCCGTGGAACAGATCACGCCCGAGACCGTGCTCAGCGCGCCGGGCCGTTTCGAGATCGCCCCCGGACTGCTGCGCGACGGCGCGAACGAGGTGCGCATCATGCGCACGGATGCGACCAATGGCGCGCTCTACGTCTCGGTCTGCGCCAAATTCTTCAGTCTGGAGGAGCCGATCCCGCCGGCGGCCAGCGAGCTTTTCCTGCAGCGCCACTATTACCGCTTCGTCGGCCATCCCAGTCTGCTTAAGGGCTGGGTCTACGAACGCCAACCGCTGCCCGACCAGGGCGCTGTAACGAGCGGCGAGCGGATTGAAACCGCGCTGACGCTGGAGGTCAAGAATAACGCCGAGTACCTGATCCTGGAGGATCTCAAGCCCGCCGGACTGGAAGCCGTGGCGCTGCGCAGCGGCGAGGCGCTTGACGCGCGCGAACTGACCAGGGACGGCGCCGCGCGGGCGCCCGACCGGCGCGAGGCCGGCGACTATACCGGCCGCACCCGCCGCGTGTATCAGGAACTGCGCGACCGTAAGCTGGCGATCTTCATCGACAAACTCCCGCAGGGCATCTGGGAATTAAGATGCGAAATGCGCGCCGAGACCCCCGGCCGCTTCCACGGCCTGCCCGCACTGGGCCAGGCCATGTATGTGCCGGAAATCCGCGCCCACACCGCGGAGCAGCGCATTACCGTGGAAGACCGCAGCGAGAAATAGATTAAAACATGGAGCTTCGTCGAATATCGTTCCGACGTTGCATCAGCGAACATTTCGCCTTACGCCCACGCGGCTCGCGAGAACGCTCGCCCTCCCAAAAAACGTCATCGAAGCTATTCGGGAGGGCGATCGTCCTCGCGAGCCGTGTGGGAAGCGGATGAAAAGGCGGTCCACGAATGGTCCCAGCCTCCGTAGGCGAGAATTGGGCGCATCTGCGAATCGGTATCTGCAGGTGGAAAGCAACGCAGAAGGCGCAGCGCGGATGTGGAGGGACGACCTCCGTGTCGTCCGTGAATCAGCCGGAGTGAGGAACGGACGGGACGGAGCCCGTCCCTCCAGAAGACAAGGCGCATCCGCAACGATTCGCAGATGCGCCCCGAGGATTTGGGCACAGAATGGGGGCTTGACTGTTCGGGCAGGCGTTTGGGAAACTTTATCCATGAGCGCATATCGTTCCATCAAAACCATTCTTGAGCGACGCCCAACCATGGAAGGCGCCGGGGTACGCCTCAAACGCGTATTCAGCAACAACGAAGTCGAGCTGCTGGACCCGTTTCTGTTGCTCGACGATTTCGGATCCGACAATCCAGCCGACTACGTCGCCGGCTTTCCCTGGCATCCGCATCGTGGCATCGAAACCGTGACCTACATGCTGGCCGGCGAGGTCGAGCATGGGGACAGCATGGGCAACAAGGGGGTGATCCGTTCCGGCGACATCCAGTGGATGACCGCAGGCAGCGGAATTATTCACCAGGAAATGCCCCAGGCCTACAAAGGCACGGCGCGCGGTTTCCAGCTCTGGGTCAACCTGCCGGCCAGTGACAAGATGATGGATCCGCGCTACCGGGGTGTGACGAGCGACACCGTCGTCGAAGTCAGTCCGCAACCCGGCGTGAAGGTCAAGGTCGTTGCCGGCGCGCTGAACGGCGTCAAGGGACCGGTGCGCGATGTGATCGCCGATCCGGAGTATTTTGACGTCTCGCTACAGGCAAACACCGCCTTCGAACACGACACGCCGGCCGGGCATACAGTCTTCGCCTACGTCATCGGCGGCAGCGGCTGGCTGACGCGCGACAAGCAGGATGAATTGACCGACGGCCAACTCGCCCTGATGAACGACGGAGGAAAGATCAAGGCCACCGCGGGCGGCAACGGCATGCGCTTCCTGCTGGTCTCCGGCAAACCGTTAAAAGAACCCGTCGCGTGGTACGGTCCCATCGTCATGAACACCCAGGCCGAACTGGACACCGCGTTCGAGGAATTTAACAACGGGACCTTCATCAAGCATCGGCGTATACCCAATGCCAAATAGATGCGAATGGTGCGGCGCCGACCCTCTGTATATCGAGTATCACGACCGCGAATGGGGCCAGCCGGTTCACGATGACCGCCGCCTTTTTGAGTTTTTGATCCTGGAAGGCGCACAGGCGGGGCTGAGTTGGCTGACCATCCTCAGGAAACGCGAGAACTATCGCAAGGCCTTCCACGGCTTCGATCCGCAAAAGGTCGCCGCTTATTCGTCGCGGGATGTTCAGCGACTGCTGTCCGATCCCGGCATTGTGCGCAACCGCCTGAAGATCGGCTCCGCGATCGAAAATGCGCGGGGAGTGCTGAAGATCGTGGAACAATTTGGCTCTTTAGATGCCTTTATCTGGCGCTATGTCGAATTCAAGCCCATACAGAACGCCTGGCGCTCATTGGCCGAACTGCCCGCCGCGACCGACCTGTCCGACAAGATGAGCAAAGATCTGAAGCAACGCGGCTTCAACTTCGTCGGTTCGAAAATCTGCTATTCCTTCATGCAAGCCGTCGGCATGGTCAACGACCATGTGATTGGCTGCTTCAGGCATCGTGAAGTTGGGTACTGTATGTGAAGCGAAGTAATAGTTTAGCCCATTGAAGAAGAAAGAGGCGGCAGGAGGGTAGCAGCCACGGTCTCTGGGTGGGTAAACAGTTGAAGAAGGATGGTCAGAGGGTTGAGTTTTTGGATGCTTGCGGTCTGGATGATGCTCATCAGCACCTGATGGTTGGCGACGCCATTGTCCGAGCGGTTGCCAAAAGTGATTTTGCGCATGCCCATCGAACCCCGGCGCGGCGCTGGGGGTGAAGGATAGATGAAACAGCTCGTGGAAGAGGATTCGCATTTTACGATAGGGCACTTTCATCTGAAAATGCATGAAACTGGCCACGCTTTTGGCCACCGGCCCGATGTAACTTCCTGGCAACTCGCCTTCACCCACGCCACAAACGACGCTCTGTAGTTCCATGCCTTCTTGACGCCAACGTTGGATGAACGTACGATGATCCTCGGGTGAATCATCATGCGCTTTAATTTGTATCTGACGCTGCTTGTTGTTGTAGCTGGAAGCTGGTGCGGGGCGGTCACCCGCTCCGAGCTTTCGCCTGCGGCGCGTGAGTTTATCCCGCCCCAGACCTCTGTGATCAAACTTAAATCCGGCATCACCGTGCATGGCGAAATCCTGCCCGATGAAGCGGGCGCAACCAATAGTCTCGCGATCAAGACCAGTTCCGGCACGATCGTCAGCCGGCAGCGCTATCCGAAGAGCGAGGTGCTGGAAGTGCGTCCGGAGAATCTGGAGGAGGTGTTCGCCGACTGTCTCAAACCGCTGGTGCTGTCCTCCTCGACCAATCTGAGCGCCGCTGCCTACGCGCAAGCCGTGCCAATGTTCGACGAATTTCTCGTCAGATGGACGCAAAGCAAACAGGCGGGGTGGATTACGGAACGGCGGGACGCCTTCGCGGCGGAACAAAAGAAGCTGGCGCAAGGCATGGAAAAAATGGACGGCGAATGGATGCCGCCCATCAAGGCCGCCGTGACCAGGTACAACAACCTGTCGCGCATCCTGTTGAAGGCGCAGGCCCAGTATCCCGGCATTGAAAATCCCGGCTACACCCAAAATCCCGCCGGACGGCAAAACTTCGAACGCGTCCTGACGGAACGCAAAGCCATCGCCCGCCAACTGCCGTCATTGATGACGGAACGCATCCCGATACTGTTGAAGGAAAAGGATTTCGACCAGGCGGCCGTCGAGATGGACACCTTTCTGCTGTTCTGGGTCGAGCGGGTGACCCGCAACCGCGCCAACGTCTCGAATCCTGTTTTCGGAGGGGAAGGCGAGTTTGTCGGCATGGATTTCCAGGTCCTGATGACCATGGAGAAAAAAATCCTGCAGGCCTACCTGAGCGCCAGAAGGGCCGATGAACCGAAGGCGCCGGCCAACACCGATACCAACATGGTCTACATCCCTGGCGGATATTTTCTCTTCGGCCGCGAGAACGCCACCCCCGCCGATCCCGATTTCCCCATGCGCCTGATTTACCTGAAGCCCTACTGGATCGACCGCCATGAGGTCTCGAACGCCGAATACAGGGAATTCGTGAATTACGTGCGCTCGGCCCAGGACTACAGCATGGAGCATCCCGATGCCTCTCCGCTCAAGGATCACCAGGCCCAGGGATGGAAATCGCCCAACTTGAGCCGGGACCGCCAGCCGGTGGTGGGCGTGGACTGGTTCGACGCCTACGCCTATGCCCGGTGGAAGGGCAAGCGTTTGCCCACCGAGGCGGAGTGGGAACTGGCGGCCCGCGGTCGGGATGCCCGGCCCTATCCCTGGGGCGACGCGGCTCCCTCCGCCACGATCGTGAACAATCTCTCGGGACGCAGCTTTTTGGCCGCCGAACTGGACCGACGCGACCCGCCGCCGCCGCCCAGCCGTTTTTCCTGCAGGCGCGCGGAACCGCGTCCGCCGCGGGTGCTGCCGCAGGAAACCTGGGAGGTGGATCAGTTGCTGGCGCGTGAAGCCGCCGCCGGCCTCTTCATCGGGCGCGATCCTGTCGTCAGTCCCTTCGGACTCCTGCATGTGGCGGGCAACGCCGCCGAGTGGGTCCAGGATGCCTACGATCCGGCCGCATATCTGGTCGTGAAACAAATAAACCCGGCAAACGACGCCAAGGGGCCCGGCCATGTTTTCCGCGGCGGTTCGTATCTCAGCGACGATGCGGAGTTGAAAACGACCAGCCGCGGCAATGCCGCCTCGCCCGAGTTGCGCCGTGGTTGCCTGCCCGACGGCCGCCCTGTGATCGGCTTCCGCTGCGTCAGGGATGTCACGGAAACGGCGGCTAAACACTGAGTCGAAAGGCGTGGATTATGAAAAATCGTCCTGCATCGCTGCACCGCTGTTTAAAAACGGGTCTGGGCCTTGTGTGTCTGGTCGCCGCCCTGTCCGCCGCGGCCGACGAGTCATATCCCAAGCCCGGCTGGACCAATGCGCCACATCCCCTCGCCAGCGCGCAGGCCGTGCCCGGCGGCGAATTTAACGTTTACGCGGGACCTTCGCCGAAGAGTCTCAACTATTACCTCGACAACAATTCATTCAGCGCGACTTTTTTTGGGCTGTTGTACGAGACGCTGCTGACGCGCCATCCGCTGACGCTGGACGACGAGCCAAATCTGGCCGAACGCTGGACGATTTCCGAAGACCGCAAGACCTTTACTTTTTGGATCGCGCCCAAAGCCCGCTGGAGCGACGGGCAGCCGGTGACCGCCGAGGATGTGCGTTGGACTTTTCAATCGCTCGTGGATCCGCGCAATCTGACCGGCCCGCACAAGGTCGCGCTGGAAATCTTTCAACCGCCGGAAGTCCTGGGCCCGCTTTGCATCCGCTTCCGCGCCCGCGAAGTCCACTGGCGCAACCTTTCGGCCATCGGCGGAATGGCGATCCTGCCGTCCCACGCCATGACCAACCAGGACTTCAACAAGATCAATTTCGAGTTTCCCGTCGTCTCCGGTCCCTACCGCCTGGGCGAGGTCAGGGAGAACCGCCACGTGCTGGTCGAGCGTCGCGCCGACTGGTGGCAGCGCGGATTGCCCAGCGCCCGCGGAACCGCCAACTTTCAGGGCATCCGCTTCCGTTTTTTTGCCGAAACCGAAAACGCCTTCGAGGCCTTTCGCAAGGGTGAACTAGACTACATGCCGGTCTACATGGCCCGCCTCTGGGTGAAGGAGACCGTCGGCGAGCGCTTCGACCGTAACTGGATCGTCAAACAGCGCGTCTTCAACTTCAACCCGATCGGCTTTCAGGGCTTTGCCATGAACCAGCGCCGCGCGCCGTTCGACGACCAGCGCGTCCGCCGGGCGCTGGCGCTGCTGCTCAACCGCGAGCGCATGAACGCCACGCTGATGTACAACCAATATTTTCTGCACCGCTCGTATTTCGAGGATTTGTACGACGCCGCGCATCCCTGCACGAACGCCGCGACCGGATTCGATCCCGCCGCCGCCCTGCGCCTGCTGGCCGAGGCCGGCTGGAAGGCCAATCCCGCCACCGGCCTGCTGGAAAAGGGCGGGCAGCCGTTCGTCCTGCGTTTTCAAACCAACGGCGGCATGGCCGACAAATTTCTCGCCATCTACGGCGAAGACCTGCGCAATGCCGGCATCGAGTTGAAGGTGGAGCAGAAAGACGCGGCCTCGTGGACCAAGGACATGGACAGCTTTTCGTTCGATATGACCTGGGCCTCATGGAGTTCCGGCCTGCTCAAGGATCCCGAAGGCATGTGGTCGTCCAAGGAGGCGGATCGCACGGCAAGCAGCAATATTACCGGCTTCAAAGACCCCCGCGTGGATGCGCTGATCGAGCGGCAGAAGAGCATCTTCGATGTCAACCGCCGCCACGCCATCGTGCGCGAGATCGATAAGTTGCTGGTCGAACAGTCGCCCTATATTCTGCTCTGGAACATCAATTGCCGTCGATTGCTCTACTGGAACAAATTCGGCACGCCGCCCACCGTGCTGACGCGTTACGGGGACGAAAGCGACGCCTACCTGTTCTGGTGGCTGGACGCCGATTCCGCCGCCGAGCTCAAGGACGCCCAGCAAAACAACCAGCCCCTCCCGCGCCATCCCGCCGAGGTGCGGTTCGATGAAGTCTTTAAGAAAGGATGAAGTATGTGGCCGCCGATGGCAGACGATGGGTGAGTACATTCTTCATCCCGAAAGCGAAGAAGAGAATTGCCAGTAGAATGAATGGATTGGCGAGCAAGTAAATCATGTTTTTCGTGCCTTGTGGTCAGTCTCGGAGATCAGCGCATGATCCTCGACAATTCCGCTGCGGGCTTGCCATAGTGCACCATGCGCCGAGCAATCATTCGTAGTGCGTCCACATTTGGATGACTTTGACTGTCTTGATGCTGTCCAAGACTTGATACACAAGGCGGTGTTGAATATTAATGCGCCTTGCTCACCAGTCAAGTTCCTTGTCGCACTTTTCGACCGGCGTTTTCAATCCCTTTATGATGGAGTCCCTCATGCCGGGAATGGACGACAGGTACAACGTTGCTTGAATCGCCCTCCAGTCATCTTCCGAGATAAGCACGGCGCTGTGTCGCTTACCCGCGATTTGCAGCGGGGCATGCGATTCGGCGACATCGTCAAGAAGGGTGTAGAGATTTGGTCTCGTTCCGAAGGAGCCTTGGCGCAGGAAGGAGAGCGTCAGGGCAATGACCTTTGGGTTGCGCATGATGAAGGGGTGGGCGGTGTTCACCGCGGCGAAATCCTTCATGCCAGCCAGTTTTGTCCGCTCCACCGATACTTTGCCGTCGTTGATGCCGGGGATCAGGGCCGAAAGGATCCAGTTGATGGAACGGGTGCCTGCGATCACGCCGACCTCGACCGGCGGCGCGGGGAGCCGGTTGGGTAGCGAGTTGCCGGCTGTACCGAGCTGCAGCCCGGCCGGTCCGTTGATCCAGCGAAAGAGTGAAAAGCTCCCAAGTTTGTCCACTACTTCGCTGCCCTGATTGGGCGGGGCCAGCATCACGATTCGGCCGGCGTTCTCCAGTCTGTGCGAGGCAAAATATTGCCGCAGCACGATGTTGCCCAGCGAATGCGCCACAAAATGAATCCTGGCCGGCTTCGCGGCCTGGCATTGGGCAAGCAAGGGGGCCAGATGTTCATCGGCCAGTTGTTGCACGGTATTCTTGCGGGATGGATATTGCATCGAGTGTACGGCGTAGCCGGCGTCGGTCAAAGCCTTCTGCATGCGCTTCATGCTGCGACTGGTTCGCGCCAAACCGTGCAGCAGCATAACGATTTCCTGGCCCGGCCGCATGCGATTGTCGATCGCCGTTTTGGCGGGTGTATGACCGAACATGGTTGCGGCGAGTTTCCTTATGCCAGGCATAATCCCAAACTGCGCGATCCTAATTTAGTTGATCGAGGATTCCGTAAAACTCCTCAAGGGATTTGATGCATCTCTGCATCAGCACCCAGGCGCCCCAGGTTATCAGCAGGATCACGATCGTCCAGATGATTTTATTGCGCAGGCTGTAGTTCGGGTTGCGCCAGAGGAGCGGGATGGCCAGCGGGCCCACACAGAAAACCGCCGTGATCAACCAGCCGGTCTGAAAATACCAGGGCCGTCGCGGCTTTTTCAGCAGGAACTGTCCGCAGAACCGGCACAGAACGGCTTCTTCCTGAATTTCTTCCGCGCAAAACGGGCACTTCTTCATTGGCATAAGTCGAGTATAAGGACGAAGCAGGATGAAGAGCAAGTTGCAAAGAACGCCACCCTCCACCCTCCACCATCCACCATCAACCTTCTTCCTAGCCGCCGCGGGCAACCGTGGCGACGAAAACGCGCCAGGCGCCGGCGGCGCGCAAGGCGCGCGCACATTCTCCGACCGTGCTTCCGGTTGTCATCACATCATCCACCAGCAGCAACCGCCGCCCTCGCACCCAGCCTGGGTCGGCCACGGCGAAAGCGCCGCGCACGTTTTCGGCGCGCGCGGGGGCGCTGAGGCGGGTTTGCGTGGCAGTTGGGCGGATGCGGCTCAGCAGGCGCGGCATCAGCGGCAGGCCGCGGCGGCGGGCCAGGTCGGCGGCCAGCAGACGGGACTGGTTGTAGCCGCGCTCGCGTTCGCGCGCCGGGTAGAGCGGCACGAAGCAAACGGCATCCAACAGTTCGTCGCTGTAATGCGCGCGCACGCAACCTTCCAGAAGTTCGCCGAGGTCTGGGGCCAGGTGAATGGCGCCCTGGTATTTGAAGGCGTGCAGGAGATCGCGGATCGCGCCGTGGTAGCGGACCGCGGAGCGGGCGCGCTCGAAGGGCGGCGTCTTGTCGCGGCACCAGCCGCAGACGAACTCCGCCTCGGTCACGCCCTCGGCGGGATCGCCGCAGACGGAGCAGAAGGGCGGCGCGATCAGCGGCAGCCCGGCGACGCAATCCCAGCAAAGGTGCCCGGCATCCAGTCCCGGCGGCTGTCCGCAGGACGCGCAGGCGCGCGGAAATGCGAGGTCAAGCAATGACCGCCAGAATTGGCGCATGGCAAATTACTCGGGTGGATGGTTGAAGGTGGAAGGTGGATGGTGGTAGTTCGTCATGTCCGCAATCAGTGCTGCCAGCTTACGGTCATCTTCCACCCTCCACCCTCCACCTTCCACCCTCCACCTTCCACCCTTCACCTTCCACCCTTCACATGGCACCATTACTTTGCAGGCGATATATAGCGCCCGATCAGCGGCGCCAGCGACTTCTTGATGGCCGCGGGGATCGCGGCGGGATCGGTCATGATCGCGTATTTCAAGGCCGTCGTGCAAGCGCAGTCGCGCGCCTCCGGCAGGTTTCGGGCAAGCTCTTCGATGACCTGTTTGCCGAGCCCGACGTTGGCCTGCAAATGTCCCATGATGGCATCCACCGAGACCTCTTTCTCGGCGCGGTGCCAGCAGTCGAAGTCCGTCACCATGGCCATGGCCTGGTAGCACATCTCCGCCTCGCGGCAGAGTTTGGCTTCAGGCAGACTGGTCATGCCGATCACGTCGAAACCGAGCTTGCGGTAGGTGTCCGACTCCGCGCGCGTAGAGAAGGCCGGGCCTTCCATGTTCACGTAGGTGCCGGACGGGAAAAGGCGCGGCGGTTTGTCCGCCCGCTTAAGCACATCCGCGGCCACGCCGGCCAGCAGTTTGCGGAAACTGTCGCAGCTGGGATCGCCGAACGAGACATGCGCCACGATTCCGCCGCCGAAAAAGGTATGTTCGCGCGCGGACTTGGTGCGGTCGTAGTACTGATCCGGCAGCACGATGTCGCGCGGCTGCAGGCCCTCGCGCAGACTGCCCACGGCGCTCACGGAAAGCACCCAGGCGCAGCCGAGTTCCTTCAGCGCGAAGATATTGGCGCGATGGGGAATCTCGTTCGGCAGCAGGCGGTGGCCCTGTCCATGCCGCGGGAGAAAGTAAAGTTCACGGCCGTGAAGACGTCCGTGCAGCAGCGCGTCGGAGGGCGCGCCGAATGGCGTTTTCACCGTCACCGACTCCACGTTTTTCAGGCCTTCGAGACGATACAATCCGCTTCCGCCGATAACGCCAAGCTTCATCATATGCCAGCTCCCCCCCCATATCAGTATTCCCAACAGTCTTCAGCCTTCAGCCTTAATTACGGTGTTTTCGGTTCGCTTTCCAAGGCATTCAACTGTTCCTCGATGCCCGCCAGTTCGCTGCGCAGCGCCGCCACCTGCCTGGTTACGACCGGTTGCGCCGGGACAATTTTCGCCGGGCCCGCCTCGCGCTCCAATTGCATTTCCCGGTATTTCATTTGACGCAGTTGATCCAGGGCGCGCGTGCGCGCGGCCCCGCTGGACGAATCGGCCCTTTTGGCGACTTTTTGCATCTCCGCGCGGTGCAGGTCAAGGCGCTTCTGCGCTGCCGAACGTTCGACAGGCACACTGTCATCGGCAGACGCGTGCAGGCTTTTCAACTGCGCCTGGATGGCCGACTGCCTGTCGTGCAATTGACGGATCGCCCGGCCGCGCACAGACTCCTGCTGTGGCGGCGTAGCGGTGGCGGCGGGCGCGGATGTCGCTTCCGTCTGAACTGTAACCGGCTCGGGTGGCGGTGGAGTTGGAAGGACTGCCGTTTGGGGTGGGGGTGCGGCCTCCGTCTCGGCGGGGGAAAACTTTGGGCCGATCTGACGCGCCGGCTTGGTCAGGCGTTTCTGAACCGGACGATCCGTCTGATCCGACTGATCCGACTGATCGGTCCGATCCGGCTGATCGTTGGTTTCCCGGATCACGGGCTTGGGTTTTCCTGGGCAGAGCGGGTTGTTCGGATGGCGGGCGGCCAGCAGCACCCGCGCCTTTTCCATTTCCAGGCGGTCCCTGTCGCTCAAAATTGCGAGCAGTTCGCGGTAACCGGCCCAGCGGTCCCATGTCATCTTCTCCGCGCCATAGAGCACGTCGCCGGCGGCCCATTGCGGCAGGCTGAGCACGGACTGCGGCGATGCGAAATTCCACGGCTCCGCATCGTCGGGCGGCACAAGCGTGGCCAGGGCGTCGGCGGCGTCTTCGGCTTCGTTGTTGCGGCCCAGGCGCACGAGCACACGCACGGTACGTGTTCCGACTTCACGCACCAGCAGGCCATGGCGCACGGCCGGCTCCGCCATTTCCCTCAACGCGTTGAGCGCCGCGGTATCGCTTCCCATTGTCATCAAAGCATCCACTTCTGTCAGGCGCGCTTGAAAACCTCGCAGACGGAGATAGGTCAGCCCGGTTGCGGCTGCGGCTGCCACGATCACGGCCAGAATGATCCAAGCGAGCGCCTTGACGATGAGGGACGGCGTTCTAGATGGCAGGTTGCCGCCGGGTGGACTGACCGCCGGCGGCGCGGACTGCGCCGGACGCTTCACGCGAAGTGTGCGAAGCTTGGGCATTGCCTCCGCCGGGCTTGATTGTCTGACCCTGTCCGTGGACAAAGGAGGCCGGTTGGGATAAGATGATCCCCGCGGTTTGGAAGATGGCTCGGTCTCTGATTTATTCATAAATGACGGATCCCGCTGAATGGGCGAAGGGGAAGTATAATGCGACGGGACGTTCGTTGGGTAGAAAAACTTGAGGACGATGTGCGTCGCGAGGTCAGGGTTGGCGTCACGCAGCGCGGGATTAGCTGGCAATCCTGGCGTTCCGACGTCAAGCGCTGGGATTATTCGATGCTCCCGACGCCGCAGGATTGGACCGCCTTGGAAAGCCGCATGGCCGACCGTTACGCCCGCCGCAATGCGCCCTATGCCGACCTCGAGCGGGTTCGAAAAGCCCGGGCCTCGGCCACAGGCGAGGATGCCGCAAAGGCCTAAAAGGAACCGCATGTCCACCATCAATGCGAAACTTGTCGAACTGCTGGACCGGGTCGCCCATGGACAGGTCTCGCCGGACGACGCCCGCAAGCAGATCGAGTCCGGCGGCGAGCATCACGTCGGTTACGCGCGTATCGACACCGACCGCCTGCGTCGCTGCGGTCTGCCGGAGGCGATCTTCAGTCCCGGCAAGACCGTCGGGCAGATCGCGGGTATTTTGCGCGCCATGCGCGAGGCGGGGCAGAACGGCATGGCGACGCGGGTGACCCAGGAACAGGCGGACGCCATCGGCAAGGAGATTCCGGAGATTGTCTACCACCCTGACGCGCGCATCGTGACGCTCGACACGGTCCCGCTGCCGGCGCCGGTGGGACTGGTGTCCGTGGTCTGTGCCGGCACCTCCGATATTCCTGTCGCCGCCGAAGCCGCGCTCACCGCCGAGCGTATGGGCGCGCGCGTCGAAGCGCTCTACGATGTCGGCGTCGCCGGTTTGCACCGCTTGTTGCGGCATGTGGATGCGCTGCGCGCTTCGCGTGTCGTGGTGGTTGTCGCGGGCATGGAGGGCGCGCTGCCGTCCGTCGTGGGCGGACTGTTGGACCGTCCGCTGATTGCCGTGCCGACGAGCATCGGCTACGGCGCCGGACAGGGCGGCTTTGCGGCGCTGCTGGCCATGCTCAATTCATGCGTGCCGGGCATTACCGTCGTCAATATCGACAACGGTTACGGGGCCGGCGTGGCCGCCGCGCTGATCAACCGAAATCAATAAACGTTTTTCGGTCCGGGAAAGGCGCCGGAGATAACCTCGCGCCGGTAGGCGGCGATGGCTTCGCGCATGGCCGCGCCGGTTTCGGCGTAGCGCTTGGACATCCGCGGCGTGTCCTCGGGCGGCGTGAGGCCCACCAGATCGTTGAGCACCAGAATCTGACCGTCGCATTGAGCCCCGGCGCCAATGCCGATCGTCGGCGCCGCGCAGGCCTCCGTCAGCGCCGCGCCAAGAGCCTGCGGGACGCATTCCACGACCACGGCGAAGGCGCCTGCCGCAGACACGGCGCGCGCGTCTTCGATCAGGCTCGCCGCGGCGGGATTAGTGCGTCCCTGAACCTTGTACCCGCCCAAAGTCAGCACGCTCTGCGGTGTCAAACCGATATGGCCCAGTACCGGAATACCGTTGGACACCAAGCGGGCGATGGTGGCGGCGCGAAAAACTCCGCCTTCGATCTTGACTGCGCCCGCCCCGGCTTCCTGCACAAAACGCCCGGCATTGCGCAGCGCCTGTTCGTCGGAAACTTGATACGAAAGAAACGGCATGTCGGCCACGACCAGCGCCTGTTGCGCGCCGCGCACCACGGCGGCGGTATGATGCAGCATCTGTTCCATGGTAACCGGCAGCGTCGTGTCGTAGCCCAGTACCGATTGCGCCAGCGAATCGCCGACCAGGATCAGGTGCGCCCCGCCTTCGTCCGCCAGCCGGGCCGTCGCGGCATCGTAAGCCGTCAGGCTCACGATTCGTTCGTGCCCCTTGAGCGCGCGAATGCGCGCCGCTGTCCAATGCTTGCTTTTCATAAAGTCATCCAGTCGGGTGTTGTCGAGACGGCGCGCCGTCGTTGCGTGCGTACTGATGCGTTGCGCGGAAATAGTAAGCCAAAACCCGCCGCAGGCAAAGGAGGAACTGGCCGGGTTCTCAGAGGCGGGAAATCCGCGCATGTTTCGATCTTGTTGCGAACTAACGCCTTTGTGCTACATTTTCCGCTTTCCGCGGCACATGGCGGCCGGACTTTTGTGGTGACTTGCCGAAAACCTTCCTGAAAGCGTGGCCATGCGCAAAAAGGTTGAAAATGCCAATGACGCAAAAAAACGACATAGCGAAACTTGACAAGAACTTTGCACCCGTCGAGGTGGCGAATGATTTGAAGTGGTATGACATCCGTGATCTGGGCATCGAGGGTCAGGGCTGGCGCGACACAGAGGCGCCGTATGACCGGCTGCCCGCGAGAGCCAAAAGCATTGTCAGACCGCCGGTCTGGGATCTGTCGCAACATTCGTCCGGCCTGTGTGTGCGTTTCATGACCGACTCCCCGTCCATTTCCGCGCGCTGGACGCTGCGCAGTGCGAGCCTGGCCATGAACCACATGCCGGCCTCGGGCATGAGCGGTTTGGATCTCTACGCGAAACTCAATGGCAAGTGGGTGTGGGCCGGCGTGGGGGTTCCCAGCGCCCAGGAGAACTGCAGCCTGCTGGGTGGAGCTTATGCGCCCGGCCTGCGCGAGTACATGCTCTACCTGCCGCTGTACAACGGCGTCACGTCGGTCATGATCGGGATCGAAACGAAAGCCCGTCTGGCCAAGGCGGCCCCTCTCGCCGGACGTCAGGCCGCCGGTATGGTGGTGTATGGCACGTCCATCACCCAGGGTGGCTGTGCCTGTCGTTCCGGCATGGGTTACCCGGAACTGCTGGCCCGTGCGCTGCACTGCAATTCGATCAACCTGGGCTTTTCCGGAAACGGGCCGATGGAGATCGAATTGATTCGCCTCATGATCGAGCTGAATCCCGCGGTTTACATCCTGGATTGTCTGCCCAATATGACCCCTGAGCATGTGCGTAAACGGACCGAACCTGCCGTGTACACCTTGCGTGCGGCCCATCCCGATACTCCGATTGTGCTGGTCGAGAACATTACTTATCAACGAGCCCCCGTCCAGACACCCGGCATGGTCGGTCACGAGCGGAAGAACATCGAATTCAAGGCCGCCTGGAAGAATCTGCGCAAGGCCAAGGTGAAGGGCTTGTTCTATGTGTCCGGCGCGAAGTTGCTGGGCAGCGACAATCTGGGTAGCGTGGATGGAACTCATCCGACGGATGTCGGCTTCATGCGCATCGCCCAGGCGCTGGAATCCGTCGTTCGGAAAATCATCACGGGCAAGCGCTGATACGGAACCGTAAGCCTCATTGACTGCCAAACCGCGGGGTGAAGATATGGCAGTAGGGCTGTTTGCCCGACCGCTTGTAGTAATCGCGGTGATAGGCTTCGGCTGGCCAGAAGGCCCCGGCTGGTTCCAGCTTGGTGGCCACTTTGAAGCCCTTGGCCTGTAGTTGAACGATTAATTTTTCCGCCGTCTCTTTTTGTCCGGGAATGGTATAAAAAATGGCGGAGCGGTACTGGTCGCCAATGTCCGGGCCCTGGCGGTCGAGTTGGACGGGATCGTGAATTTCGAAAAAGAGCCTGGCCAGGTTCTCGTAGGTGGTTGCCAGCGGGTCGAAAACGACCTCCACGGCCTCGGCCTGGCCGGTGGTGTGGCTGCACACCTGCTTATAGGTGGGATTTTTAGTTCTCCCGCCGGTGTAGCCGACGGTCGTGCGGATCACCCCCTTGGCCTGCTGTAGAAAATATTCCACCCCCCAAAAACAGCCGCCCGCGAAAATCGCGCGTTCAAACTTGTTGGAGGAATCAGCCAGCGGCACCAGCCGCATGGAAAGCGAATTCACGCAGTGCCGCGTGTCGCGCGGCGTGATCCTTTCGCCCAGGAAGACATGTCCAAGATGGCCGGCGCAATGGGCGCAAAGAATCTCGGTGCGCTGTCCGTCGGCGTCTGTTTTCCGCAGCACGGCGCCCGGGACTTCGGCGTCGAAACTCGGCCACCCGCAATCCGAATCGAACTTGTCCTCGGAACGGTACAGGGCCGCACCGCACCGCCGGCAGACATAGGTGCCGGGCTCTTTTGTCTTCACGTATTCGCCCGCGAAAGGACGTTCCGTTCCCTTGTTCACGATCACGCGCGTCTCCTCGGGCGTCAATTTGTTCCAAGTATCGCTCATGTTCGATTCCTTTCCTGCGCCCATCGCCAAGGCAGTCCAGAGCGTCAATACCGCCCCCCCGGTTAACCTGAAGAATTTATTCATGCCCCACCCCCGTTTTCGTTGCCGGTTAAATATTACTCCTATGCCGGCCCCGTCTCAAGCAGGCACCACCCTTCTTGCTCTTCCCATCCCGGCCTTTGGAGGGTAGACTGTCGCCTCCGGTTTTAGAAAGGACTATGGCGAAATGCATCCGTATCGAACGCACACCTGCAACGATCTGCGCGCGGCCCAGGCGGGCCAGACGGTCCGGCTTTCGGGCTGGATTTTCCGCAAGCGCGATCATGGCCAGTTGCTTTTTCTGGATTTGCGCGACCATTACGGCGTCACGCAGGTTGTTATCTACCCCGACCGCGCCTTTTTCGACGCCTGCCAGAAACTGCACCTGGAGAGCGTCATCACCGTGACCGGCAAGGTCATGGCGCGTTCGGCGGAGACCATCAATCCCGAGATGACGACCGGGGAGATCGAAGTGGCCGCGGATGATATGTCGGTGCAGGGCGCCGCCGAGGCGCTGCCCTTCGCCGTGGACGACGACACTGCCGGGCCGGAGGATACCCGCCTGCGCTACCGCTTCCTGGACCTGCGCCGCACGCAGTTGCACCGCAACATCCAGTTGCGCTCGCAGGTGATCGCCAGTCTGCGCCGCCGCATGCAGGAGCATGGCTTTACGGAGTTCCAGACACCCATCCTGACCGTCAGTTCGCCCGAGGGCGCACGGGACTACCTGGTGCCGAGCCGCATCCATCCCGGTCACTTCTACGCGCTGCCGCAGGCGCCCCAGCAGTTTAAGCAGTTGCTGATGGTGGCGGGCTTCGACCGCTATTTTCAAATCGCGCCCTGCTTCCGCGACGAGGATGCCCGCGCCGACCGCTCGCCGGGCGAGTTTTATCAACTCGACATGGAAATGTCCTTTGTCACGCAGGACGACGTCTTCCTGGTCGTCGAGGATGTGCTGCACGGTGTCTTCAGCGAGTTCAGCAAGTGGCAGGTGGACGCGGCCCCGTTCCGGCGCATCACCCACGCCGACGCGATGGTCAAGTACGGCAGCGACAAGCCAGATCTGCGCATTCCGATCGAAATCCGCGATGTGAGCGATTTTTTTCGCGCATCCAAGTTCAACGCCTTCCGCGTGGGGGTGGAAAATGGCGCCGTGGTGAGGGCGATTCCGGTCAAGAAGATTGCCGACAAGCCGCGCAGTTTCTTCGACAAACTGGGCGAGTACGCCCAGGCCAACGGCGCGAAGGGGCTGGCCTATCTGGTCTGGGCGGGCGGGCAGGTCAAGGGGCCGATCGTCAAATTCCTCAGTCCCGAAGAACTCCAAACCCTGGCCGCGCAGTGCGGGGTGGGGGACGGCGACGTGGTTTTTTTCATCTGCGATGCGCCCGCCTTGGCGAGCCGCCTGAGCGGCGACCTGCGGCTCAAGCTCGGACGCGATCTGGACCTGATCGAGAAGGATGTCTTCCGCTTCTGCTGGATCGTGGACTTCCCCTTCTTCGAGCGCGACGCGGAAACCCAGGCCATTGCCTTTTCCCACAATCCCTTCTCGATGCCCCAGGGCGGGCTTGAGGCGTTGAACACCCAGGATCCGCTCGCGATCCGCGCCTTTCAGTACGACATCATCTGCAACGGCGTGGAGCTTTCCAGCGGCGCGATCCGCAACCACGAACCGGCCGTCATGTACAAGGCCTTCGAACTGGCCGGCTATCCGCGCGAGGAAGTGGACCGGCGCTTTGGCGGCATGATCCAGGCCTTCAAACTGGGGGCGCCGCCGCACGGCGGCATCGCGCCCGGCGTGGACCGGCTGGTGATGCTGCTCGCCAACGAGACCAACATCCGCGAGGTCATCGCCTTCCCCATGAATCAGAAGGCGCAGGATCTGATGATGGGCGCGCCCGGCGAGGTCAGCGAAAAGCAACTGCGCGAACTGCACATCCGCCTGGCGCTGCCGAAGAAACCCGGCGTGGAGTAAACGGTCATGCTGCGCATCGGTCAGGGTTACGATATTCACCGCTTCGCGCCCGGGCGCGCGCTGGTCCTGGGCGGGGTCACGATCCCGCATCCCGCCGGCCTGCTGGGCCACTCCGATGCCGATGTGCTGTGTCACGCCGTGGCCGATGCGCTCCTGGGCGCGCTGGCCGACGGCGATATCGGCGTGCATTTTCCCGATCGTGATCCCCGCTGGAAAGACGCCGACAGCATCGAACTGCTGCGCCAGGTGGCGGCGCGGCTGCGCGGGCGCGGCGGCGTGGTTCAGAATGTGGATGCCACGCTGCTGGCCGAGGCGCCGCGCATCGCCAAGTACGCGTCGGCCATGCGCGCCAACCTCGGCGCCGCCATGGGCATTCCCGCGGCGCGCGTTTCGGTCAAGGCCACCACCTTGGAAGGCCTGGGCGCGCTGGGCCGCGAAGAGGGCATCGCCGCGCTGGCCGTGGCGCTGGTGGAAGTTCCCGAGCCGGACGGCGGCAATGGGAGCGTCGCGTCATGAGGGTCTTTAACTCGCTGACTCAGCGCGTCGAGGAACTGCTCCCGATCGAGCCTGGCCATGTGCGCTTCTATACCTGCGGCCCGACGGTCTACAATTTTGCCCACATCGGCAACTACCGGGCCTACATTTTCGAGGATCTGCTGCGCCGGACGCTAAAGTACTTCGGTCTGCGCGTCACGCAGGTCATGAATCTGACCGATGTGGACGACAAGACCATCCGCGGCGCGCGCGCGGCGGGCACACCGCTCAAAAGTTTCACGCAGCCCTACCGCGACGCTTTTTTCGCCGACCTGCGGACCCTGGCCATCGAACCCGCGGAGCACTACCCGGCGGCGACCGACCACATACCCGAGATGATCGCGCTGATCGCGCGCCTGTTCGAGAAGGGTGTCGCCTACCGTTCCGCCGATGGCTCGATCTACTTCCGCATCGCCGCCTTCCCGGAATACGGCAAACTGGCGCATCTCGACCGCGGCGGACTGCAGGCCGGCGCGCGCGTGGCGCAGGACGAGTACGACAAGGAAAATGCCGCCGATTTTGCGCTCTGGAAGGCCTGGGACGAGCAGGACGGCGAGATCGCCTGGGACTCGCCCTGGGGCCGCGGCCGTCCCGGCTGGCACATCGAATGCACGGCCATGAGCATGAAATATCTGGGCGAAAGTTTTGACCTGCATACCGGTGGGATCGACAACCTCTTCCCGCATCACGAGGACGAACTGGCGCAGGCCGAGGCGGCCACCGGCAAGCCCTTTGTGCGCACCTGGATGCACTGCGCGCACCTGGTGGTCGAGGGGCGCAAGATGTCCAAGTCGCTGGGCAACTTTTACACCCTGCGCGACGTCCTGGCGCGCGGTTACAGCGGTCGCGAAATGCGCCTGGCGCTGATCGGCGCGCACTACCGGCAGTCGCTGGATTTCAGCTTTGTGGCCCTGGACGCGGCGCGCGCCTCCCTGCAGCGCCTGGACGCCTTCCGCGCGCGCCTGGCCGGTCTGGCCGCCGACAAGGCCGCCGCCGTTCCGCCGCCTTGGGCCGTGCAGGCCGAGACGGCCTTCGGCGTCGCACTGGCCGACGATTTGGGCATCGCCGAGGCGCTGGCCGCGCTCTTTACGCTGGTGACGGCCGGCAACCGGGCGCTAGATGCCAACCAGGTCGCCCCCGCGGACGCGGCGGCGGTCCTGGCGCTGCTGGCGCGCCTGGACGCCGTGCTGGGATTTTTAGAGCCCGAAGCAACCGTGGCGCCGCCAGAGATGCTGGCGCTGCTGGATGCGCGCCAGGCCGCGCGCAAGTCCAAAAACTGGGCCGAAGCCGACCGCCTGCGCCAGGAAATCGCCGCTCAAGGCTGGGTCATCGAAGACACACCAAAAGGACCGCGGTTGAAGAAGGGTTGAGGGTGGTGGTTCACCGCATAGGAGACAATATGGCCAAACTTAGGCCCAGCGGAGGCTACCGTGATCTGCGCAGTTTCCAGATTGCGACCATCGTTTACGATGCCACCTATTGGTTTTGCGAACGTTACCTTGAACCGCGCTCGCGCATGAGCGACCAAATGGTGCAGGCTGCACGCAGTGGCCGTCAGAATATCGCCGAAGGCAGCCGCGCATCCGCCACCTCGTCCCAAACCGAACTCCGGCTGGTCAACGTGGCCCGCTCCAGCCTGGAGGAACTGCTGCTCGACTACGAAGATTTTCTGCGGCACCGCCGCCTGCAAAAATGGGCGCCCGATGCCCCCGAAGCGCTGGCCGTCCGGAGCATCGGGCGCAAGCATCCGTCGGATCCGCCGGATCCGCCCGATCTCACCGACGAACAGCGTTACGCTCTCTACGCCAGGTGGCTTGATCACGATGACCCAGCCATTCGCGCGAATGCCTTGCTCTGCCTCATCAACCAGGCCAACTACCTGCTCGACAAACAAATAGCGGCGCTGGAAGCGCAATTCATCGAAGAGGGCGGTTACAGCGAACAACTGGCCGTGGCGCGGCTGGAAGAGCGCAACCGCAAAAGAAATGCTCATCCGTCGGATCCGCCGGATCGGCCGGATCCCATTCCCGTTTGCCCGAAATGCAGCAAACCCATGGCCCTGCGTACCGCCCAAAAAGGCGCGAAAACCGGAAAACAATTCTGGGGCTGCACCGCCTACCCGGAATGCAAAGGTCTGGTGGACATCTGAACGATCCGTCCGATCCGTCCGATCGGTCGGATCGCCAAGAAAATTATTATGAGCAGCCGGTCACTGCCAGCTATGATGTGACATGTCGCCAAATACAATGAATATTATTAGAGAGCCAAAACCGCAGAGGAATATGCTATTGCTGGGCAACTTATCGCCGCTTATCAGAAATGGCTTGGCGTCGATCTGGAATTCCAGGGGTTCTCAAAAGAACTGGAGGCTCTGTCGACGATGTACGGTCCTCCTAATGGGGCCATGCTATTGGCGCAGGACGATGATATGTGGGTCGGGTGTGTTGGTCTGCGACGACTTACGGATGGCAATGCCGAAATGAAACGAATGTTCGTTCTCCCCTCACATCAAGGGAGAGGAATTGGATGGACCCTGACGGAGGAAATTGTCAGAACAGCGCGAGTGTTACGCTATCCCGCAATCAGGCTCGACACAGTCCCCCAACTTGACCACGCCATCCGACTCTATGAACGAGCAGGATTTTCCCGGATTCTCCCTTACCGACACAATCCCGATCCAAAGGCAGTTTTCATGGAACTGAGACTAGTATGACGGCGAACAAGAAACTGCAGGCGACCGCTAAGAGCGGCGCCTGAGTTTGTCGTTCCGTCAATTGACGAGGCGGTGTGTACGGTGTGCGGGCTTTGCGCCGATGTTTGCCCGTCGTTCAGCATTCGCAAGAAGGACGGTAAACCCGTGGTCGTGTCGGACGGCAAGTTCGGCTGTCTGGCCTGCGGCCATTGCATGGCGGTGTGCCCCAGCGGCGCAATTAGCGTTACCGGCCGCGGCATGACCGGGGAAGATGTCTTCCCGCTGCCTCCCGCGGCTGCCCGCGCAACAACCGCTGCCTTGGAAGGGCTTCTTCAGGCAAGGAGAAGCACACGACACTATGAGGACAATCCTGTTGAAAGAGCAATCATCGATCGTCTGCTGGCCATGTCGTCCACCGCGCCCATGGGCTTTCCGCCTTCCCCCGTCGGCGTGGTCGTCATCAACGGAAAGGAACGGGTGCAGGAACTGGCGAAGGATCTGACGGCGGCGTTTAAGAAATGGCGCTTTCTCGGAACGCCTGTCGGATCGGTGAGATTACGAAAAACCCTCCACCCTCCACCCTCCACCCTCCACCTTCCCCTCATCCTCCACCGGCAAAATCCACCAACCCTGTTTCCCTTAAACTGAGGAAATCGGTGGGGCGGGTTTCGCTGCGCTGGCCGATGATCACGTGATCGAGGACGTGAATATCCAGGATGCGGCCGGCCTGGACTAGTTGGCGGGTGATGCGAATATCCTCGGCCGATGGGGTTGGGTCGCCCGATGGGTGGTTGTGCGCGAGCACGATGCCCTTGCTGCCGGCGATGATTGCGGACTGGAAAACTTCGCGCGGATGGACCAGACTGGCATCCAGGATACCGCGGCTGATTTCGACCGGTTCGGCCTGCAGGCGGTTGCGGGCATCGAGCGGAATCACCCAAAAGCACTCCCGGGGCAGGCTGCGGACGCGCTCGCGCATCAGCCGGGCGGCATCTTCCGGCGTGCGCACGGATGGGCGCTGTTCGCGGTTTTCCAGCGCGACCCGTCGCGGCAGGTCGAGCGCGGCCTTGAGCAGCATGGCCTTGACGCGGCCCAAGCCGCGCAATTCGGGGGCGCTCCTTAAATCGTGCAGATCGGCCCGCGAGAGAGCCGTCAGGTTTCCATAGTGGCGCAACAGGCGCTGCGCCAGGTCGAGCACATTGAGCCCGCGCGTGCCGGTCCCCAGCAGCACGGCCAGCAGCGCGGCGTCGTCGAGATTTTCGACCCCGACGCGCTCCAGCAGTTCACGCGGACGAATGTTCTCGGGCAGATCCTTCAACCGTTCCGAACGTACTTGATAAGCGTCCGTCGCTTCCCGTGCCAGTGGTTTGCGTCGCATTACGTGTTCTCCATGTATTTGCTTAACATTATCCTACACCAATTACTCCGGCCAGGGGGCTGGCCCTGTCTGTTGCCAGACGGAATACACCTGTTGCGCCAGAGTTTCAACGCTGTTGGCCTGGTCCGCATCGATCCAGATCACCTGGGCCTGATGGCGGAACCATGTGCGTTGCCGCTTGGCCAGTTGTCGCGTTCGCGCAGCGGTCCGCTCCCGTGCGTCGGCTTCCGACATGCGTCCGGCCAGCACCTCGATGGCCTCGGCATAGCCGATGGCCTGGCGGGCTGTCGTGGCCGAGGCCAGGCCGGCGGACATAAGGCGCGCCACTTCATCCAGCAAACCCGCGGCGAACATGGCGTCCACGCGGGTTTCTATACGCCCGGCTAAAGCGTCCCGCGACCAGGCCAAACCGGCGAAGGTTGGCGCCGTCGCCGTTGCGGTGGGCGCCACCCAATTGGCGGGCCGTGCGGCGGGTCCGTCGGCGCTTCGCTCCAAGGCCCGCATCAGGCGCCGGGGATTATCCATGTCGCCGGGCGGGACCATGGCCAGCGCGCCCTGCGCCTGGAGTTCCGCCTGTAACCCGGCCACGCCTGATCGATCGAAGACCGCCTGCCAGCGGGCGCGCGCGGCTGGATCGGGTGGCGCGCCCTCGTCCAGACCTTCGGTCAGCGCCTTCAGGTAAAATCCGGTGCCGCCGACCACCAGCAGCGGCCGGCCGGCGCGTTTGGTTTCCGCCAGGAAGGCCCGCGCCGCGGCGAGCCACACGGTCACGCTGCACGTTTCGCCTGGTGAAACGAGATCCATCCCACCATAGCGCACGCCGGCTCGTTCGGCGGCGGGTGGTTTGGCCGTGCCTAGATCCATGCCGCGGTAGACCAGCAGGGCGTCGGCGCTTAAAAGGTCCGCGCCTGTAGATTCGGCAAGCCGTTGGGCGCAGGCAGTCTTGCCCGAGGCCGTCGGGCCCACCAGGTAATAGGCGCCCGGCGCCAGTGTCATAGGGGCGGGGACACACCGGGCTCGCGCGACGAAGCGGGCCGGGACAAGGTGGTTGTCAGCAGGTAGAGCCCGACGCTGACGCAAATCGCGGCGTCGGCCACGTTGAAGGCCGGAAAATGCCAGTTCAATCTCTGGATGTAGAAATCCAAAAAGTCCACGACAAAACCCAGCCGCGCGCGATCAGCCAGGTTCCCGAGAATGCCGCCTATCAGTCCGCCCAGGGCGATGCGGTGGGCCAGGGAATCGGAGAGCCAGGTGCGGCGGAAAACGACCAACAGGATCAGCAGCACGACCGAGAGCACGGTCAGCCAGCCGTTCAGTCCGCCCAGCATGCCCCAGGCCGCGCCGGTATTTCGCACGTAGGTCAGGTTGAAAAAGGCCGGCACGATGGACCAGGATTCACCGGGGTGGAAAGCACCCCGGACCCATAGTTTGGTCGTCTGGTCCAGCGCCAGGATCGCAAAGGCAAGCCAGATCGGCAGCATATCGGTACGCCCGCGGGTCACTCGTGCTCTTCCGCCTCGGCCTCCTCGGCATCGCCGGCGGGCTCCTCGTACTGCGAGATCGTTTCGCCGAAGGGACGGAAGCGCTTGCGTCCGCGCTCGTGTTCGGACTGGCACTTGATGCACATGCGGGTGAACGGCAGGGCGCGCAGGCGGGTTTTCTCGATCGGCTGGCTGCAGCCGTCGCACAGCCCATAGTTCTCATCTTCGATCCGCCGCAGCGCCGAGTTGACCTCGAAGAGCGCATCGTGTTCGGAACTGACGAGGTTGAGCGCGAATTCACGGTCGAAATCGTCGGTGCGATCTTCGGACGATGCGTCGTCAACATACTTGAGCGAATCGTTGGACTGCGAATGGATCTGTCCGCTCAGGCGATCGCGTATGCGCACCAGCAGAGCGTGGATTTGGTCGAGCGTTTTCTGGTCTATCGCCGCATGCGTCGCCGCGGCCTTGACGGGCGCTTGTTGCCCGGGTTTGACTGCTGGCGCAGCGCGTTGGGCAGGTTTGGCTTTGGAAACGCCAGGCTTGGCCGCCGCACGTTGGGTGGGGCGGGCCTTCGACACGGGGGCCTTGGCATGCGCCGCCTTGACCGGCGGCACGGCTGGTTTTCCGGAAGGTGTCTTTTTGGCGGTCGACTTAGCCGCCTTGCCGGGTTTGTTTTTCGCGCTCGCGATCTTGCTTTGCTTTTTCGCCATTGGTTGCACAGCTCCGTTATTTGCTATTTCACACCTTGCCTGTTCATCAATCTCCGCGCGCCCACGCCAGTATCGTGTCGGGAAGAGTTTTAACCGAAACGATGCGCGCGGTGACATCGCCGTTGGCATCGGGCACCATCACATCGTCGCCAGCCTTGTGTCCCTTGAGCACCTGTCCCATGCGGCTGCTGCAGGAGATAATGCCGAGCGCCAGGTCCTGATCCCACTCGCCGAGAATGTGAAAAGTCTCGGCGCGGCCGTTGGCATATTCCAGGGCGACCGTTACGCCCATCCCGGCGACGGTTGCGGAGAATCCGCGGAAATCGGTGCCGCGGACGTTCTGCAGATCGGCTTCCCACTGCGCCTGACGATGCATCAGGATGCTTTGCTGTTCCTTGGCGGCCTTGAATTCGTAATTTTCGCTCAAGTCCCCATAACTGCGCGCCTGGCCGATGTCGCGGCTGTTGCGCGGTATTTCCTCGTTAATCAATTTCTGCAACTGGGCTTGCCTTTCACGGTGCTTGCGCCACGAGGTCAGACTGTGCTGGGGATGCGATGGCTTGTCCGATGCCGCGAGCAACTCGTTGAGTTCCGGGTGGAGTATGACCAACCGCGCGATCAGGCTCTGCGTATCCACGGTTGTGCGTCCCGCGGCGTCGCGCAGGTACTGGATCATGCTGACGCGCTGCAGGTGGGTCATGGTGGCCGTCATGCCGGCCAGCCACTCGCGGTCCTGCAGGCGCGCTTCGAGCTGATTCGCCGTGCGCAGCTGGTCGCCGTTGTAATATGGCTCTAAAACGGCCATGATCATAAAGGGCAATTCCGAGGTGGCGCCCAGCTTCCATTCTGTAATGATCTCGGTGTGCCTGGACAACCAGTAGAGCAATTCGACGCCGAGCACCCGTCCGCTCACAAGTGCGCGCAGGCGCGCCGCGACGGCGGTCTGCTGCTGGTGTTCGATCAGGAAATCCATGGCTTCGTTGAGCGGCGCGCTGGGCAATTCAGGCAGCAGTTCGATCAGGCAGGCGTTCAAATCGGACTCGTGCCCGTCGCCGGAGAGGAAGGCCAGCAACGCGCCGCCTTCACGCGCGGGCAGGGCTTGCAGCGCATCCAGCAGCAGCGGCGCCGACAGCAAGCGCCGGCGTTCGGCCGCCGTGTTCACCCGTTCCGGCGGGACGCTCCAAAAATCGGCCGCCATGACGGCCCGCATGCGCAGTGCGGCGTCGCGGTCGCCGCGCGCGTGGATGACATAGGCCAGGCGTTCGCCGACGGCGTCCCTTTGCGAGGGCGTCAACCCGGCCGGTGCGAGTTGGGACGCCAGTTCCTTCAGGCGCTCAAAAATGCGATCGATGTCGCGTTCCCCGCCCAGGGCTACGAACCAGTCGTCGCCGTAATTCTTCTCCTGCGCCAGCACGCGCATAGGCTCGCTGCGTTTGGCCGGGACGGATACGCAGGGATCGTTCTTGAGCGCCTTGCGGGCGTTGTCCCAGAAGGGCTTCCAGTCCTTCGCCGGCACGGCCGTGGCGCAGAGCAATTCCTGGAGTTTTGGCGCGGTCAGCGGGCCGAAACTGCGCAGCGCCAGCTTGACCAGTTCGGCCGGATTGTCCCGCGCCAGCGTCGCGATGCCATGCGGTTCGCTGTGATTACGGGCGTAAAAATGGGCGTTGTCCAGCAGTTCAAAATTCTCGCCGGCGTAGGCGAAGGTGACTTCATGTCCCTGCTTGCGCGCGAAATCCACCACCACCTTGCCGTAAAAATCGTCCAGCTCGCGCACCACGCCGAAGCCCCAGCTTTTATCCAGCACGAAGGTCTTGGGTGCCAGGCGCAGCAGCAGTCCGAAGCGGCGGAAGGCCTCGTCGCGTCCGATGCCTTTGTCGAATCCAGCGCCTTCAACCATTCGTCGGCGCCGGCCGTCCTTGCGGTAAAGCGCAGCCAGTTTTTCGCCAGCGCGGGCCACCGCCGCCGCGTCGCCGCCTTCCCAGCCGGCCCGCATGCGCCAGATGGCCAGGCATTCCGCTTCGCGGCCCGCCACGCCGGTGACCGCCGTTTCCCAATCGGTTGCGATGTCTTCCGCCAGCGTTGTCCGGTCTTTACGATGCAGGGCCTCCAAAAAGCCGGCGATTTCTTCAGCCGCTGCTCCCGCCCCCAGGCGTTCGCGAAACCATTCCCAGACGCCGCCGTTATCGCGGTCCAAAAACGCGCTCCAATCAGACATGCGGTCCCCCTTCTCGTGAGCCCACCTATTTACCATATCCGACCGGCGAAGCTCAAGCGGTTTTTGGATGAAAACAAGGTTTAGCGTGGCGTGGCGTCAGGAAGCCCTCCGTCCACGGGGATGGTGGCGCCGGTCGTCGGCGTTTGCCGCGTGGCGAAGAATAGCACCGCATTCGCCACGTGGGCCGCCGTAACCCGGGCCTTCAGCAGGTTGCGGCTGCGGTAGTACTCTTCCAGGCCCTTTTCGTCCAGACCACGGGCTTTCATGCGCGAAGGCCCGACTTCCGCCCACAAACCCGATTTCCGGTTTCCGTCCGAAAACACCGCGTCAGGCGCCACCATGTTCACGCGCACTCCGAAGGGCGCGAATTCCAGGCTCGCGATGCGGGCCAGTTGGTGACTGGCCGCCTTGGTGGCGCTGTAAGCGCCAAATTGGGCGCCGGGCGCGAAGACGTTCTTGGTCGACACCAGCACGATGTCCCCGCCGGTTCGCTGACGCTTCATACACCGGCCGGCCTCGGCGAGCGTCAGAAGCGTGCCTTCCACGTTTACTTTCTCCAACCTGCGAAACGCCTCGGGATCCATATCGAGCAACGATGAGACCATGGCGATTCCGGCATTGACCACCACCAGGTCGATCCCGCCCCACGCTCCGATGACGCGTTCGAAACCTTCGACCACGGACTCGCGATCGGTTACGTCCATGCGCACGCCGATGATCCGGCCGTTTGCGCCCGCCTTCAGTTCGTTAACCAAATCGTCCAGGTTGGCCTGCGCGATATCGGTGGCCGCCACATGACAGCCGCCTTCCAGCAAGGCCCGGCAGATCCCGGCGCCAATGGCGCCGGCGGCGCCTGTGACCACCGCCACTTTGTTCTGCAAACGGCGGTTCGCCGCGGCCGCGTTTTTCACGACCTGAAGCAACCCCAGGCCCGTGATGGTTAATTGCGTCGGCAGTGTCCCGTTGCGTTCCTGGTATCGCTCGATGGCCCCGCGCAACGTGGCATGGAACGCGTCGGAGGTCACGTCGGTCTGCCCCGCATCGATCGCGAGCGGCGGCTTGACTCCAGCAGCGGGTTTTCCGTGGCGCACGGCCAGGATGACGCGAACGAAGGGATCGTCTTCATTCCCGGAAAGGCCCGCCAGCAAACCGCGCAGCACCGGCGTCACGAGAGCCAGATCCTTGGTTGTCTTGCGATCCGCCTGCATGTTTTTCGTTGTCACAGGGACTCCCTTAAACTTTGTGGGCCGCCGCGATCAGAGCCTGCATTTCGCGGATGTTCCCGGCGGCGTTCCCGCCATCGAAGACCGCGCTTCCGGCGACAATAATGTCGGCGCCCATCCGTGCCGCGTTGCCCGCATTATTCCGCGTGATCCCGCCGTCCAACCCGACAAGAATATCCCGCCCGGACGCCCGAATAAGGGCCAGCAGCTTCTCCATTCTGGCCGGCGTGGTCGCGGCGAATTTTTGCCCGCCCCAACCGGGGTTCACCGCCAGCAGCGTTACCATATCCAGATCCTGCAGCAGCGGCTCGACGGATTCGACGGGTGTAGCTGGATTGAGCGCCAGTCCGCGCAGGATGCCGCGACCAGGTTCGTTGACGTTGGTCATCTGTCCCAGAACCTGCATGACCCTGAGCGGGTGCCGGCATGCCTCCAGGTGTACCGTGATCATATCCGCGCCGGCCGCTGCAAACGCTTCCAGTTTTTCCAACGGACTTTCGATCATCAGGTGAACATCCTTGAGCAGGGATGTCCTGATTCCCTTGATGAACGGGGGACCGAAGGTCAGCATCGGGCAAAAACAGCCGTCCATGACGTCGAAATGCAGCAACTTGACGCCGGACTGTTCCAGCAGGCGAAGCTCGCTCCCCAGCGACATCATGTCGGCCGTCAATACGCCGACGCTAATCGCGGGAACGAGCTGGCGGAGGTGACTCTGAATGGATGCAGCCGGCATCTACGCGCCCTTTTTCGCTTTCAGGCCGCGGTAGAGATCGAAAGCCCTGGCCGGCTTCATGTTGTTGTGGACTACTTCCCGGATGGCCGCGATCATGGCCTTTGGCGCATCGCTCTGGAAGATGTTCCGGCCCATGTCCACCCCGGACGCGCCTTCCTGGACCGCGCGATAGGCCATGGTCAACGCCTCCAACTCGGGCAGTTTCTTGCCGCCGGCCATGACGATGGGCACCGGGCACGAGGCCGTGATCGTTCCGAAGCCGTCGGGCACAAAATAGGTCTTCACATAGTGGGCTCCGAGCTCGGCGCAGATGCGGCACGCCAGGCGGAAGTATCTGGCGTCGCGCACCATGTCCTTGCCGACGGCCGTCACGGCCATCACGGGCATGCCGTAGCGGTTTCCCATGTCCACCAGTTTCGTCATGTTGTGCACGGAGCGCGTCTCGAACTCGCCGCCGATGAAGACCTGGATGCCGATGCCCGCCGCGTTGAGGCGGATGGCGTCTTCGATATCCATGGCGATCTCCTCGTTGGACAGTTCCTTGAGGATGCTCGGCCCGCCGCTGGCGCGCAGCACCACCGGCTGCCGGTTGTCAGCCGGGATGGTGGAGCGCAGGATGCCGCGGGTGCAGAACAGGGCATCGCAGAGCGGCGCCAGCGGAACGATGTTGAGGTCCATCCGTTCCAAGCCCGTTGTCGGCCCCTGAAAGTACCCATGGTCGACGGCCAGCATGACCGTGCGGCCGGATTTCGGATCGAAGACCCGGGCCAGGCGATTTTTCATGCCCCAGTCCAGTTGCCCGCAGCCTTTCAGGAAAAAGCCGGGCGTCTGCATGGGGATTTCTGCTTGGTAGCGTTGCTCGTCGCTTGCGGGACTTTCTGCTTCCGGCATGACAGCGTCTCCTTGATTGCTGGTTCGACCTACGATGCTCAGTTCTGTTTTTCCACCATTTTCGTCCTGTGCTTGACCGCATCCAGCGACAGAATATCGTCGATTTGGGCTTGCGTGAACAGTCTGGGTTTTCCGACGATCGAGGCGGCCACGAACGACTTGGCGGCATCTTCCGTCACCACGACGCGGAAGTAGGCCTGTTTCATGGTGACGCCCACTGCCAGAACCCCATGGTTCACCATGAAGATCGTATCGTGCGTCGCGGCAAAGTCCCCCATGGCATCGGCAAGTTTTTGCGTCGTGGGCGTGATGTATGGCAGCGTGCCCGTCCGGCCCAGGTCGTTGACAAATTCCGCGAACATGGCCTTGAGTTCGACGCCGGCGCTGATCACGCCCGAGGCCCACGGCGAGTGCGTATGAAACACCGCGGCCACATCCGGCCGTTTCCGGTAAATGGCCAGGTGCATATTAACCTCGGAAGTCGGCTTTTGTATGCCCTGTATTTGCACACCCGTGGCGAGATCCATGCCCGACAGGTCGTCCGGCGCAAGTTCATCCAGCGCAAACCCGCTTGGCTTCATCCAGACGATGTTGCCTTCGCGGGCGCTGAGGTTCCCGCCGGCACCAGCGACCAGGCCAGCGCGCGCGATTTTCACCCCATAGGCCACCAATTCTTCGCGAACCAACTTCATGTGTCCTCCGCTCAACAGATTAGCGAGCGCTCGAAACCCTTGCACAACCATGCGGCCGCGTCAACAGCGGCTGTCAGCGCCTCTATTCGCTGGTCATTGTTGATTAAAGGCATGGATCTCTCTTCGCATTATATACCCAAACCGCAAGGGAGGGTAACACCCCATTGTACCGTCACTTGCGCAAGCGCATGATTTTCAGCGAATCGCAACTGACAGCAAGCATATATGCAGATTCTGCCTTTACGTCTTCAAAACTGGGTGGCCGGACATGCTCGTTCGCGCCCCGGCGAGAACGAGCCGCCCTTGCGGGCCGAGTTGTTCAGTGTCGAACAATTGGCGCGGCATGCCCGGACGCTCGCCGCCAGTCACCAGGTGGTCACCAAAAGAAGTTCGAACCGCCTGCTGGCGCGGTTGGGGCAAAACGAAGAGATTCTTAGATCCTTCAATCGCGAGACCCTTGCCGTAGCCCAAAGCAGGCGCGTCACCCCCGCCGCCGAATGGCTGCTGGATAATTTCTACCTGATCGAAGAGCAGATTCATCTGGCCAGGCGGCACCTGCCCCGCGGCTACAGCCGGGAGTTGCCGCGCCTCTTGAACGGCCCTTGCGCCGGACTGCCGCGCGTATATGACATCGTGCTCGAATTGATCTCGCATGTGGATGCCCAGATCGATGCGGGGCCGCTCAGCGCCTTTATCGCCGCCTACCAAACGGCAAGCTCACTGAAACTGGGCGAGTTGTGGGCCATTCCGATCATGCTGCGCCTGGGACTGATTGAAAATCTGCAGCGTATCACCACCCGTCTGATCATTGCGCGGACTGAGCACGACCTTGCGGCTTTGTGGGTGGACCGGTTGCAGGCGATGGCGGAACAGAACCCGTCGCACCTCGTCGTGGTTGTGGCGGACATGGCGAAATCCGATCTGCCCGTCTCAAGTTCGTTCGTGGCGGAATTTTGCCAGCGTTTGTCCCGGCAAAGTCCGGTCTTGCATCTGGCGCGCAGATGGCTCGAACAGCGCCTCGTCGAACAAGGGTTGTCGATCGAACAGCTCGTGCAGATGGAGAGTCAGAATCAGGCTGCCGACCAGGTTTCCGTCAGTCACAGTATTGCCAGCCTTCGTTTCCTGAGCGCCATGGACTGGAAAGAGTTCGTGGAAGCGCTGAGTTTGGTCGAGGCGACCTTGCGCTCCGATCCAGCCGGCGTTTACACCAGCATGGATTTTTCGACACGCGATCGCTATCGCCATGCGGTGGAGTTTTTTGCCCGCTACGGCAGGTTGCCGGAGGCGGACATCGCGCAAAAGGCCATCCAGCTGGCCGCGGACAGCGCCCGGCAAAAGGGGCGCGACGACCGGACCGCGCATGTGGGCTTTTACTTGATCGACACTGGGCGGTCTGTGCTGGGACGCTCTGTGAAGGTAAGGTGGCCCTGGAAAACCATCCGGGAACGAAGCATCCACCGTTACCCCCTGACCTATTATGCGGGCGGCATCGTGGCCATAGCCTTGCTTGCCACGTTCTGGTTTGCGCAACAGGCGCTGACGCTCGAAGTGCATGGTTGGAAACTCGTGTTCTTCACGCTTGTTTTCCTGCTTTGCGCCAGTCAACTGGCGCTGGCGTTGATGAACTGGCTCTCCACGATCCTGTTGAAACCCTGCCCGCTCCCGAAATTGGATTAAAGGGGGTATCCACTTGACGCAAACGACCACAAGGTGTAGTGTCCGTGGGCATGGACGACCGCATAGGACCCAAGGCCGGAATCGACTATCCGCGCACGTACCAGGAGTTTGTGGAATGGTTTGGGGATGACGCGGC
>CAIYGI010000113.1 GCA_903925685.1 uncultured bacterium
GATCCTTTGTGGGACCGTTTGTTCGCCCCAAAGAATTCACCACGCCGCTTTACTTGTCACGCGTCAAAAAGTGCCATGTCATTTTCCGGGCAGTTCGCAAAAACATGCGTAATTACAGCACGGGATCAGGAAGTGTGAAGTCAGAGGTCAGAGGTCGGAAGTCAGAAGAGGTCGGCGTGCAGTAAGAATGAAGATGGTTTTTTCAGCATAGAGCCAAGCATACCGCCGATTTTTTGCATGCTTGAGTTAGTTGCATATGATCACCGGCTGACAAATATCCCGAATCTTTGGCGAAATCAAGCCAAGTATCGGTCTCGCTATTTTCACCGTCACAATCCGTAAGTTTACTGACGAAATTTGCCGCGTAACGCCTTTTTGCCCAGGCTTCACGAAGATTGGAACAGACCGACCGAGAACTCCGGCGAAGTTGATCGGTCAGGGAATATTTTTCTTCCGCTGGCCACCGTTTGCTCAATTGGAAGATATCCATCGCGAGTTCGTACGCTTCCCGATATACCTTCAAATCTTTCGCCGAATTAATTATCATTTCCTTACGGCCTCCGACCTCTGACCTCCGACCTCCGCTTTCTTCCCGCCCTCCGCCCTCTGCTTTCCGCTTTCCGCTTTCTTCTGACCTCACTCCGCACCGCAGTCTCCCGCCTCGTCCGCCTCGGGCAGCATCATGGCGGCGGCGAATTCCATCTGGAAATCCGGACTGATCGAGAGGTCCACATGTTCGACCGACAGAAAAACACGGTCGGCGTAATCCTTCTCGACCCGCGAAAGCAGCGCGCGTTTGGCGCCGAACGAGGCGGCGTTGCCGACGAAACGGATGCGCGAACAGGGGATGGCGGGCAGCATGCCGATGCGCCGGGCGTTACTGCGCCGGATGAAGTTGCCAAAAGCCCCCGCCAGCAAAACGGAACCCAGGTCGCCGGGCTTCAAGTTCAGCATGCCGAGCAGAATGTTGATCCCCGCCCGGATGGCGCCGCAGGCCAGTTGCAACTCGCGAATGTCGCGCTGATAAAGCAAGAGCGGCTGGCCCGTGGCGCTTTCGGAGGGGCCGGCCAGCAAGACGCTGAACTCCCCGCCGTGGCCGCGGATCAGACGCCGCTTGATCGGGTCGGGCAGCGAGGCGGGCGCTTCTTCCGGAGCGAGGATGCGGCCGGTGGTGTCCAGCACGCCCAGCCGCAGCAGCTCGGCGGCGGCATCGATCAGTCCCGTGCCGCAAAGCCCCGCCGGCTTGACGTTGCCGATCACATTCATCTTCAGGTCGCCATTGACAATCACCTTTTCGATGGCGCCCGGCGCGGCGCGCATGCCGTTGACAATCCGCGCCCCCTCGAAAGCCGGGCCGGCCGCCACCGAGGTCGCCAGCATGCGCCCTTTTGCGGCCAGCACGATCTCGCCGTTGGTGCCGATATCCACCAGCAGCGCCGGTTCCACCGCCTCGTCCAGGCGCGTGGCGATGATGCCCGCCACCGTATCGCCGCCCACAAAGCCCCCGATTTGGGCAAAGACATGCACGCAGGCCTCCGGGTAGGTATGCAGTCCCAGGTCGGAAGCGCGCATTTCGACCGCGTTCCGGAAGGCCGGGATGAAGGGAATTTCCCCCAGCGCCGAGGGGTCCACTCCGCACAATATCTGCTGCATCGTCGTGTTGCCGGCAAAGACAACCTCGTAGATGTTCTGCCGCGAGACGTCGGCCTTGCGGGCCACCTCGTCGAGCATTTTGTTGACCGCCTCCAGCACCGCGCCCTGCAAGCGGGCCAGGCCGCCTGGTTCGGTCCGGCAGAGCTGGATGCGCGACACCACGTCGTCGCCGAAGGAGGTTTGCGGATTAACCCGCGACGCCAGCGCCAGGTCGGCGCCGGTGATCAGGTTGACCAGCGTGCCGACGAGCGTCGTGCTGCCGATGTCGAAGGCGACCCCGTAGCACTGACTGGAAGTGTCCCCCGCTTCGACCGCGATCAGCTCGCCGTCCACTTCGACGGCGGTGACGGCGAAGCCTGACCGGCGCAGCGCGCCGGGCAGCGTGCGCAAGGCCGCCAGGCGCGTCGCGCCTTCGGGAAGACGCCGCCGCAGGCGTTCGAGGTCGGAAAGCGGCTCGCCCATTTTCGGCGGACCGAGCGCTATGTAGTGCTTGCGAACACGCGGCACGACCGCCACCGGTCCGCCAGAGTCGGCGGTGAGAATCTGCTGCTGGGCGCCGAAAAGCGAACTGTCGGGAATCTCGATCGTCGCCGGCCCGGTCAGCCGCGCCTGGCAGGCCAGGCGACAGCCCTCCGCCACACGCTCAACGCCGAGGGCGCGGATCTCGGCGTCGGTCGGCGGGCACTTGCCGCTGCGCACATTTACGAGGCACTTGCCGCAGGTGCCGTTGCCGCCGCAGGGGGTCTGGATGATAAAGCCGGCGCGGGCGGCGGCCTCGAGCACAACCGTTCCTGGCAGCGCGAAAACGCTTCGCCCGGATGGCTCGAAAACAATGCGGAATTCGTGGCTCATGCAGGCAGTTACATGATCCGCTTGAAGGCGTCCGCGACAGCCTGCGCGCAGAAGGGCTTGGAAATGCTGGTATTGAATCCGTGCTGGGAACATTCGGCCGCCATGCGCCGGCTCGACAAGCCGCTGGAAACGATCGCGCGAATGCCGGGATCGACGAGGCGCATGGCCGCCAGCGCCTCCCGTCCGCCCTCGCCCTCGCCCATGTTCAGGTCCAGTATGACCACATCGAACGGATGACCTTCCGCCTGTGCGTCCTTGAAGGCCGTCAAAGCCGCATCCACGCTGATGGCGCAGACCGCCTTGTGTCCCAGTTTGGAGAGCAGGAGCGCGTACACTTTCAGGATGGTATGCTCGTCGTCCATGACAAGCACCCGCAATGAACATGACGTGTTAATCATAGGTTGGAAATATAGCGCGGCTGCGTCGGGAAAGCAAGCGCGGTAAAAAAAACGAGCGCCGCGGATTGCCCCGCGGCGCTCCCGGAATCCGCCTTGGCGGATTCCGTCAGTTGGTAACGGATACCTTGTAGTAGACCGGCTGCCCGGGCTGCGCGATGGTAATCGTGTTGGTCGGCGCGGTCTGAACGATGTTGTTCGAGGAGGGCGCCCAGCCGTTGAGCGCGTTCGTCAGGTTGAGACTGTAAAACAGGTTGTAGTTCGGCGAGCCGGGCGCGCTCAGCCATTTCACGGTGTCGTTCACGCCGTCCGACGTGACGCTCAGCACCTTCAGCACCGAGGCGTAATTGGTCGGGTCGGTGCCGACAATGAATTCCTGCCAGGCCTGCAGGCCGTCATGGTCCTGGTCGGCAACGGCATCCGCGTTGTAGTTGGTCAAGCCGAACTGCGCCAGCCACCAGTAGGGCGTTGCCGCCGCGTTGGTGGCCAACTGCGCCGTGAAGAGCGCGTTCAAAGCGCCGTTGTCCTGCACGTTGCTCCAGGTGAAGTTGGTGGCCACGCTGCCGTTATCGAAGGTCATGCCGACCACGGGCGTGCCGTTGGTGGTCAGCGAAGCGATGCGATAGTAGTTCGACGCCGTGATAACGAAAAGCTGACTTCCACCTAACGTCACCGTGGCGTTGGCCGGCGTGATCGTGCCGTTGGCGCCCGCGCTGCCGGTTAGCAGGAAGGATTCGCCGTAGAAGTTCGTCACTTCATTGGTCGTGACCACAAAATCGTCCAGCATGCCCGAACCGCTGAGAGCGAAGGCGCGAACCTGCTTGGCGTTTTGATTTGCCGTGATAAGCCAATTACCACTGGGACCCTGATCGAAATACCCAGACTGTTTGATGTAACCCAGCCCATTTGGCGGCAGAAGGGCAACCCCGTTAACCTTAACCATGAAGTACTGGTAGAAATTCACCTGATCCGTAATGTAATCGAATGCAACCGTGACGCGCGCCCAACTCGACGTGCCCAGCGCCGGCATATTCGTAAAAGTCATCCAGGCATTGTTGGTGCTGGAGTTATCGAGCCCGTACCAGACATTAACGAATCCGTTCGTGTCCAGATAAAGCGCCGTTTGGCAGTCTGCAACGCTATTGGAATTCACATCCTGAAGTCCAATGGCCTGGACCATGAAGTCCATGGTCGTATTCGTGGGCGAGAGTGGGTCGCAAATTTTGAACTCGTTGCTCATGCTGGCGTTCGAAAAGTACAGCACCTTCGTGTGGGCGGCATTCGTGACCGGATGCAGCACCATCCCGCCGGCCCACGTATAGGAAACGTTGGTCGCGATGGCCACCATCTGGGAATTCGTGTCGGCATACCAGCCATTGCTGAAGTCGGGCAAGAGGATGCTCTGACCTTCCGTCATCGCCTCGAACGTTTGCTCATAAGGAATGGCATTGCTGGTCTGGCCGTAGACCAAAGACCCCGCTGACAAGACGGCTGCCGCAACAATACCCTGAATAAATCGAACTTTCATGACTGATCCTCCTGCATTGCTGACACCTTATTATTACTCAAGCCAATTCAAAGTATAGCGTACCGTTTGCGCCTGTCAACGCAAAAAGTAATTTTTTTGTAATCGGCGGGAAAAGAGGTGGGAAAAGATCGGCCAGCGCCGGGGCGCCAAAACGGCATGACGCACTGTTTCCCGCGTTTGGCGCGCCTGCTTCAGGCAGCCCACTTGACGCAACCGGATCAGCCGGCATATACTTTCTCCCGTGTGTCGCACTCGGCGAAGGGCGCCGGACACAAGGAGGTTTCAGATGATCGCTCGTATGTGTACAGTTGGGATGGTCAGCGCGGCAATGCTGGTTGGCGGATGCGAAACCGCGAATCAGAGTCCTAACACGGCCACGGACGCCGTCATCGGCGGCGGCCTGGGCGCGGGGCTGGGCATGATGGCCGGGAACAATATCAGGGGACTCAATCGCGGCGAAGGCGCGATTGCGGGCGCCCTGGTGGGGACACTGCTTGGCGCCGCAATTGGCCAGCAGTCGGATAAGGCCGACAGGAACAATGCCCAGATGAACGCGCAACTGCAGTCCGTGCAGGAGCAGGCGTTGACGACCATCATCAACGTCAACAACTCCAACGGCAGCACCACGCCGGTCGTGATCCGCAGATCCGGCAACCAGTACATCGGTCCGCGCGGCGAGTACTACAACGCGCTGCCCACCACGGATCAGTTGAGACCCGTCTACGGTTTCTAAACGGTGTTCCCATTGACCGCCGCAAAGCCGCTCCCCGGTGGGGGCGGCTTTTTTGCGGCGCGATTTGCGCCGTTTGTGCGCCGCCCAATCTTGCCGCCGCCCTGCTGGAATGGTATTTTGAATCCTACATGAAGCGCACGATCGAGTGGGAACGGCTGAGCGCGGGCCTGAGTCCGGTTCACCGGGCGCCCGCCGGTCTGAAACTGGCGCTCGCCCTGGCGGCAATCGTTGTCACGCTGGCCCTGCCGCTGCCCGCCTGGCGCGGTTACGCGGCGCTGCTGGCGGCACTGCTCGCCGTGCTGCTCGCCGCCCGGCTGCCGGCGGCGGCGCTGCTGCGCCGTCTGCTGTGGCTGGAGCCGCTCGCGGCGGGGGTGGCGCTGGCGGCGCTGGCCGGCCCCGATGGACCGCGCCGTTTCGGCGCGCTGCTGGCGCGCGCCACGCTCTGCCTGCTCGTGATGCTGCTGATAACCGCCACCACTTCGTTCCCGGAATTGTTGCGGGCCTTGCGACGGGCGCGCCTGCCGGCGCTGCTGGCGACCACGCTGGGATTGGCCTACCGTTACCTGTTTCTGCTGCGCGAGGAAACGCTGCGCCTGGAACGGGCCCGCCGGGCGCGCAGCGTGGGGCCCGCGCAGCGGCGGCGGACCTGGCGGGAACTGGGACGAACGGCGGGCCAGCTTTTCGTGCGCACGACCGGGCGCGCGGAGCGCGTCTATGCCGCCATGAGCGCGCGGGGCTGGACATGAGCGCCGCCATCCGCATCGCCGGCCTGAGTTACGTCTATCCCGACGGCACCCCCGCGCTCGACAACATCACGCTCGAAATCGAGGCGGGCGCCTGCGTGGCCCTGATCGGTCCCAACGGCGCCGGAAAATCCACGCTGCTCCTGCACCTGAACGGGCTGCTGCCCGACGCCCCTCCGCCCGCCGGCAAGGCCGCGGTCTTCGTCGGCGGCGCGCCGGTGGACGCCGCCGGATTGACGGCGGCGCGGCGCGCCGTCGGTTTGCTTTTCCAGGACCCCGACGACCAGCTTTTCTGCCCCACCGTGAGCGAGGACGTGGCCTTCGGTCCGCGGCAGATGGGACTCGAAGGCCCGGCGCTGGAGGCGCGCGTGCGCGAAACGCTGGCGCGCGTCGGACTGGCCGGCTACGAACGGCGCGCGCCCCACCATTTAAGCCGCGGCGAGAAACGCCGCGTCTGTCTGGCCGGCGTGCTGGCCTGCCAGCCCAGGGTGCTGGCGTTCGACGAACCCACCAGCGACCTCGATCCCCGCGGACGGCGGGAACTCAAGTCCGTGCTGGCGGCGCTGCCCGTGACCCGCCTGATCGCCACGCACGATCTGGAAATGGTCGTGGAACTTTGCACAAGGGCAATCGTGCTCGACCGCGGCGCCGTGATCGCCGACGGTCCGCCCGCGGAGCTGCTTTCCGATGAGCCGCTGATGCTGGCCCACGGCCTGGAAACCCCGCACATTCTCCGCCACCGCCACCCCCATCCGGCCGTCAGGCATGGGTGAGCGAACGAAGGTGGTAGGTGGAGGGTGGAAGGTGGAGGGTGGAAGGTGGAGGGTGGAGGGTGGAAGGTGGAGGGTGGAGGGTGGAGGGTGGAGGGTGGAGGGTGGGAGGTGGAGGGTGGAAGGTGGAAGGTCACACTTCCTGATCTCGGAGGAAAATGAGTTGGCACTTTTCTGGTATTTATCAGGCGAGTTCGTAGATCAAACGCGCGCCGGTTTCAGGGTGGTAAAAAGCGGCGTGGGTTAAATCTGCGAGGAGTGCGCTGATCGCC